>CADBNR010000065.1 GCA_902796035.1 uncultured Bacteroidales bacterium | reverse complement strand
AGCCAAAAAAGACCTCAAGATTAATTTGAAGTTTAAATAATCACTCTATTCATTTGTTAAATCGGTTTAAAAGTAAACACACTCTTACAACTATTGTCAGACTCTATCCCATCAATTTCCACGCTATGAGGATCATTTAAAGTTACAGTATCGGGGAGACGAGGCGGATCACCGACTCCCAGGCGCGCTGCAGGGCGGGGCGGCGGTGCCAGGCGGCGTAGCTTAGACGGGTGCACGAGCCCATGTCGCGGAAGAAGATGTCGCGCATCTCGCGGTTCAGCTCCTTGTCGTATATCAGCAGATTGCTCTCGAAATTGTTCTCAAAACTCCGGAAGTCAAAGTTGGTCGATCCGGTGGTCACTAAGTTGTCGTCTATTATCATGGTCTTGGCATGAAGCATACCCGGATTATACAGATATACCTTGATGCCGGCTTTCAGGCACTGCGTCACGTACGAGAACGAGGCATACTGCAACATTCGGCTGTCGCCCGACCGGGGAATCATGATGCGCACGTCTATCTTGGACAGAGCGGCGGCCTCCAGGGCCTTCTGCAACGCATCCGTGGGCAGAAAATATGGCGTCTGTATGTATATCGACTTACGGGCCAACGAGATGGCTTTCAGGAACACTAACGACAGATTGTTCCACTGACTCATCGGGCCGGATGTGACCAGCTGCATTCCCACTCCCGACTTGATTCCGGCCGGCTCCATCTCCGGAAACTCCATAGGCCGCGGCTGCTTCAGATAGTTCCAGTCCACTATGAACGAGAAAATCAGCGACTCCACTATGTCACCCTCCACGCGCAGATGGGTGTCGCGCCACGGCTGTGCGCCCTTCGTGCCGGTGTCGTAACGGTCGGCGATGTTCATGCCGCCTATGTAGCCCACCTTGTTGTCTATTATCACCATCTTGCGGTGGTTGCGCCAGTTCAGACGGTTGGCCAACTGCGGAAAGTTGACGCGGAAGAAGGGATGCGTGTCCACTCCCGCCTTCTCCATGTCGCGCCAGAAGGAATTGCTGGACGAGAACGAGCCGATGTGGTCGTACATCACCTTGACCTGCACCCCTGCCTGCGCCCGCTCCTTGAGTATCTCCGCTATCTCATGGCCGATCCGGTCGTCCATAAAAATGTAATACTGCATGAATATCGACTTCCGGGCATTGCGCAGGTCGTGTTTCAGTGCCTCGAACTTGGCGGAGCCGGAGGTGTATATCTTAGCGCTGTTGTTGACGCTATACACGGCCGAGGCTATGTTGCGGGCCAGTTTCACCAGCGACTTCTCGCCGCTGTCCAGAGGCTGCATATCCAGGTCGACGGTACGTGTGGTCATGGCCGTAGCCATGCGCCGCTTGTTGTGGCGCGACACCATGCGCCGGCCTCGCAGCGACCGACCGAAGAAGATGTAGAACACCAGTCCGACTACCGGCAGGAATATCAGCGCTATCACCCACGACAGCGAACGGATGGGATTGCGGTTCTCCCTGAGAACCACAATGATGGCCGATGCTATCGTAACCACGTACAGCACCATCAGCATCGTATCCAGCCATCCCGGTATCATTCAGACTTTTGCTTTAAATATTCTTTGGCGGTAAAATCCAGCTCGTCGTACCATTCCTGACCGAAGCGCGCCACGAGCGGCCCCTTCAGGAACTCGTAGGCCCTGACGCCGAGTTTCCGGCCCAACTTCTCGGCCGGGCGGCATATCTTCCATCTGTGCAGGTTCACGGCTGTAAAGCCGTCATATTCCTTGAGCCGCACGGGATATAGGCGACAGCTTATGGGTTTCACGTCATGGTCCAGCGTGCCTGCGCGCAACGCCTTTTCAAGGGCGCAAAGACACATACCGTTTGCCTCGCGTGTGGTGAAAGCGCATTCACAGCCGTTCACCAAGGCCGTGACGCGATCGCCCTCGCGGTCCAGATAGTCCACGCCGTTATCCCGCACCTCGCGCACGGCGGCGGGACTCATCATCGGCTCCACTATGTCCAGCACCTCGGCTATGCGGGCACTCTCCTCCTTGGTGACGGGGGCTCCCTCGTCGCCGTCAATACAACAGGCGCCGAGGCACGCGTCAAGATCGCATACAAAGTAACGTTCTATCAGGTCCAGACTCACCAATGTATCCTGTATCTGCAACATACTCATTGTATTATATCCATACCCACAAGCCGGTCGGCACGCTCGCCGGGACTCCGCTTCCATACCCTCACCACATACTGGTTGCCGGTCTCCCACTTGTTGCCGTCCAGGTCACGCACATTGCCGTCGGGAGTCTTCAACTTATAACGATAATTGTAGGCTCCCTGTTTCAGAGGCATCTGCAGCAGATAGGCCCCCTCGGCGTCGGAATATGTCATGCGGTTACGGTCGGTAAACAGGCCGTCGGTCATCTCGCCGTCAACATAAACCTCACCACCGGGTATCTCGTCTGTGTCCAGACGGAAATGCACCGTGATATAGTCGGCGCCGATGTTTGAGTCCGTGGCGTTGTATTCGCGCACCATGTAGCGGCCATGCTGCGTGCGGTCGTATTCATACTCCCTTCGGGCCCGCGGCACGTCGGGCTTGAGCCAGACGTGGAAATTGGTTCCTTCGTAATGCAGCGAGTCCACCTTCATGCCGGCGAAGCGGTTGGACACCGATTCGAAACGCAGGTATTCGTTTCCTGCCGGGAATATAAGCTGCGGAATATGCCCGTATATCAATACGTTGCCGTTGACACGTCCGGGCATGGGTATCATGCGTGTTTTGCTGTCGATGTTCTGGCTCACCTCCACGCGATAGTCGCCGTATGGATTCGACCCGTCCTGCAGGTCTACGGTCACCGCCAGGCCTAATTGCTGCCATTCGTCGTTGAAACCATGGTCGGTACGCGAGGTCATGGTACCGGCCACCTCGGCCATATTCTCGCTGACCTGGAAGCGCGCCTGCAGCAGCACGTCGTCAGGTTCCTGCGGGTCGTACACCTGCAGCAGATAGTTGCCGCTCCGCAGTATGCCGCACCGCTCGTCGGGAATCTCGATACGGTAATTCACGTAATGCACGAACGTGGCGGTGGAATACGCGAAATCCTCAATCTTATTGGCGTTGAAGCCGTCTATGTATTCGCTTTCCACAAGAGCCGAGGGCTGCCAGTCGGCGTTGCAATGTATCAGCCGCCATTCCAGCCAGCTGTTGTCCTCCCCTATCTCGTCGAAGGTTATCTCGATCCTGTCCTGCGAGCCGATACGTATCACGGGAGGCGCATCGAACAGGTCGATGTTCTGCACCTTAAGCGTCTTGAACCTCGGCGAGAATATCTGCTGGCGGGTGTCGGTGTCGGCCCGGACCGCGGTCAGTACCGCAGTCAGTGCCACAAGGAGTGTCAGCAGTCGTCTCACCATACGATGGGTGTTTTGCCGTGCGCCACAAGGTATTCGTTGGCGCGTGTGAACTGATGGTTGCCGAAGAATCCGCGGCTTGCCGACAATGGCGATGGATGCACGCTGGTCATTACGAGGTGACGCGACCGGTCGATGAAGTCGCCCCGGCGTATGGCGTCCGAACCCCATAGCAGGAACACAAGGTGGTCGCGCTGTTCGGCCAAGACGCGCACCGCCGCTTCGGTGAACCGTTCCCACCCTATGCCGCTGTGCGATTTGGGCTGATGCTCGCGCACTGTCAGCGAAGCGTTGAGCAGCAGCACGCCCTGCCGCGCCCAGCGGGTCAGGTCGCCGTCGGCAGGCATCGGTGCGCCGGTGTCATCGCTCACTTCCTTGAAGATGTTGCGCAGCGACGGGGGTATCAGTACGCCGGGGGCTACGGAGAATGCCAGACCGTTGGCCTGACCAGGGCCATGATAAGGGTCCTGGCCTATTATCACCACCTTCACCTGATCGAAAGGGGTGTTGTCGAACGCCGCGAATATACGGCTGCCCGGTGGATAACACGGATTATTGGGCCGCGAATACTCGTCGCGCACCCGCGCCGTAAGTTCGCGGAAATACGGTGCTGCAAATTCCTGCGACAGCACCCGCTTCCATCCCGACTCTATGCGTATATCCTGATTATCTTCCATTGTTATCGTGCGTTACCTAACAAAGTTAGCAACAATTTCGCTATATACCATAAAAAAATGACATAAATTTGAGCGAATAGTTAAATATCCCCGAATTTTTCACTAACTTTGCAATCGGAAAGCGGACGCCGGCTTCCATTTCATGTAAAACGGAAGCACATCGGTCCCGACATATAACGTTCCCGTAGTTCAATGGATAGAATATCGGATTCCGGTTCCGACGATTAGGGTTCGACTCCCTACGGGAATACCGCAATAAGGATTCAATATATTGTATTACAATATATTGAATCCTTATTGATTAGTAGCGCGGGCTGTCCCGGCCGCGCACAGAAACGGACAAAATGCCTATTGAAAATTTTTCATCAAGCTCTTAGACATAGTCTGAATAATAATACTCAAAATTAAAATAATTTGGGTTTCATTATTATGTGTAGTTTCGTAACTCTCGTTGCTTTGGTCGGTGGGGGCTATTACTACTTCCAAGACAAAAAAGAAGAAAAGCGACACTAATTATTTATTACGGTCATTTACTAATTACGGTCTGGTTTGCGCGTTGCCGTGGATCAGCCATTTGTAGGTGGTGAGCTCGCGCAGGGCCATAGGCCCGCGGGCATGGAGCTTCTGCGTGCTTATGCCGATCTCGGCTCCCAAGCCAAACTGAGCTCCGTCGGTGAACGATGTCGGGGCGTTGTGATACACGCATGCCGAATCCACCAGCGTAAGGAAACGGTCGGCGGCCTCGGAGTCCTCAGTGACTATACTGTCGGAATGTCCCGACCCATATCGGGCTATATGTTCCAGCGCCTCGTCCAAGTTTCCAACCGTCTTGACCGACATCTTGTAATCCAGAAATTCCCTGCCGAAGCTGTCAGCATCGGCTTCATTCAGCAACCGGTCAGGATATTGTCCTTTTAATACAGTATATGCCTCCGGATCGGCATAGACAGCCACATTCTTATTCATGACTCCGGCACACAGGGCCGGAAGGTCGGCGAGTCGGCTTCGGTCCACAATCAGCGTGTCCAGCGCGTTGCAGACGCTGACGCGCCTCGTCTTGGCGTTGGTGACTATCTTCTCTCCCTTGTTCACATCACCGTCAGTGTGGAAATAGGCGTGACACACTCCGGCACCGGTCTCTATCACCGGTATTAGGGCGTTCGCGCGCACATAGTCTATCAGCTTCTTGCTGCCTCGCGGTATCAGCAGGTCCACCATGCCCCGCGCCGCCAACAGCTGTGCCGTCGCCTCGCGGTCGGAGGGAAGCAGCGTTACCACCCCGGGGGCTATGCCATGCCGCGACAAAACGGCGTGTATCACCTCCACTATCGCCCGGTTTGAGCATTCGGCGTCGTGACCGCCCTTCAGCACCACGGCGTTACCCGATTTAAGGCAAAGGCCCGTCACATCCACCGTCACATTGGGCCGAGCCTCATATATCACTCCGATCACGCCGAACGGCACGGCTACCTTTTCCAGTTTCAGTCCATTGGGAAGCGTGCGCGCCTCGAGCGTGCGGTGCAACGGCGACTCCAGTTCGGCCACATGCCTCAGGTCGGCGGCAATCCCCTCCAGACGGCTCTTCGACAACGCCAGTCGGTCGCGCATAGGATTGGCGGCGTCCATCCGCTCCATATCACGGGCGTTGGCGGAAAGTATACTGTCACTCTCTTCCAATAATGCATCGGCGATGTCGCGCAGCGTCGAGTCTATTTCCCTATCGGTGAGCGTCAGCAGCGAACGCGACGCCTGTTTTGCCCCGGCCAAAAGTTCTGTTATATCTTTCATGACGGCAGGAATCTTGTACATACTGTCTCGCTATGTTCATTCAGCACGAGGTCGGACAGTATTCCCTCGCGCTTGCCGTTGGCTATGATCACTTCCACGCCCTGCGCCGCGGTCTGGCGGGCTATTCCGCATTTCGACACCATGCCGCCGCGCCCCAGTCCGGACTTTGAAGTGCTGATATACCCGTCGATATCGGCTCCGGGCTCCACTGTGCGTATCACCTCTACCCCCTCGTCGCCCGGACGCCCGGTACAGAGGCCGTCTACATTGCTGAGTATTATCAGCGAGTCGGCGTCCATCATCGTTGATATCAGACCGGAAAGTTCGTCGTTGTCGGTGAACATCAGCTCGGTGACGCACACCGTGTCGTTCTCGTTCACGATGGGGATCACGCCGTTGTCGAGCATCACGCGCATACAGTTTCGCTGGTTTGTGTATTGCTCGGGCGTCGAGAAATTCTCTTTCATGGTCAGCACCTGGCCCACCACCAGACCGTGGTCGCGAAACAGCTCGAAGTATCTGTCTATCAGCTTTGCCTGTCCCACGGCGGAATAGAGCTGCCGTTGGTCCACGTCGCTCATGGCCTTCAATGTCAGCCCCTTCAGCTCTCCCCGGCCGGAAGCCACGGCCCCCGACGACACTATTATCACCTCGATGCCGGCACGGCGTATGTCGGCTATCTGGTCGGTCAGCGCCGACATGCGCGTAAAGTCCAGCGACCCGTCGGCGCGTGTCAGCACGTTGCTGCCTATCTTTACTACAATGCGTTTCATTTCATCAGCTGTTTCGGGTCAGTCCCTGTATCACGGCGTTGGTGAAACCGGCCTGCTCCATGGTGTTAAGTCCTTTGATGGTCAGTCCGCCGGGAGTGGTGACTTTGTCTATCTCCTGCTCCGGATGCGAATCGTTGGTTTCCAAAAGTTTCAGCGCGCCTTCCATGGTCCGCGCCACTATGTTCAGGGCATCCTTGGGATAGAAGCCCAACTGCACGCCGCCCTCCTGCATGGCGCGGATAAAGCGGAATATATAAGCTATGCCGCATCCCGACAATGAGGTGCCGGCAGCCATCAGCCGCTCCTCTATCATCATGACGGTGCCGACGTTCTCAAAAATCGCCTTTACGGCTTCGTCGCTTTCAGGTGTAGTGTTCTTGCCGGCCACGAAGGTCATGGACCTGCCTACGGCAGCGGCAGTATTGGGCATGGCGCGGTATACGGCACGATGCTTTTCGCCGGCCATATTCTCAAGACTGTCAAGAGTGATGCCGGCGGCCACCGACACAAGTATCGTCTCCTTGCCGAGAAGCGCGCCAGCCTCCTTCAGCACCTGTTCCACCAGCCACGGCTTTACAGCCAGGATAACCAAGTCGGCACCCTCGATGGCCCCGGCATTATCAGTGTATGTCTCGATAAACGGGAACGCCGATTTCAGTGCATTCAGTTTTCCCTCGGAGGGGTTTGATACGACCAGTGTGTGATGGCTTTGACCGGCGGCGATGGCGCCCGCGATGCCGCGCGCGATAGCTCCGCCCATGTTGCCGGCTCCGATAATTGCTATTTTCATTTCAGAGTAATTTGATCTTGACTTCAAAATTACTCATTTTTCGCCACATACACAAGGTTGCCTCTCCGAGGCAATGCGCGGCTGGGACAGCCCCCGCTACTAAAAAAGACGTCCCGTGCGGAACGTATCTTAACTTTCTAAACTTTGTAAACTTTTTCAACTACTTTACTACCGGCTTGATGGAGATGGCGTAGCCGCCGCCGAATGACTCATACTCCGTGCCGCAGGCGCTCTCGTTGCCTATCAGGTTGGGATATGTGCGGCACAGTCCGGTGGGACGCACGGCCTCGTGGCCGTTCACCATGATCTTGTGCTTGGCCGCCTCCTTCTGCATTCGAATAGCAAACAGGGGCCGGAAATACATCCGGCCCCTGTACGTCAACATCTCGCGCTGATCAGCTTACATGTTCGGGGTGTCCCATACCTTGGTGGCGGTGCAGGTGACGGGCACGGACAGGTTAGCCACCTTCAGCTCGAAGGCGCCTTCCTCAAGCACCCACTTGCCGTCGTGGCCCACGAATGCCATCGAGTTGCCGGGAAGCTTGAACGTCACGGTCTTGGTCTCGCCGGGATTCAGCGAAATCTTGGTGAAGTCGCGCAGACGCTTGTTGTCGGGCACTAACGATGCCACGAGGTCGGAGCTGTAAAGCAGCACGGGCTCCATACCGGCTACCTTTCCCGTGTTGGTCACGTCCACGCTGACTGTGATGGTGTCGTCGGCGGTGAACCGGTCGCGGTCCACGCGCAGGTTGCTGTAGCCGTAAGTGGTGTAGCTCAGTCCGTGGCCGAAGGGCCATAGCAGCGACACCTTGGCGTCGTAGTTGTAGGCTCCCTCCATGGTGCCCACTTCCTCGCTGACCTTATAGTCGTAATTGCTCAGGGCGTTGATCTCGCGCGGATATGTATAGGGCATCTTGGCCGAGAAGTTTGTGTCGCCGGCCATCAGGTTGGCCAGGGCGTCGCCGCCGTAGTTGCCGGGAAGCAGAACGTTGACGATGGCGCCTGCAAGAGGCTCTATGTCGGTGATGAGGCGCGGACGGCCTTCGTTCAGAATCAGGATGATGGGCTTGCCGGTCTTGGCCAGCTCCTTGACCAGCTGCCGCTGGTTGGCCGACAGCCAGAGGTCGTCGAGGTTGCCGGGCGTCTCGGTATAGCTGTTCTCGCCGATGCAGGCCACGATGACATCGGCGTCTGCCGCGGCTGCGACGGCCGAAGCATAGTCGGGCTCGTTCTCTTCCCAGTATTGTCCCTTCTCGTTATATGTCACACCCTCCTTAAGGGTGACGTTCTCCTTGCCGTATTTGTTGCTCAGGGCCTCGTAGATGGTGTTGTAAGGCTCGTAGAAAGAGTCGGCGTTGCTGCCCTGCCATGTGTAGGTCCAGCCTCCGTTCAGCGCGCGCATAGTGTTTGCGTTCGGCCCGGTGACAAGTATCTTCTTGCCCTTGGCCAGGGGCAGCAAGTTGTTGACGTTCTTCAGCAGGATTTCGGTCTGCTCGGCCGAACGCAACGCCTTCTCGGCGTTCTCGGCGCTGCCGAATTCCTTATAGTCCTTGCCGCCGGTGTTGGGTTCCTTGAACAGGTTGAGGCGGTATTTCAGGCGCAGGATACGGCGCACGGCGTCGTCGATGCGCTCCATGCTGACCTTGCCCTCGTTGACCAGTTCCTTCAACAGGAAGCAGAAATCGACGTTATAGGGGTCCATGGTCATGTCGATGCCGGCGTTGATGGCCAGGCGGATGGCATCCTTCTTGTCCTTGGCCACGCGCTCGCGCTGATACAGGTTGTTGATGTCGGCCCAGTCGGTCACGATCATGCCGTCCCAGTCCAGATCCTTCTTAAGCCACTGTGTCAGATACTTGTAGCTGGCGTGGACGGGCTCGCCGTTGATGCTGGAGGAATTGACCATGATGGATAGGGATCCGGCCATGATCTGGGCGCGGAAAGGCTCGAAATATTTCTCGCGTATCTGCTGCTCGGACAGATACGCGGGCGTACGGTCCTTGCCTGTCCAGGGTGCGCCGTACGCCATGTAATGCTTGGTGCATGCGGCCACATTGTATTTGCCCACGTTGTTGGGATTCGGGCCCTGGTAGCCCTCTACCTGCGCTACGGACATACGGGCGTTGACCAGAGGGTCCTCGCCGAAGCTTTCCCATATACGGGGCCAGCGGGGATCGCGGCCCAGGTCTGTGACGGGATTATAGACCCACGGACAGTCGGCGGCGCGGCTCTCGTAGGCGGTGATGCCGGCCATCTCGCGGGCCAATTCGGTGTTGAACGACGCGGCGAGGTTGATGGGCTGCGGGAACATGATGCCGCCCTGCACGTAGGTCACGCCGTGGTTGTTGTCAAGGCCATAGATGGTGGGGATGCCGATATACTTCATCGACAGCTTCTGAATGGTCGGAATCCAGTAGTGCCACTGCTCGAGCGAGCCGGCATACGTGCCGGGAGCGTTCAGGAACGAGCCGGGCATCCACTTCTGTATCACGGTGTCGAGGCGTGCCTCGTCCAGGGTCCATTTCGGTGTGCCTGTGCTCCAGTCCGTATGGCCGAACACGTCGAGGTTCAGCTCGAGCATCTGGCCCACTTTCTGATCGAGGTTCATCTTCTTCAAGGTCGCCTCTACTTTCTTCTCGATTTCCGGATCCCGCGGAATGGCCGGGCGGGCCATCAGCATTCCGGCTCCTGTAAGCATCGAGGCCAACATTATTGTCCTGATAAGTTTCATGTAGCTATGTTTGGAGATTAAATTTTGATTGATATCGTGTGAGTTTTTCTAAATTCCGGTTTCATATACATGGCAGCGATCCTGCGGTCGCCATTCTATCAATTGCAAAGATAATAAACGTTTGCGTCTATCGCAAATCATAACGACTCACTTTAACTCACTATTATATACCTTAACAAATATGCCACAAAAAAGAAACATTGTGAGTCTTCATGTTGTTATAAATACAACAGGATTGTACTGAGGTGCAAGCCCGCGGCCCTCACCACAGCATAAGCCCGCAGTCCGGCACCGTGGTGCAAGCCCGCGGCTTGCACTCCCGCCGTAAAGTTCCCACTATGATATAAGGTTATGAAAAGGTTTTATTGCAGCGACAACGGATTTGTGGAATGCGACGCCTGGCGCCCGCTCTGCTGGGTGTCTGTGGAATGCCCGCAGGAGGATGATATCAAATTCCTGCTCGACGACCTGAACGTCCCGCCGGATTTCCTGGACAGCCTGGCGGATCCGGACGAGCGCAGCCGCGTGGAACACGACGGCAACTGGCGTCTCACCATTCTCCGCATTCCCGTCAGGAACACTGCGGGACAGAGCGCGCCATACATCACCGTGCCCATCGGCATCATATCCAACAACGAGATTCTTGTGACCGTCTGCTACCACAAATCGGAACTGGTCACGGATTTCGTGGACCACACACGCCGTCGCGGCATACATGTGGACGACGTGGCGAATTTCACGCTGCGTATCCTGTATTCGTCGGCCTATTGGTACCTGCAGTACCTTAAGGACCTGAACCATCGCGTCACCGAAGCAGAACGGCACATGGAGCGCAGCATCCGCAACCGGGATCTTCTCGAAATGCAAGGACTGCAGTCTACGTTAGTATATTTCAACACCTCCGTACAGGGCAACATCGCCCTCATAGGCCGCATACGCAGCATTTACGGCGACCGGCTGGACAACGACCTGCTCGAGGACGTCGAAATCGAGCTGCAGCAGACGGATTCGACCGTCAAGATATACAACGACATTCTTGAATCCAAGCTGTCGTCGTTCGCATCCATCATCAGCAACAACGTCAACGACATAATGAAGCGCATGACCGGCTTGTCGTTCGTGCTGATGCTTCCCACGCTGGTAGCCTCGTTCTACGGCATGAACGTCGACATAACCTACGGCAACCATCCATGGGTGTTCTGGTGTATCGTCGGCGGCTCGCTGTGCGTGTCACTGCTGCTACTGGCGGTATTACGTAAGTTCAACTGGCTATAAAAACAAACAGGACGCGACCCGCGGGCCACGTCCTGTTCTATCTGAATTATTGGGATTTACTCAGCTTTGGGTTCCTCTGCGGGAGCTTCAGCCTCAGGAGCTTCCTCGGCCTTGTCCTGAACCGTAGCGGGTTCGGCAACGACTGCCTCGGTGTTCACAGCCTTCTTCGAGCGCGAGCGGCGTGTTGTCTTGGCCTTCTTGGCCTCGGCCTTGGTGCCGGCGTTCTCGTTGAAGTCAACGAACTCGATCATGCACATCTCGGCGTTGTCGCCCAGACGATGACCGGTCTTGAGGATGCGGAGGTATCCGCCCGGACGGTCGGCAACCTTGTCGGCTATTACGCCGAACAGCTCCTTGACAGCGTCACGGTTCTGAAGATAGCTGAACACCAGACGACGGTTGTTGGTGTCGTCCTTCTTGGCACGTGTCACCAACGGCTCGGCATATACTCGCAACGCCTTGGCCTTGGCTACCGTGGTGAAAATCCGCTTCTTGGCAAACAATGCGATTGCAAGGTTCGACAGCAGCGCGTCGCGGTGTGCCTTCTTGCGGCTCAGGTGATTGAATTTCTTATTATGTCTCATCGTTGATTAGTCTTTATCTAATTTGTACTTCGAAATATCCATCCCGAACGACAGGTTGTTCTTCTCGAGAAGGTCGTCGAGTTCGGAGAGTGACTTGCGACCGAAGTTGCGGAACTTCAGCAGCTCGCCCTTCTCATACTGAACGAGCTGGCCGAGAGTCTCGACCTCAGCGCTCTTGAGGCAGTTCAGGGCACGAACGGACAGGTCCATGTCCACGAGCTTGCTCTTAAGCAGCTGGCGCATGTGCAGTATTTCCTCGTCAAACTCCTCGGGCGACTCCTGCTTGGGTGTCTCAAGCGTGATCTTCTCGTCGCTGAACATCAGGAAGTGCTGGATCAGAATCTTGGCTGCCTCCTTGAGTGCATCCTTGGGATTGATGCTTCCGTCGGTGGTAACCTCCAGAATCAGTTTCTCATAGTCAGTCTTCTGCTCCACGCGGTAGTTCTCCACCACGTACTTCACGTTCTTGATGGGCGTATAGATGGAGTCGATCGCGATGACGTTCAGGTCATCGTCGCCGAGCAACTCGCGGTTTTCGTCTGCGGGCACCCAGCCACGTCCCTGATTGATCGTATACTCGAGGTTGAAGCTGGCGCTCTCGTCCAGGTGGCATATCACCAGTTCAGGATTCAGTACCTGGAAACCGGACAGCACTGAGCCAAGATCGCCGGCAGTGAACTCTTCCTTGCCCCCTACGGCTACCGACGCCTTCTCGAATTCGGCGTCCTCCGTGATGCGTTTGAAGCGGATCTGCTTCAGATTCAGGATGATGTTGGTGACATCCTCCTTCACGCCGGGGATAGTGTCAAGCTCGTGGGCTACGCCGTCGATACGGATGGTATTGATGGCGAAACCACCCAGCGACGACAGCAGGATTCGACGCAGAGCGTTGCCGATGGTCTGGCCGTAGCCAGGTTCCAGGGGACGGAACTCGAACTTGCCGAATTTGTTGTCTGCCTCCAGCATGATCACCTTGTCGGGCTTCTGAAATGCTAATATTGGCATGGGTATCTCTTTCTTTATTATTTAGAATATAACTCAACGATGAGCTGTTCCTTGATCGTCTCGGGGATGTCGGCGCGCTCCGGCAGGTGCAGGAACTTGCCGCCCTTGATCTGCTCGTCCCATTCAATCCAGGGATACTTCGAGTGGTTGAAACCGGCCACGCAGTCGGTGATCACCTCGAGGTTCTTGGACTTCTCGCGTACGGTAACGACGTCACCGGGTACTACGCGGTACGAGGGGATGTTAACGGGCTTGCCGTTGACGCAGATGTGCTTGTGAAGCACGAGCTGACGCGCTGCGGGACGCGACGCTGCCAGTCCCAGACGGTACACTACGTTGTCCAGACGGCTCTCCAGCAGCTGCAGGAGCACCTCGCCGGTAATACCCTTGGTACGTGCGGCATGCTCGAACAGGTTGCGGAACTGACGCTCCAGTACACCGTATGTATATTTGGCCTTCTGCTTCTCACGCAGCTGCTGGCCATACTCCGACGTCTTGCGGCGACGGTTGGTGCCGTGCTGTCCCGGCGGATAATTCTTCTTGGCGAGAACCTTGTCCTCACCGTAGATCGGCTCGCCGAACTTGCGGGCGATTTTTGTCTTTGGTCCTGTGTATCTTGCCATTTTTGTCTTCTGTGTTGTGTCCTTGAGGCTCTCCCCTTAGCGCAGCCGCGACCCTCGAGAGGTAGTTATGGGAGGGTCTATTCGCATTCAGGGCTCTCAGCGGGACGGAAGTCTTGTATGCTATATTGTTTGTCTTCCTTTATTATACGCGACGGTGCCGGTATTATACGCGACGGCGCTTGGGAGGACGACATCCATTGTGCGGAAGCGGAGTAACGTCAACAATCTCGGTCACCTCGATTCCGGCTCCGTGCACAAAGCGAATGGCAGCCTCGCGACCGTTGCCCGGTCCCTTGACGTATGCCTTTACTTTGCGAAGTCCCAGATCGTACGCTACTTTCGCACAATCCTGTGCTGCCATCTGGGCTGCATACGGAGTGTTCTTCTTTGAGCCTCTAAAGCCCATCTTGCCGGCCGAGCTCCAGCTGATTACCTGGCCCTCGCTATTGGCAAGACACACGATGATGTTGTTGAAGGAGCTATGCACATGAAGCTGGCCATTGGCGCCAACCTTGACATTCCTCTTCTTTGCTGCGACTGTCTTTTTTGCCATTTCTTATTCTATTATTTAGTAGCTTTCTTCTTGTTGGCCACTGTCTTCTTGCGGCCCTTGCGCGTACGGGCATTGTTCTTCGTGCTCTGTCCGCGCACCGGAAGTCCGATACGATGACGGATGCCGCGGTAGCAGCCGATGTCCATCAATCGCTTGATGTTAAGCTGCACCTCCGTGCGAAGGTCGCCCTCTACCTTGTAGTTCTTCTGGATCTCCTCACGCACGGCGGCTGCCTGCGCGTCGGTCCAGTCCTGAACCTTGATGTCCTTGTCGACTCCGGCGGCTTCCAGAATCTTGCCCGCCGAGCTCCGGCCGATGCCGAAGATATACGTCAACGCTATCTCTCCTCGTTTGTTCTGCGGCAAATCTACGCCGACAATTCTTACTGCCATATATAGCTTTTAATCTATTTTTGTGCAAAGTTAACCATTTTTCTCCATTCCGAGAAACCGAGGTTAGCCCTGACGCTGTTTTAGTTTCGGATTCTTCTTGTTGATCACATACAGTCTCCCTTTGCGGCGTACGATCTTGCTGTCGGGAGTGCGCTTCTTTACGGATGCTCTAACTTTCATATTGGGTATTATTTATATCTGAATGATATTCTGCCTTTCGACAGGTCGTAGGGCGACATCTCGACCTTAACCTTGTCACCGGGCAGGATTTTGATATAGTGCATTCTCATTTTTCCCGATATGTGAGCCATTATCTGATGGCCGTTGGTCAGTTCCACGCGGAACATCGCGTTGCTCAGGGCCTCGAGAATTACACCGTCTTGCTCAATAGCTGCTTGCTTTGCCATATTTGTCTGTTTGCTTTCCGATTGAAAAATGTTACGCCTTCAGGCGGTCGCCCGATACCGGGATGCCCAAGGCCTCCTCTATGTACCGGAAGGTGGTGAGTATTTCCGGAGCGTCCTCGGTGATGAGCAGCGTGTGCTCGAAGTGGGCCGAGGGCTTGCGGTCGCGCGTACGGCATTCCCAGCCGTTCTGCGCTATCACTATGTTCTTGCTTCCGGCGTTGATCATCGGTTCGATGCAGATACACATTCCGGGTTTCAGCATGGGTCCGATGCCACGGCGTCCGTAGTTGGGCACCTCGGGATCCTCGTGCATGCTCCGGCCTATACCGTGGCCGCACATCTCGCGCACCACGCTCATGCCTCGGCGCTCGCACCAGGTCTGCACCGCATTGGCTATGTCGCCTATGCGTTTCCCGGCCCGGGCCTGTTCTATGCCTACATACAGCGACTGTAGCGTGACGTCCAGAAGACGCTTCTTCTGATCGTCTACCTCGCCGACGGCAAAGGTATAACAACTGTCGCCGTTGAAACCGTTCAGTTCAGCCACGCAGTCCGTGCCCACGATGTCGCCTTCGCGCAACGTATAGGTCGACGGAAAACCGTGAACAACCGTCTCGTTCACCTCTATACACAGCGTGCCGGGGAAACCCTGGTACCCCAGGCAAGCGGGCTTACCCCCGTTGTCGAGGATAAACTCGCGTGCTATGGAGTCCAGACGATGGGTGGTCTCGCCGGGTTTAACCCACTTGGCCACCTCGCCGAGAGTGCGGCTCACCAATTCCGAGGCCAGCCGCATCTTCTCTATCTCTTCCGCCGTCTTGACGTATATCATCTTATTCTCTCCTGTATCAGAAAGCTCCGTTGCCTGTGGTACGTCCCTTGATACGGCCGTCCTTCATCAGACCGTCGTAACGGTGCATCAGCAGGTGACCCTCGATGATGCGCAGCGTATCCAGGATCACTCCCACCAAGATCAGCAGCGAGGTGCCGCCGAAGAAGGATGCGAAGCTGCGGTTCAGGCCGCATACATGGGCTATGGCCGGAAGTATGGCCACGATGCCCAGGAAGATGGAGCCCGGAAGCGTGATACGCGACATGATCGAATCAAGATAATCGACGGTGGGCTTGCCGGGCTTCACGCCGGGTATGAAGCCGTTGTTGCGCTTCATCTCCTCGGACATCTGCGCCGGACGCACCGTGATCGCCGTATAGAAATACGTGAACGCCACGATCATCAGGAAATATACAAAGTTATACCAGAATCCGTACATGTCGGTCATCGCACCGAAGAAACCGGTCTGCTCCTGACGGAAGCCGATCAGAGTGACGGGGATGAACATGATGGCCTGTGCGAAGATGATAGGCATCACGCCTGCCGCATTCACCTTGAGGGGAATGTAGTTGCGCGCGCCGCCATACTGCTTGTTGCCCACCACTTTCTTGGCATACTGTACGGGAACCTTACGGGTGCCCTGCACCAGCAGAACCGCACCGGCTATGACGGCGAGCAGGATCACGATCTCCACCAGGAACAGCACCAGACCGCCGCCGGCCGAATTCATGAGGCGTCCTGTGAACTCCTGCATGAAAGCCTCCGGGAGACGGGCGATGATACCGATGAGGATTATGAACGAGATACCGTTGCCAACACCCTTCTGATCGATGCGCTCGCCCAGCCACATGATGAACATGGAGCCTGCGGCCATCACGATCGTCATGAAGATGATGGACATCATGCCCAGCTCAACATGACCGCCGGCAGCCTGCACCTGATACTTCAGGTTCATCAGGTAAGCGGGACCCTGCAGAGCCAGGATCAGCACTGTCAGATAGCGAGTGTACTGGTTCAGCTTCATCCGGCCGCTCTCGCCCTCGCGCTGCATCTTCTGGAAGGCGGGAAGAACCATGCCCAGCAGCTGGATCACGATCGATGCCGTGATATACGGCATGATACCCAACGCGAAGATGGAGGCCTGCGAGAACGCACCGCCCGAGAACATGTCGAGCAGCTGCATCAGACCGTCGGCCGTGAAATTCTTCAGGGCCACGAGCTCGTCCGGATTGATGCCCGGCAACACTACGTAACATCCGAACCGATAGATGATGACAAGCAACAGCGTGATGCCGATGCGCTTGCGCAGATCCTCGATGCTCCAGATGTTCTTGATTGTTTTAGTAAATCCCATTGTGAGAGTCGGTTATTTTTTCACTACTGTGCCACCGGCAGCCGTGATGGCTTCCTCGGCCTTCTTCGAGAAGGCGTCGGCCTCCACCTCGAGCTTGTGTGTCAGGGAACCGTTGCCCAGCACCTTCACCTTGGCGTTCTTGTTCACCAAGCCGGCGTCGCGCAGGGCCTGAACGTCGATGCGCTCCAGACCGGCGGTCTCGGCAAGCGTCTCGAGAGCGTCAAGGTTGATGGCCTTGTACTCCACACGGTTGATGTTCTTGAAGCCGAACTTCGGCACACGACGCTGCAGAGGCATCTGACCGCCTTCGAAGCCGATCTTACGCTTGTAGCCGGAACGCGACTTGGCGCCCTTGTGTCCGCGTGTCGATGTACCGCCGTAGCCCGATCCCGTGCCACGTCCTACGCGCTTGTTCTTCTTATTGCTGCCTACAGCCGGCTGTAAATTATGCAATTCCATTTCCTTCGTCTTCTTAGATGTTCGTTACTTCCACCAGGTGGTGTACTGTCTTGATCATGCCGCGGATCGAAGGAGTGTCTTCCTTCACCACGGAGTGGTGCATCTTGTGCAGTCCGAGTGCGTCCAGAGTCTCCTTCTGCACTTTCGGAGTGTTGATGCGGCTCTTTATCTGTGTGATTTTAATCTGTGCCATTTCCTTGCAAATTATTTGCCGTTAAACACTTTCTCCACGGGGATGCTGCGCTGCTTGGCAATCTGAGCCGGGCTGCGGAGCTCGCCGAGAGCCTCGATGGTAGCCTTCACCAGGTTGTGGGGGTTGGAGCTGCCTTTGGACTTGGCCAGCACGTCGGTCACGCCTACACTCTCCAGAACGGCACGCATAGCGCCACCGGCCTTCACTCCGGTACCCTCCGAAGCGGGCTTCAGGAAGATGCGCGAGCCGCCGAACTTGGCGTTCACCTCGTGGGGAATCGTGCCCTTGTGCACAGGCACCTTGATAAGATTCTTCTTGGCGGCCTCAACGCCCTTGGCGATAGCTGCCGTCACTTCGTTGGCTTTGCCGAGTCCCCAGCCGATGATGCCGTTGCCGTCGCCGACAACAACAATAGCCGCGAAACTGAACGCCCGTCCACCCTTGGTTACCTTGGTAACGCGGTTGATGGCCACCAGGCGATCCTGCAATTCCAAATCATTAGTCGTCTTTACCTGATTGTTCTTCTTTGCCATGATTCCTGTTAAAATTTAAGGCCTCCCTTGCGGGCTGCGTCTGCCAATGATTTTACACGTCCATGGTACAGGTAGCCGTTACGGTCGAACACAACCGTCTCGATACCCTTCTCCTTGGCTTTGCCTGCGATGGCCTCGCCTACCTTGGCCGCAATCTCTGTCTTTGTGCCTCCCTCGAGACCCTTGGACGATGCCGACGCAAGCGTGGCTCCGGCCAGGTCGTCTACAAGCTGCACATATATGCTCTTGTTGGAGCGGAACACCGTCATGCGCGGACGCTCGGCCGTGCCGGACACCTTGCCGCGTATGCGGGTCTTGATCTTATTTCTTCTTGCTATCTTGGATACCATAATGCTTCAATTATTTAGCGTTAGCCGACTTGCCGGACTTGCGACGGATAATCTCGCCCACAAACTTGATACCTTTGCCCTTGTAGGGTTCCGGCTTGCGCAGCGAGCGGATCTTGGCACATACCTGGCCAAGAAGCTGCTTGTCGCTGCTCTCCAGTATTATCAGCGGGTTCTTGTTACGCTCTGTCTTGGCTTCTACCTTGATCTCCTTGGGAAGCTTGATATAGATAGCGTGGCTGAATCCCAGCGCGAGCTCCAGGACCTGGCCCGTGGCCGTGGCGCGATAACCTACGCCCACCAGCTCCATCTCCTTCTTGTATCCTTCCGACACGCCTACAACCATGTTGTGGATCAGCGCGCGGTACAGACCGTGAAGCGAGCGGTGCTCCTTGTCGTCGCTCGGACGAGTCACATATACATGTCCGTCCTTCACCTCTACGGCGATGTCCGGATTTACCGTCTGGCTCAGTTCTCCCTTCGGGCCCTTGACCGTCACGTCATTTCCCTTGACCGTTACCGTTACGCCGGCAGGTATTGCAATCGGTGCCTTTCCTATTCTTGACATAATTACCTCCTTCCGTTAATATACGTAACACAATACTTCGCCGCCGATCTTGCGCTCGGCCGCTTCCTTGTTGGTCATCACACCCTGGGAGGTGCTCAGAATGGCGATGCCCAGGCCGTTCAGAACGCGGGGCATGTCCTTGTAACCGGTGTACTGGCGCAAACCCGGACGCGAAACGCGGTGCAGGTTGGTGATGGCGCTTACCTTGTCAACCGGATCATACTTCAAGGCAATCTTGATCACACCCTTCGGAGCGTTCGTGTCATCGAACTTGTAGTTCAGGATGTAGCCTTGGTCGAAGAGGATCTTTGTGATCTCCCTCTTCATCTTAGACGTAGGAATCTCCACCACGCGGTGACCCGCCATGATGGCATTCCGCAGTCTTGTCAAATAATCTGCTATCGGATCAGTCATTGTTAGTTAATTGATTCAGATTTACCGAACAATATTAAAACGCAATTTATACTCTCATGTTGAAGCCACCTCGGACGCCCTGGCGGGATCCGAGATGGTTATCTTTTTCTTAACGTCGATGCGGGGTGGTTTATTATCCTCGGCCCGTAGCCTTGGAATAAACCGGGGTCCTCGCATTACCAGCTTGCCTTCTTCACGCCGGGGATCAGGCCTGCGGAAGCCATCTCGCGGAACTGAATACGCGAAATGCCGAACTGACGCATATATCCCTTGGGACGGCCGGTGAGCTCGCAACGGTTGTGCAGACGCACTTTGCTTGCGTTGCGGGGAAGCTTCTGCAGCTTGGTCAGAGCCTCGTAGTCGATGTTGCCTTCTGCATCGGCGAGGGCTGCCTTCTTCAGCGCTGCCTTCTTCTCTGCATATTTGGCCACCATCCGCTGACGCTTCACCTCGCGAGCCTTCATTGATTCTTTTGCCATGCTTTCTTTAAGTTATAATAAGTTATTACTTCTTGAAGGGCAAGCCGAACTTCTTGAGCAGGGCGAAGCCTTCCTCGTCAGTCTTGGCGCTCGTCACGAACGTGATGTTCATACCCTGAAGCTTGGGAACATTGTCTATATTGATCTCGGGGAAGATGATCTGCTCGGTGATACCCAGCGTGTAGTTACCGCGGCCGTCGAGTTTGGAGTTGATACCCTTGAAGTCACGGATACGGGGCAGAGCCACGCGCACCAGACGCTCCAGGAACTCGTACATCTTCTCGCGGCGCAGGGTCACCATCACGCCTACGGGCATCTTCTTACGCAGCTTGAATGCGGCGATGTCCTTGCGCGACAGTGTGGGCACTGCCTTCTGGCCGGTGATGGCGGTGATCTCGTTCACGGCCGTCTCAATCAGCTTCTTGTCCTGGGTAGCGTCACCCAGACCCTGGTTGATCACGATCTTCACCAGGCGGGGAACCTGCATCGGAGTCGTATACTTGAACTCTTCGGTCAGTTCCGGAGCGATACGCTCCTTATACGCTTTGCTAAGTGTTGTCTCGCTCATTATTTGATCTCCTCTCCTGATTTTTTAGCGTAACGCACCAGTTTGCCGGCCTCGTTGCGGCGGCGTCCTATGCGGGTGGGCTTGCCCGTCTTCGGGTCTACCACATTAAGGTTCGAAATATGCACCGGAGCCTCCAGCTTTACGATTCCGCCCTGCGGATATTTGGCCGTCGGCTTCGTGCTCTTGTAGACGATGTTGATCCCCTCTACGATGGCTCGGTTTTTCTTCACCTGCACCTCGAGCACACGGCCAGTCTTGCCCTTGTCGTCACCGGCGTTGACATAGACCGTATCCCCTTTCTTTATATGCAATTTTGCCATTTGTCCTAAACTTAGAAATTAACGATTAAAGTACCTCGGGTGCCAGTGAGACAATCTTCATGTTGGCGGCGCGCAGCTCGCGGGCCACCGGGCCGAAGATACGGGTGCCGCGCAGCTCGCCGTTGTTGTTGAGCAACACGCAGGCATTATCGTCGAAACGTATGTAGCTTCCGTCCGCACGACGTATCTCTTTCTTGGTACGTACCACTACAGCCTTGGACACGGTACCCTTCTTAACCTCCGACGACGGTATGGTGCTCTTAACGGTCACCACGATCGTGTCGCCTACGCTCGCATAGCGGCGTCCGGTGCCTCCCAACACATGGATGCAGAGTACTTCCTTGGCTCCACTGTTGTCGGCAACTGTCAAACGTGATTCGGTCTGTATCATGGTTACTTAACTTTTTCGATGATTTCTACAAGTCTCCAACGCTTCGTCTTGCTCAGGGGGCGTGTCTCCATCAGACGCACCTTGTCGCCTACGCTGCATTCGTTCTTCTCGTCGTGTGCGTGATATTTCTTTGTCTTATTGACAAACTTACCGTAGATGGGGTGTTTCTCCTTCCATTTGATCTCTACAGTGATGGTCTTGTCGCACTTATTGCTCGAAACCACTCCGACACGCTCTTTTCTAAGATGTCTTTTCTGTTCTTCCATTTCTTTCTACAGATTGTCAGCAGTGTTGTTACTCAGCGCTGGGAGCTGCTGCCGCTGCGGCCAGCTCCTTCTGACGCAATATCGTCTTCAGACGGGCAATGTGACGACGGTCACTGGTAATCTTTGCCGGGTTGCCTGAGGGAGTAATCGCGTGCGCTACTTTCAATTCACGATAAGCCTTCTCCGAGACCTCTATCTGGGCCTTCAGCTCCTGAACGCTTAATTCCTTGATTTCTTCCTTTTTCATTTCTCTCGTTAATCTATTTTGGGTACGCAAATGATTGCATCCGCGTTCCGAATCGCAAAATTAATAAAATTTCTTGACTTTTCAGCAATTTACATGCTTAAATCGCAAAAATTTAACTTAAAAAGGCAAAAAATCATTACAAACCGCCCTCACACCCCCTTCCGGGGACATGAGGGAGGCTCGATTTGATTGCAGAAGCCGGAGTCCCCGTATGGGGGATTCCGGCTAATTGTTTTCAGACATTCTGCGAGGGGTCATAGTCGCGGCGCACCACAAACTTTGTGAGTACGGGCAGCTTCTGGGCTGCCAGGCGCAGTGCCTCCTTGGCTACGTCGTAGGGAACACCCTCCACCTCGATCAGGATACGACCGGGAGTGACAGGCGCTACGAATCCCTCGGGGTTACCTTTACCTTTACCCATTCGCACCTCGGCAGGCTTCTTGGTGATAGGCTTGTCCGGGAAGATGCGGATCCAGATCTGGCCCTGACGCTGCATGTAACGGGTCACTGCCACACGGGCAGCCTCGATCTGACGGCCGGTAATCCATTTCGAATCCAGAGTCTTGATACCGAACGAGCCGAAAGCCAGCTGGTTGCCGCGCTGGGCCTCGCCCTTCATCCGTCCCTTTTGCGAGCGACGGAACCTTGTTTTCTTAGGCTGTAACATTATCCAGGTTCTTTTTAGCGATTGTTATTATTCTTCTTGTTGCGGAAACCGCCACGCTCTCTGCGCGGAGCCATGGGGCGTCCGGGCTCTTTCTGGCCGGCCACGTAGGTGGGGGTCAGCTCCTTCTTGCCATAGACCTCGCCGCGGCAGATCCACACCTTGATGCCGATGATACCCACCTTGGTGAGAGCCTCTACCATTGCGTAGTCGATGTCGGCGCGGAGTGTGTGCAGAGGCGTACGGCCTTCCTTGAACATCTCGCTGCGGGCCATCTCGGCGCCGTTCAGACGTCCGCTGACCTGAACCTTGATACCCTCGGCGCCCATGCGCATGGTGCTGGCCACGGCCATCTTCACGGCACGACGGTAAGCCACCTTGTTCTCGATCTGACGAGCGATGTTGTTGGCCACGATCTCGGCGTCCAGCTCGGGGCGCTTGATCTCGTAGATGTTGATCTGCACGTCCTTGTCGGTGAGCTTCTTCAGTTCCTCCTTCAGGATGTCCACATCCTTGCCGCCCTTGCCGATGATCAGACCGGGACGCGATGTGGCGATCGTGATGGTGGCCATTTTCAGCGTGCGCTCGATGATGATGCGCGACACACTTGCTTTCTCCAGACGCTTGTGCAGGTACTTGCGGATCTTGGAGTCCTCCAGGAGGGTCTCGCCATATTTCTTACCGCCGTACCAGTTAGAGTCCCAACCGCGGATCACGCCCAGACGGTTGCTGATCGGATTAACTTTCTGTCCCATTTGCGTCAGTCTTTTTTGGAGTCAATTGTGTCAACGAACAATGTCACGTGATTAGAGCGCTTGCGGATGCGGTAGCCACGGCCCTGGGGTGCGGGGCGCATGCGCTTCAGCATCGGAGCGGCGTCTACGAACACTGTCTTTACATAGAGCTCGTTGGCCTCGGCCTTGCGCTCGTTCTTCTGTTCCCAGTTGGCGATGGCCGACCGGAGAAGCTTCTCGACCTTGCGCGAAGCTTCCTTGTTGGAAAATTTCAATATGCCGAGTGCCTTGAACGCCTCCTGGCCGCGGATCATGTCCACTACCAGACGCATCTTGCGGGGCGACGACGGTATGTTGCGAAGCTTCGCGCCATACGTGCTCTTGCGGGCTTCCTTCATCGCATCGGCTGCATTTCTTTTTCTTACACCCATTGTATTCTGTTTTTTCTTTGGTTAGCGGGGACCGTTACTTCTTCTTGTTGCCGGCGTGGCCGCGGAATGTACGCGTCGGAGCGAACTCTCCGAGCTTGTGGCCCACCATGTTCTCAGTCACATAGACCGGGATGAACTTATTGCCATTGTGCACGGCAAATGTATGTCCCACGAAGTCAGGCGAGATCATCGAGGCACGGCTCCACGTCTTGATGACGTTCTTCTTGCCGCTTTCCTCCATGGCTGCGACCTTCTTCTCCAGCTTTACGCTGATAAACGGTCCTTTTTTAAGCGAACGACTCATGATTGCTTCTTTATCAAATTACTTCTTTCTTCTTTCAATTATATACTTCGAGCTGTGCTTCTTGGGCGAGCGTGTCTTGAGACCCTTGGCATAGAGGCCCGTACGCGAACGGGGATGACCACCGCTCTGACGGCCCTCGCCACCACCCATGGGGTGATCGACAGGGTTCATTACCACACCGCGGTTGTGGGGACGGCGGCCCAGCCAGCGGCTGCGGCCTGCCTTGCCGCTCTTCTCGAGGTTATGGTCGGAATTGCCCACTACGCCGATGGTGGCACGGCATGCCAGCAGGATGCGGCGGGTTTCTCCCGAAGGTAATTTGATGATCGCATAGTTGCCCTCGCGCGAGGTCAGCTGTGCGAACGTTCCGGCGGAACGCGCCATTTCGGCGCCCTGGCCCGGACGAAGCTCAATACAATGGATCAGCGTACCGACGGGAATCTTCGACAGGGGCAGGCAGTTGCCTACCTCGGGCGCAGCGTCCTCGCCGCTGATTACGGTCTGACCTACCTCCAGCCCGTTGGGGGCGATCATGTAGGCCTTCTGACCATCCTGATAGTACAGAAGGGCGATGCGGGCCGAACGGTTGGGATCGTATTCGATCGTCTTGACCGTTGCGGGTACTCCGTCGTTCTGTCTCTTGAAGTCGATGAGACGCAATTTCCTCTTATGGCCGCCTCCGCGATAGCGGGTGCTCAGATGGCCCGACGAGTTGCGGCCGCCTGTGCTCCGCTTCCCGACCGTAAGAGTCTTCTCTGGTGTGGTAGCAGTGATTTGTCCTTTGAACACACCAATAACCTTGTGCCTTTGCCCAGGAGTAGTGGGCTTGAATTTTCTTACTGCCATTTTTTATAGATTGCTGTAGTAGTCAATAGTCTGGCCCTCGGCCACTGTCACGTATGCCTTCTTGAAGGCGTCCTGACGGCCGCGGATGAGCCCTTTCTTCGTGTAGCGAGACTTACGCTTGCCCGCGTAGTTGCAGATGTTCACCTTCTCCACGCGCACGTTGTACATCTTCTCTACAAGGTCCTTGATCTGGAACTTGTTGGCGTCGGGAGACACCTTGAACGTGTAGCAGTTCTGCTTCTCGCTGTATGCGGTGGCCTTTTCGGTCACCAGCGGTTTGATCTGTATATCCATGTTGTGTCTCCTTATTTAAAGTCGTTGATGATGGCGACGCTGTCCTCTGTTACCAGCATGGCGTCGTTGTTGAGAACACTGTAGGCATTCAGGTCCTGTGCGCGCATCAGCAGCGCGTTGGGAACGTTGCGTACCGACAGATATACATTCTCGTTGTTCTCGGGGAACACCAACAGCACTTTCTTGTCCTCGAGCTTGAAGCTCTTGGCCAGCGCCATATAGTTCTTGGTCTTGGGTGCGTCGAACTGGAAGTTCTCCACCACGATGATCTTGTTGTCGTTGGCACGGCTTGTCAATGCGATGCGGCGTGCGAGCGCCTTCATCTTCTTGTTGAGCTTGGTGCGGTAGTCGCGGGGACGGGGACCGAACACACGACCGCCATGGTACAGCACGGGGCTGTTCAGGTCGCCGCGACGTGCGCCGCCGCCACCCTTCTGACGTCCGATCTTGCGTGTGGAGTACGATACCTCGCTGCGCTCCTTGCTCTTGTGGGTGCCCTGACGCTGGTTCCCTAAGTACTGCTTGATGTCGAGATAAAGGGTATGCTCGGCATTACCCTCGCTAAGGTCGCGGCCGAATACCTCGTCATTGAGGGTGACCTTGCGGCCTGTGTCCTCACCTTTGATATTGTAAACTGCTAATTCCATTATTTCTCAACTGTGACGATTGAACCTTTGGGACCAGGGACAGAACCCTTGATCATTAACAAATTGTGCTCCGGGATAACCTTGATCACCTGGAGATTCTGCACGGTGACGCGCTCGTTGCCCATCTGACCTGCCATGCGCAGTCCCTTGAATACCTTCGCGGGATACGAGCAGGCGCCGATGGAACCCGGCGCGCGGAGGCGGTTGTGCTGGCCGTGTGTGCTCTGGCCTACGCCGCCGAATCCGTGACGCTTTACCACACCCTGGAAGCCTTTACCCTTCGAGGTGCCTACTACGTCTACGAAACCACCCTCCTGGAACATCTCCACTGTCAGTGTCTCGCCCAGCGCGGGTACGGTCTCAAACGACTTGAACTCGGCCAAGTGGCGCTGCGGTGCTACGCCTGCTGCTTTGAAGTGTCCGGCCATGGGCTTTGTCACGTGCTTCTCCTTGGCTTCCTGGAAGCCGATCTGCACTGCCTCGTAACCGTCTTTCTCCAGAGTCTTGATCTGCGTAACCACGCAAGGACCAACTTCGATAACAGTGCACGGCACATTCTTGCCGTCGGCACTGAAAACGGATGTCATTCCGATTTTCTTTCCTAATAATCCTGGCATTT
>CADBNR010000064.1 GCA_902796035.1 uncultured Bacteroidales bacterium | reverse complement strand
TCATGCTAAACATCAGATTTTTAACGGATTAAACACTTGGCTCCTCGGAGCCGTTAACAAACTCTCAAAAAATAACCGAAGTATTGTAAAAATGGAACTGTCTGAATTTACTGCTGAGTGAAATTCAAACAGTTCCTTGAATTTGTCGTTATGACGGGAATGTCAGCCCAAGAGCTTGACGCGTAAGTTCTTGATCATGTCCTGAGACATCGAGTCGAGATCGAATTCCGGCTTCCAGTCCCATTCTGTACGGGCGCATGTGTCGTCGAGCGAGTCGGGCCATGAGTCGGCGATGGACTGACGCAGCGGGTCGAGTTCGTATTCCATCCTGAAGTCGGGAATGTATTCCTTGATCTTGTTGTAGATTATCTCCGGATCGAAGCTCATGGAGGCTATGTTGAACGAGTTACGGTGTACCAGGCGCGAGGGGTCGGCTTCCATGATTTCAACGGCGGCGCGCAGTGCGTCGGGCATATACATCATGTCCATGAACGTGCCGGGCTTGAGGGGACATTTGAACGTCTCGCCCTTGACAGCTGAATAGTAGATGTCCACGGCATAGTCTGTGGTTCCACCGCCTGGAGGTGTTGTGTAGGAAATCAGGCCCGGGAAACGTACCGAGCGGGTGTCGACGCCGAAGCGCTTGGCATAGTAGTCGGAGAGGAGTTCGCCTGTCACCTTGGTCACACCGTAGATGGTCTGCGGGCGCTGTACGGTGTCCTGAGGAGTCTTGATGTGGGGAGTGGAAAGTCCGAACGATCCGATGGAACTCGGGGTGAACAGGGCGCAGTTATGTTCGCGCGACACCTCGAGGGCATTGTACAGGCCGTTGACACCGATGTTCCAGGCCAGCTGGGGACGGGCCTCGGCCACGGCCGAAAGCAACGCGGCCAGATTGTAGATGCTGTCGATGTCGTGTTTTTTCACAACATCGGCTATCTGTCGGGCATCGGTTATGTCTACGATTTCCGCAGGTCCGCTTTCCAGCAGTCTGCCTTTCGGAGCCGCATTGGGAATATAGCCGCACACAACATGGCCGTCGCCGTATATGCCGCGTAATTTCATCGTGAGTTCGGAGCCTATCTGCCCCGTGCCACCAATCACAAGAATGTTCTTCATCCCTTGTCGTATTAGATATACTGCTATGTCTTTTCATGTATGAAACCCCTCTCGGATTTCACAATGCAAAAATAATCAAAAAAAATTAGATACAATCAAAAAATATTTAGTAATTTTGAAAGTGCACTGCGAATCAACGGCGCGGTGCGATACAACGATAGAAAAACAACCAAATACTGATATCATGTACACAGGATTCAAGAAGCATCTTGAGCAGGAGCTGGCCGGCATCAAGGAGGCGGGCCTCTACAAGAACGAGCGGATCATCGTGACTCCGCAGAGCAGTGACATCGAAGTCGAGACAGCCGATGGCAAGGGAGAAGTGCTGAACTTCTGCGCCAACAACTACCTGGGCCTGTCGGACAACAGCCGTCTGATAGAAGCTGCCAAAAAGGCGATGGACGCCCGCGGCTACGGCATGAGCTCCGTCCGCTTTATCTGCGGCACGCAGGATCTGCACAAGGAGCTTGAGGCAGCCATAAGCCGATACTTCAAGACCGAGGACACCATACTGTATGCGGCATGTTTTGATGCCAACGGCGGTCTGTTCGAACCGTTGTTCACCGAGGAGGACGCCATCATCAGCGACGCGCTGAACCACGCCTCCATCATCGACGGCGTGCGTCTGTGCAAGGCCAAGCGTTTCCGCTACAAGAACGCCGATATGGCCGATCTGGAGCGCTGTCTGCAGGAGGCTCAGAGCTGCCGTTACCGCATCATCGCCACCGACGGCGTGTTCTCGATGGACGGCAACGTGGCTCCGATGGACAAGATATGCGAACTGGCCGAGAAGTATGACGCGCTGGTGATGGTGGACGAGAGCCATTCGGCCGGCGTCGTCGGAAAGCGTGGCCGCGGCGTGGCCGAGAAATTCGACGCATACGGCAAGATCGACATCTTCACCGGCACGTTAGGCAAATCGTTCGGGGGCGCCATGGGTGGTTTCACCACCGGTCCGAAGGAGATAATAGACATGCTGCGTCAGCGTTCGCGTCCCTATCTGTTCTCCAACTCGGTGGCGCCGGCCATCGTAGGCGCGAGCCTGGAGATGTTCAGGATGCTGGACGAGAGCGACGAGCTGCACGACAAGCTGATGGGCAATGTTGAGTATTTCCGCACCAAGATGCTGGAGGCCGGCTTCGACATCAAGCCGACACAGAGCGCCATCTGCGCCGTGATGCTGTATGACGCGAAGCTGAGCCAGGACTTTGCCGCCGAGATGCAGAAAGAGGGCATATATGTGACCGGTTTCTACTATCCGGTGGTTCCGAAAGGGGAGGCCCGCATCCGCGTTCAGCTCAGCGCGGCACACAACCGCGAGCAGCTGGACCGCGCCATCAGCGCCTTCATCAAGGTGGGCAGGAAGTTAGGAGTGCTGAAGGGCTAAAGGCCAAGAGACAGGCGCTGTCGCTGAAGCTCCAGCCTGGAACAAAACCGCCTGATAACGCCTGAAACCCCAGAGGTACAGGTAATAAAAAAGACACAGGGCTTTGCGCCGCTGTGCCTTTTTTTGTTTCTTTTTGTTCCTTTCGTTTCTTGGCCGCGCGGTTTAGTTGGCGAAGTCGACGGAGAGGCCGAAGCGGAACTCGCGGGGGTTGACAGGATAGCCGGGCATCGAGAAGTAGTTGCGGCCGAACCAGTTCTGATTCACGTGGCTGCAAAGCACGAAGAAGCGGGTCTTGGACAGCTTGAAATTAAGATAGGCGTTGCAGAAGGCGTAGTTGCCTACCCAGGTGGGGGAGTCGCCCTGCACGTGGAACGACATGGTGGCGGGCTGATACATCATGCCGCGATACTTGGTGTAATAGTCGCAGTCAACGCCGAACTGCACGTGTAGCACCCTGGCAATCTTGAACTGCAGGAACATATTGCTGTAAACGGTCAGCACGGGCAGCGGCAGACGCTTGCTGTCCGACGACATCTGGTAGGTGATGCGGTTGTTCCAGTTCCAGATGCCGAATTTCAGTTTCTGGTCGAGGCGTAGCGAAAGCACCTGTACGTGGCCGCCGAACTGCTCGGGTACGCCGGAGGCGTTGAAATACACCATGTTCTGCACGTTCTCGAAGTCAGCCGATATGTCGGTCTTGGTCCATGGAATATGCAGATGGCCTCCTACGCGGAACTTGCGTATCTTGCCGAAATTATTGTCCCAGACGAAATGGTTGCCTGAATAATGCTTCAGCGTCCAGTCCGGCTCCAGGTTCTTGAAGAAGCCGTGTGCGCCTATTTCAACAGTGTCCTTGCCGAGACGGAAGCGTGTCGTGATCCGGCCCCGTATATCCATATCGCCTATGGCGTCGCCTAACAGTCCGAACTTGGCGTCGGCGAAATATTTAAGTATCTTGCCTTTCTGTTTCTCGATACGGCCGCTGACCCACAGACGGTTGCGCTTGGCCGATGGATTGGCCTGAACGCCTTCGGGCAGAGGCGTCAGGTTCTCGCCCTCGGTAGGCAACAGGCCGTCCTCACCGGGCTGAGGCACCTTGAGCATATACCAGTATTTGTCGTATTCGTACGTAGCCCATGCCGAGAGTCCGAAAGGCGCCCATTTCTGGAAGCCTTCAATCATCTGCACGCCGATGGTGTTGGCTACGGACATGTATTTCGACTTATCGTCGGTGTCGCCGTTGTTGAAATATGTATTTGGCCAGAACTCGCGGGCCGAAGACGGGTCCCTGGCCAGCAGACGGCGGTTGTTGCGGTTGTAATCCAGCGAATAGATGAACTTGATTACCGGCACCAGTTCCTTGCGCTCCACGGTATCCTCCGGCTGCGTTATGTCGCGGTAGAAGCCCACACAGTAGGCGTGGCTCATATAGAATTCCTCGCCGTTCAGGATGTTGTGCACCTGTGACAGACGCACAGGGATGCTCTTGGGCTCGATCTCGTTGACGCCGCCCTGCACCTCGGCCGGATTGGTGATGTACAGGTCGTTGGTGATACCGCCGTTCTCCTTGTTTACGTGGCGGTAATGGTTGAACAGCATCTGCGTCTGATAGTGGTCGCCGGTGTAGTAGAAGTTGAGGCCGAAGTCCACGGCCTTTGCCGCCTGGTCAGTGTACGAACCCTTGGTATAGGGATAGTCTATCCAGCCCCCGATGCCGATCTTGCGGTTGACGTTGCCGGCGAACACGCCGCGCAGGAAGTCGGTGCGCGACTCGCGGTCGAACGTCAGGTTGTAGGTCAGCAACGTCATGGGGATATAGACATTGTAGAACTTCGTCTTTTCCAGCGTGGGAATCCAGGGACTCAGGGCGTTGTTGAAGAAAAACTTATGGTCGTCGGGCCGCTCGAAATAGAGCATGCTCAGTCCGGGCCCCGACAGCTGGCCGGTGGTAGCGAAGGCATCGTAGGTCATGGATGGGATGAACGTGCGCTGATAGTTATACATCAGCGTGTCCATTGTATTCGGCTGACGTATGCCTAATTGCGTGTCGAGCGTCCATGCCGACCCCGGCTTATAGTATTTCTTGGTCTTGGTGTCGGAGCCTTTGTCCATTTTCTGGTTCTGGGCGCCGACGGCAAGGGGCAGACAGAACATGACAAGGAGTGCGGCCAGAACGGCCACACTCCTTTTATGTATTGATGTCAAATTCTTTGCTAACACGGTGCAAAGTTAATGAAAAACTCAGCTATGCGCAAATTTTTAGTCTCCTTGCTGATACAAGACTATGGGTGAACTGATTATCCTATCTGATGCACGGGACGCAGCAGGTCGTTCACGGTCTTGACGGGGTTGAATGTCTCGGCGGGCACCTCGATGAAGATGGTGTTCCAGTCCGACATGGCGCCGTTCCAGAGACCGGGGAGCTCCAGAGCCTTGATGTCCACGCCCTCGCGGCTCTTTTCGGAGATGAAGCCTGTTGCCTTGTCCACGTACTTGGTGAGGTCGAACTTCTTGCCGGTCCAGTCCTTGGTGCATACGGCCAGGTCTACAGGATTGAAGTGTGTGGCGTTGACCATCATGTCCTTCTGTGCCTTGTCGGCCACGTTGATCTGCGTCGACTCAAGAATCTGGGGGCTTACGGTGCCGTCCTGGTTATAGACGAGGTAAGGGCCTCCGCCGGGTTCGCCTTCGTTGCGCACCATGCCGGCCACGCGGAAGGGACGGTTCAGCTTGGAATAGATATATTCGGCCTTTTGCTCGGGCGTCATCCTGTCGGCATCGTCGTGGGTGATGCACAGCACCTCGCGCATGAACTTCAGCATCGTGTCGAGTTCCTGCTCCGTGGGCTTGCCCTGACGGATGGCGCGGCAATATTCGTCGGCGCGTTTCTTGACGCCAACCAGGGTGCCTCCAAGTACTTTCTTGTACTGGATGGTGACGGGACGATGCAGGTCTGGCACCACGTTGTCGATGTTCTTGATGAAAATCACGTCGGCGTCGAGGTCGTTGAGGTTCTCGATCAGTGCGCCGTGGCCGCCGGGACGGAAAAAGAGCTTGCCATCCTCGCGGTAGGGGGTGTTGTCCATGTTTGCGGCGACGGTGTCGGTGCTGGGCTTCTGCACCGAATAGGAGATGTCGTACTTCACGCCGTAGAACAGAGCCAATACTTTGGCGGCTTCCTCCACCTTGAGCTTGACGAGGGGCAGATGGTCCTCGGAAACGGTGAAATGTACTCGCACCAAGCCATCCTTGTCGGCGGCGTACTGGGCGCCTTCGGCCAGATGTTCCTCGAGCGAGGTGCGGGAATCACCGATTATCTTGTGGAACTGCAGCAGCGCCTTGGGGAGCTTGCCATAGTTCAGGCCTTCCTTCTCTACCAAGGCGCGTGCCACGTCCTCATATCGTTTCTCGTCCATGAGGGTCAGCGCGCTCTTGCCGTACAGACGCACGCAGGCGTTGTTCAGCATAGGGAAGAAAGCGAACTTGCCGATATTGTCGAAGAATGTCTTCATGAAGTCGTCCTTCGACAGCTTGCCGTGGTCGTTGATGAAAGCGAACACGTTCTTGAACATACGCGAGGCGGCTCCGCTGGCCGGCACCATCTTCAGCACCGAGCCTCCGGAGGCGCGATACTCGTCCCATATTTTGACGCTGCCAGCGGCCGCTTCCTGCGACAGCACGGCGATGCCGTGGCCCGGCGTGGCCGGTGCCTCTATGTCGAGCCAGGGGAAGCCCTTGGCGATCATTTCCAGCTGCTCCTGGAGTTGCTCGGCGGTGATGCCCTTCTTTTCGAGCAATTCGATGTCTACGTTCTCGAGTTTCATTGTTTTATAGTGTTATTGATAATGTTCTTCGATTCCTGTCAGTATTTGATTTTGTCGGCGGTCTGCGCCCATTTCTGAAATGCCTTGATGGTCTCGCTGTTGTCCACGTGTATGGCGGGCAGCTCGCGTTTATCGCGTTCCTTGGCCAATTCCTCGTAAATGAAGTTGTCGCTGAAGTCGATTGCGGCGGCATCCTCCTTGGTGTTGCCGAAGTAAATCTTCTTGACGCCTGCCCAATAGAGGGCTGACAGACACATGGGGCATGGCTCGCAGCTGCTGTACACGGTGCATCCGGTCAGCTTGAACGATTTCAGGCGTGAGCATGCGTGGCGTATTGCGTTCACTTCGGCGTGGGCCGTGGGGTCGTTGTCGAGCGTTACGGAATTGACACCTGTGGCCACCACCTCGTCGTCGCGCACTATGACGGCTCCGAACGGACCGCCGCCCGCGTCGATGTTGTCGTATGACAGCCGGGCAGCCATATCCATATATTGGGGGTTATAGTCTGTATTGTTCATAGTATTGGCATTAGATTATTTCTGTTCCTTGTCCTGATTGTTTCCGCTGCGGTCTAAGTGCCGGCGCAGCAGGTCTATTTTGCGCGACAGCATGGGAATGCGGCGCTCCATGGCGTTCATATCGCGCTGCGAGGCGTAAAGCTCGTAGGTGGCCATGATCATCTTGCTGTAATCGAGCGGCATCTTCCATGAAGCCACCGGGCCGTTGTTGACGAACGTCACGGTGATGTCGTTCAGCTGGTTGTCGGCTATGAGATGACCTATGCTGTCGGCGGCGGTGCCGGTGAACATCACCACGTTAAGGTTGCCGGCCATATAGTTCAGGGCCTGGTCGGCCGGCACTATTTCGGATGTGGCCGAAACCGACGGAGCCGTGACCGTGATGCTGTTGAAACGCTTGCCGCTGCAGGCCGCCACAAGCTCGAACTGACCGTTTTCGGCCAGGCGTGCCATAAGCGATGTGGATGCGGGTGGATATTTACCCCTGAAAGGAGTGTATATCATATATGGCGCGGCCTCGCGTTCGTTGGCCACGGTGGTGAAGTCGCGCAGCCACACGTCCTGCCGTTCGCGCAGCATGGCGATATTGCTGTTGCAGGAGTCGATTTCGGCTTTTAGCGCCGTTACGGAATCCTGAAGGCTCTGAGCATAGTCGGCGCGAGCCTTCCCGGCGTTGTCCTTTTTGCCCGAGCAGGCGCCGAGGGCGGGCATCATCACAGCCGTGGCGATGACCGATGCGATAAGTCCGATATATCTTTTAATCCTTTTCATCATATAATAATTTCTATTCTATCTGTAATAACGCCGGGAAGCTACATTCTGATTGCATCCTTCACACCTTTCACCCCTTTTATTTTCTTTAGGATGGATGTGAGTTGACGGTTGTCGACCACGCCTACCACTAAGAAACCCTGGAACATACCGTCGTTTGAGTCAATCGAGATGTTGCGCAGCACGGCTCCCTGCTCGTGCGAGATGATACCCGTGATATTGGCCACTATTCCGATGTCGTCGTTACCGATGACGCGGATGGTGGCGGGCAGTACGTTGCCGGTCTTGCCGCTCCAGGTGGCGTTGATGAGGCGGTATGGATAACGCTCCTTGATGTTCGCGGCGTTGGGGCAGTCCTCCTTGTGTATCTTGACGATACCGTCCGACGAAATGAATCCGAACACCCGGTCTCCGTAGATGGGGTTACAGCACTTGGCGAACCGGTAGCTGAGACCGTTGATGGACTTCTCGCCGATGGCAAGCACGTCATGGCTCTGCTGCTCGGTTTCGGTGGTGTTGATCTTGAATCCTTCGGCCGATACGTGTTCCTCGGTATGTTCGCGGTTCAGTTCCTCGACGTATGTGTTCAGGAATCGACCCGGGTCAATCTTGTCGGCCCCCATGTCGGCGAAGAATTCCAGATTGAACTTATATCCCTGTTTTTTGATGAGCTTCATCAGCAGGGTTTCGTCAAGTTCTATCTTGCGGTTTTTCGCACGACGCATCAGAGCTTCGCGTCCCAGGTCGGCCAGTCGTTGCTTCTGTTCGTTGAGGCACTGTTTGATTTTGTTTCGTGCGCGAGTGGACTTGACTATCTGCAGCCATTCCAGGCGTGGTTCCTGGTTGTTGCTGGTCAGGATCTCGACGGTGTCGCCGTTCTGTATCTGGTAGTTCAGCTTCCGGTTGGCTCCGTTTATGATGGCTCCGGTGCACTTGGCTCCCACATTGGTATGAATATGGAAGGCGAAATCGAGCACGGTCGCTCCGGCCGACAGACGGAACAGGTCGCCTTTGGGCGTGAAAGCGAACACCTCCTTGGCTGTGGGGTCGAGGTTGATGTTGCGCATCAGTTGCATCGGGCCGGCCTCGGCGGTTTCCAGTATGTCGCGTATGTTGGCCATCCACTGGTCGGTGCTGTCGCCCTTCACTCCCTTGTAGCGCCAGTGGGCGGCAAGGCCCTTTTCAGCCACAAGGTCCATTCGTCGGGTGCGGAACTGCACTTCCACCCATTTGTTGCCCGGGCCCATCACGGTGGCGTGCAGCGACTCATAGCCGTTGCTCTTGGGCAGCGTGATCCAGTCCTTCATGCGCGCCGGATTGGCCGTGTACATGTCGGCCAATATCGCGTATGCCTTCCAGCAGTCGGTCTTCTCACGGTCGCGGGGAGTGTCGATTATGACACGGATGGCGAACAGGTCGTAGATGCCCGGCAGGTCCACCTTCTGCTTCTTCATCTTGTTCCAGATTGAGCTGATGGACTTGGTGCGCCCTTTGATTTCGAATTCAAAATCCTCCTGCTCCAGTCGTTTGCGCAGCGGTTCGATGAATTCCTTGATATATTGGTCGCGGCTGCGTTTGGTAGCGTTGAGTTTGTGGGCTATCTGCGTGTATATCTCGCGGTTGGTGTATTTCAGCGACAGGTCCTCGAGTTCCCCCTTTATCTTGTACAGACCTAATCGGTGAGCCAGCTGCGCGTAGAGGTAATTGGCCTCGAAAGCCACGTTGCGCACCCAGATGTCGTCGGGATGATGGTTGATGGAGCGCATCAGCACCAGGTTCTGGACTATCATTACGATTATGACGCGGATGTCGCGCGCCAGCGCCAGCATCAGGCCACGGAAATTATCGTGGTTTGTGGCGTTGTTGCGATTGCTGAAGCGTGTCACGGCCTCGATGCCTGATATTATCGACAGTATGTCGTCTCCCCAGCGTTTCAGCACGAAGTCATTGTCGATAACCTCGGCATTATGCATGGGTTGCAGCAATATGGCCAACAGAATGTTTCGGTCGGGGTCGATCATATCGGCGAAAGTCACGGCCGAAAGGAGGGTCTGACGGCACAAGGGAAGGTTCTTGGCGTCGCGGGCCGGAAGTTTATGGCCGTAGGCGTCAAGAGCTAGCGTTTCGATGTCGCGCAGGTCTTCGGGCGAAAGGATGTCCGCGCCGCGCCGGCGAAGGTCGTCGGCCAGTCGCAGGGTTTCCTTCAGCTCATCCGGAGTCAGTCGCAGGGTAATGTCAGTGTCGGTCATTGTTATCAGGTCAATTCCGCCATTGGCGCGGTGTCTACTGCAAAGTTACAAAATTTTTCGCTAATACGTGCAGGGAGGATATTAAATATATGTAAATAAAGAGGCCGCTTCAAAATATTGGAATTTTGAAGCGGTCTGCGGGGTGAAATGTGGGTCTCGAACCCACGACCTTCGGAACCACAATCCGACGCTCTAACCAACTGAGCTAATCTCACCATATTTATGCTTTCAAGGGACCTTGCAAAGGTGCTTTCCTCAAATGCAGTGCAAAATTACAATTTTTTTTGCAAACTACCAAACGATATGCTGAATTTTATTCTTAGTTTGATTTTTGATGCCTCTCCGAGGCATCAAGACTTGGACAGGCGGTTCTGCAGGAGGTTGGTGAACTCGTAGTTCTTGATGCCCCATTTGGGGGTGAGGACCATGTCGGGGGGCGCCTGGGCTAAGAAGCGTTCGATACAGATATGTCGCGGCACTGCCCCAACGATACGGACGCATAGCTCAAGGTAATCCTCAGGTGAATAGCCGGATACCGATACCTTACCGGTTTCAATCATGGCGGCGAGGGGAGTGTCCTTCAGCACTTGAAGCTGGTGCATCTTGAGTGAGCCTATGGGCAAATCGCAGATTCTCCGGACTGTGTCAAGAATCATTTCGTCCGTTTCGCCGGGCAGGCCTGCGATGAGGTGAACGCCGACATGGAGTCCGGCTTCGGCGCAGTCACGGATGGCGCGTACCGCCGTGTCGGCATCATGGCCACGGTTTATCAGCTTCAGCGTATCGTCATGGAGGCTTTCTACACCGATTTCAACGAATGCCGGCATTTTGCGCGCATATTCCGTCAGAATTGCGATAACATCGGGTCCGAGGCAGTCGGGACGTGCTCCCACCGCAATGCCGCAGACGTCGTCAACGCTTACGGCTTCTTCAAGGTCTTGCCTCAGACCTTCGCCGTATGTACTGGAAAAAGACTGGAAATAGGCAATATAGCGCATATCGGGATATTTGCGGGCGAAAAACCGCTTTCCGTCCCGAAGCTGATCTGCGACGGAAGCGCCGCTGAAGCAATATCCCGGAGTGAACGACCGGTTGTTGCAGTAAATGCAGCCTCCCGTGCCAAGAGTGCCGTCGCGGTTGGGACATGAACGCGAGGTATTGACCGACAGTTTCTGAACCTTGAAGTCCGGGAAAATCTCGGATATGTATTCTGAATAATCCTTGTAGAACGGATTCATGACATACGCATCAGGTCGGCGACGACGAGCCACGCCATTGCCTCGACTACGGGCACTGCCCTGATTGCCACGCATGGGTCATGACGCCCTTTGGGTGGAATGACACAGGGTTTGCCGTCGAGCGTGACGCCGGGACGGGGCTGCATTATCGATGACGTGGGTTTGAAAAATACCGAGAACTCCACGGGCATTCCGTTGGAGATGCCGCCGAGTACGCCGCCGGAGTAATTGGACCGGAACGTACCGTCCGGATTCATCACGTCCATGGCCTCGCTGCCGAACATGGATGCCATTCCAACGCCGAATCCGATGTCGAATCCTTTCGCCGCCGGTATGCTCATCATGGCGTAACCCAAGCGTGCGTGCAGTTTGTCGAACACCGGCTCTCCGATTCCTACGGGGAGTCCGTTGATTACGCCATGCACAATGCCGCCGGTGCTGTCTCCTTTCTGCATCGCCTCCTCGACGGAGTTGCAGTCCTCGAAGTAAGCGGACACCTCGAAGCCCTTTGTCTTGAGCCATTCGCGGCACAATGCGCCTGCCACGACCCAGTTCACCGTCTCGCGGGCACTGGCGCGGCCACCGCCGGCAAACTCATGGATGCCGTATTTTTTATAGTAGGTGTAGTCGGCATGGTTGGGACGGAACACTTCCTGATAATCCTGGCTGCGTGTGTCGGTGTTGCGGATAATGAATCCGATGGGGGAACCGAGTGTGAGTCCATCGCGGCTGATGCCGCTCAGCAGTTCCACGCGGTCTTTTTCGCGGCGAGGAGAGGTACGGGAATCCACGCCGGGACGGCGACGGTCCACGAACGCCTGCACGGCTTTGAGGTCTATCTTAACCCGCGAGGGAAGTCCGTCAAGAACTCCCCCCATAGCGGGCCCGTGGCTTTCGCCAAAGGTCGTGATTCGTACTATGTTGCCGAACGAATTCATAATTACTTGTCCATAGTGACGAGCAGCTCCTCGTTGGTGCGGGTGATTTCCATGCGCTTCTTGATGAATTCCATGGCTTCGATGGAGTTCATGTCGCTGAGGTAGTTGCGCAGAATCCACATTCGGTTCAGGGTCTCCTGCGGCAGCAGCAGGTCGTCGCGGCGCGTGGAGCTTGCGGTGATATCCACGGCGGGGAAGATGCGCTTGTTCGATAGCTTGCGGTCCAGCTGCAGCTCCATGTTGCCGGTGCCTTTGAATTCCTCGAAGATCACTTCGTCCATCTTGCTGGATGTCTCGGTCAGGGCGGTGGCTATGATGGTGAGCGAGCCGCCGTTTTCTATGTTACGGGCAGCGCCGAAGAATCGTTTGGGGCGCTGCAGCGCGTTGGCGTCGACACCACCGGACAGTATCTTGCCGCTGGCGGGCGACACGGTGTTGTAGGCGCGTGCCAGTCGGGTGATGGAGTCGAGCATTATCACCACATCATGACCGCATTCCACCAGACGCTTTGCCTTCTCCAGCACCAGTCCGGCAATCTTGACGTGACGCTCGGCGGGTTCGTCGAACGTGGAGGCTATCACCTCGGCGTTGACGCTGCGCGACATGTCGGTCACCTCCTCGGGACGCTCGTCTATGAGGAGCATGATGATGTATGTGTCGGGATGATTCTCGGCTATGGAGTTGGCTATGTCCTTCAGCAGGATTGTCTTACCCGTTTTTGGCGGAGCCACGATGAGTGCTCGCTGGCCTTTGCCGATAGGGGCGAACATATCGACCACGCGGGTGGATATGTTCTGCTGCGTGGAGCGTGTCAGAGTGAATTTCTCGTCGGGGAACAGGGGTGTGAGGTGTTCGAAAGCCTCGCGGTCCTTTACATCCTCCGGATTGAGGCCGTTGACTGACTGAACCTCGCAGAGAGGGAAATATTTTTCGCCGATGCGGGGAGGCCGGATGGTGCCCTGCACCACGTCGCCGGTCTTGAGTCCGTATGTGCGTATCTGCTGCTGTGTCACATATACGTCGTCGGGACTGCCCAAATAGTTGTAGTCGCTGGAACGGAGGAATCCGTAACCGTCGGGCATTACTTCGAGAAGACCGTATGTGGATACGATGCCGGCTAAGTCGTACTGATGCGGAGTCTGCTGAATCTGGCGTTCCATCTGGCGCTGTTGCTGACGCTGTTTCTTGGAAAGCTTCTGATTTTTCTTATTGTTCAGCTGGTGGGGAGCCTGAACCTGCGGCTCGGAAATAATGACGGGTTCGGCGGGCATCTGACGCGGCTCGTCCATATATGGCTGCTGCTGCGGCTGGTTCTGCTGGTTCTGCTGGCCGCGCGGGGTAAAAGTGCGGCCTTTCGCACCACCGAAGAAAGCGCCCAGGCCGCTGCTTGCTGAATCCTTGAAGAAAGTGCCTTTCTTTCTGGGCTGTGCGTTGGCGGCTTCCTGCTGTGAAGCCTGTTCCGGAGCGGGCTGGGGCTCTTGCTGCGGTTCGGGGTGTGTTTCAGCATCGGACTGCGCGGGTTGGGTCTCGTCGAAAAGGGAGGGGGCCTGAATTTCCGCGGCTAAGCCGCTCGACAGTGACAAACCGGTCTGTTCCTGTGCCTGTGCCACGGCTTCAGCCTGCGCCTGCGCCTTGGGCTTGCGGCCGCGCTTCTTGGGAGCGGATGCTTCGGGGGTATCGACGACGGGAGCCGGAGTTTCCGCGGTTACACCGCTCGACGGAACGGAACCGGCCTGGGTCTGAGTTTCGGCAATCTGGGCCTTGGGCTTGCGGCCGCGCTTCTTGGGGGCCGGAGCTTCCGCGGCTTCGCCGCCGGCCGGAACGGAACCTGCCTGCGATGTGGCTTCGGCTGAAGCCTGGGCCTTGGGCTTACGGCCGCGCTTCGGCTTCATCTTCGCGACCTCGGCACGGGCTGTTTCGATAGACGCGTTGTCTATGATGTAGTATGCAAGTTCCTGCTTGTCCGCATTCTCGGCCTTTTTCATTCCCATCGATTCTGCAAGCTCTCGCAGCGGAGCCTCCTCCATCGACATAAGTTCTTCAAAACTTTGCATATTTCTTTATGTAGTGCAAACTTGTAATCTTTCGACATGCGGAACGCCTTAACCACAGGCTCTTCCGCGCTCGGATTTATCTTGCCTTTATTCCGGAGTCGTGATTCCGGAACGGAAACAATAAATTACAAAATGAGTGTAATTCGAAAACCGAATCAGATAGATTCGCTGAATTTTAAATGTAAATAAAAGTGGGTGTTGAGATTCCTAATGTGGAAATATCCAACCCTTTACTACCTGTATAACACATAACGAGGGCTGAAATACGATGCAAAAGTATAATTTTTTTTTGAATTGTGCAAAAAATAGGCGTTTATCTTTTCTTCATGGCCATGCATTCCATCTCGACGAGCCAGCCGGGACGGCATACGGGAGCGTGCAGTATAATACGGGGAATGTCGGGAAATCTTTCCTCAAACATGCCGTTCACTACCGAGTAGTCGGCGGGATCGCGCAGATATACCAGCATCTGACCGACATCCTCCCAGCCGAATCCGGCTGCATCAAGAAGGGCACCTACGTTCTCCCACATCCGTTCCGTCTGACGGCGTATGTCGCCGGGCCATAAAATCTGCCCCTTGCTGTCGATGCTGGCGGTGCCGGAAACGAACAGATGGCGTCGGTCGACATAGTCGACGCATGTGGCCCGTTCAAAGGCCACGCCATATTCGTGCGTAGGATTGAGATGGTCCAGGGCATTGAGCTGCCGCATATCCCCGTCCTTGAGTCGTAACACGGAATAGGAGTCGTATGTCACGGCGACCTTGCAATCGGCCTGCCTCCCCTGGATTCCGGTGCTGGCTATGAAGCGTGTGGATGTGGTGAGGCCCTGTTCGTCGAATGCCTCGTTACGGCCACGCACCACCTCTGCGTAATCCAGATCGATGTCGCGCACGAACAACCACGTGCGGACACAATTTTTCAGTAAGCTGCCTCTACGATGTTCAAGAGCTAAAGCGGTGTCCGTCATCATGTCATGGATGGCAGTGCGCGGATCGAGGTCCGGGCGTGTGCGGCTCGCCTCGAATATGTGTGTGCGGCCGAAAGCCTCTACCACGTATCTGCCATCAGGATCACGCCGAAACACGGCATCTTCTATCATCCATACCCAGAGGGCGATTTTGGTGCCGTTCAGCGGGGCTTGTTCCACGATGGACGTGGCGCATTCCTCCATGTCGGGCAAGGATGCCTGTTGGTTGGCCGCGTCGCTCAGAAACCAGCGCAGAAACACCGGACACATCCTTTCGCTCAGAGTCGCTTTAAGTTCGGTATATTGTCTTTCAATTTCCGCGAGCTGTCGTTCGAATCCGAGTGACGGATCGTTGACAGTTATTATGCTGTGGGCCTCGCATTTTTCTGAGGCAGCCTTAATTATCTTGGTGGTAATCATGGTGTTTTATTAGTGCAGGGCCGTGGCTACGTCTGCGGGACTGAATGAAACGGGACGCTTGCCTAAATCGGGGACATTGAATGATTTCAGATTGTCGTTGTAGAACGACGGCGATTTCTGCGGCAGAAGGAATGGTTTCGACACCTTGCCATCGGCTGATACATGCGCGAAGTAGAGTTTGCCGTACAGGCCGTCGTCCCGTTTGCTGGCGAACACAAACCATCTTCCCGACGACGACCAGCTGTGATAGGTGTCGCTCATCGGGCTGTTGACGATATCGAGGGAATCGATTCTGCCGTTTGTCAGGTCTATCATCTGCAGGTCCGACTCGCGGTGCCATATCGGGAACGTGCCGTAAGCGGCAGCGGTATACAGCAGGAGTTTGCCATCGGGCGACACTCGTGGATGGCTGATGCTTCGTTTCTGGCGGATTCCGGCCACCACCGTATCCACGGACAAGGCGAACGTGCCCTTGTCGGGGTCGAACCGATACGGCACAGGCTGTAGCTTACGCTGTCCACGGCGGTGGGATGCGCTGGCATGTCGGCCACACAATAATAGATGCTCTTTCCGTCGGCGCCGAATGTCGGGAACGTTTCAAGACGTGTGGAATCGGCTAAAAGCGGCGAGCGCAACACCTTGTCATTGCGGATGTCGTAGACATATACGTCCGATTTGGTGTCGAACACTTCCAGACGCTTGCCGGGCCGCGAATGGAAGGCCGGGATTATGACGTTGGTGGAAAACGTCAGGTAGCGGCCCGTAGGATCGAACTGCGCGTACACCGCACCCGATACCATGTCGGCGGTCTTGAAATTGAGAAGACGCAGCTTACCGTGGTCGTTGAGCACCATGCCGCCACCTTCGCCACGGACATAGAGAAACGAGAGGTCACCGTCCGCAGTGGAATGCGTGTGACAGTTCATACAGCGATTGCCTACGTTGTTGTAGTCGCACAGCACGCGTTCGGAAAAATCCTCGATGTTACGTTCCATGATGCTGAGGCGCGAGAATACCTCGTAATCCGGTTCTATCAGGCGGTATGTCAGGTAGGGGTCGATTTTGTCTTTGGACACGGTTATGTCGAAAGGCTTGTACTTTATCCAGCCGGATTCGGTCAGGGCGCTGACGGTTACGGTTACGGTATGGCCCTGTGCATGGTTCATGAGGCGCTTCCAGTCCTTGAGGTCGAAGATGGCCTCGTTGCCTTTGCGATGGGACTTGATGCTGAAGCCGCGGGCTTCAGCCACGGTATACACGGCCTTGCACGAGTCGCGGATCATGAAGTTAAGGGGCGCGATGTTGCACGGCACCGTCACGCCGACATAGTCGGGGTATATGGGGGGCATCGTGTCCGTGGCGCGCACGTTCTGGGGGGGAGGGAGTGCATGCCGCGGCCATGCACCACAGTATGGCAGTTATTAGGTATATAGGATTCTTTTTTATGGTCATTTTCTGTGCGCGGCTGGGGACAGCCCGCGCTACTACCCTCACGGCTGGGGATAGCCTGCCATTATCGATACCTAAGGATACTATTCTAATAAATCTGCGCGTTAATAAGGTATGGGACGAGTACTGGCGATAGATTACGGGCGGAAGCGTTGCGGCGTGGCGGTGACCGACATCCTTAAGATTGCGGCCAACGGCCTGCCGACGCAACGTACCTGCGACCTTGAAAAGTTTCTTCTCGAATACTGCAGTAACGAACCGGTGGAGCGTATCATAATCGGTCATCCGCGCACGGTGCGCGGCGAGGATTCGGAATCCATGCAGTATATCCGTCCTTTCATGAACCGTCTGGCCAAGATACTTCCCGACATGCCCGTCGAGATGGTGGACGAGCGTTTTACCTCCGTCCAGGCGCACCGCGACATGATAACGGCCGGCTTCAAGAAGTCGGACCGTCAGCGCAAGGAACTGGCCGACGAGATGTCGGCGGTGCTGATTCTGACTTCGTGGCTTGAAAACCCAAGACTGTAATTCTTAACCCCGAGACCTAATTATTTAATTCCAGACTATAATATAATGAAGCATTCCGCATTGACGGCCAAGATACACCAGCAGGCACGCGCGCTGATGCCCGGCATCCAATCGGTCATTTTAGGCTTGAGCGGGGGAGCTGACTCGGTGGCGTTGCTGCATATACTCAAAAACATCGGCGTCCGTATCATGGCCGTGCATTGCAATTTTCATCTGCGTGGCGAGGAATCGGACCGCGACATGAATTTCTGCATCGAGCTGTGCCGCGGTCTTGACGTTTCACTTGACATCGTACATTTCGACGTGCCTGCTTATCAGAACGCCCATAACGTGAGCCTTGAAGTGGCCTGTCGCGAACTGAGGTACGAGTATTTCTATAGAATGCTTCAGGAAACAGGTTTCGACCGGATAGCGGTGGCCCATCACGCGGACGACAATATCGAGACGCTGTTTCTGAACCTGTTAAGAGGGTGCGGTATAGACGGGCTGCGAGGTATGCTGCCCGATGCCAACAATGTGGTGCGCCCGTTGCTGCATGTAACGCGCGCAGAGATACTGCAATATCTTGATGTGATAGGACAGACTTACGTAACGGATTCCACCAACCTGCAGTCGGACTATCGCCGTAATTTCATCCGTAACGAGTTGCTGCCTCTGATAGAAACGCAGTGGACCGGCGCGCGCAAGGCCATCACTTCGACCATATCCAATCTCAGGTCGGATTCCGAGGCCCTCGACATGCTGGTCGCCCGCGAGCTTGGTTCGTTGCAGGATCAATCCGTGTTGCCATACCAGGTGCTGAAAGAATCCGCAGCTCCGCAATGGCTGCTGCATAAATGGCTGACGCGCTACGGCACAAAAACCAATATAGTCCGCGAGATTATGGCAGCCTTCACTGCCGGTCGCCCTCAGACCGGCAAGCAATGGTCTGTCCGCGACGGCATAATCCGCGCCACGCGCACTGCCCTCCGCTTCATATCATATTAACTACTACTATAAAGGAAGGGGTGGGCCAGTCGCGATAACTGACACACCCCGGGAGGGAAAATATAATCGTTATGCGATTATTTCTTGTTGCCGAAGTAGCGCTCGTAGAGACCTGCGAAGCCACGGCCGTGACGGGCCTCGTCCTTTGCCATCTCGTGAACGGTGTCGTGGATAGCGTCCAGACCTGCTTCCTTGGCGTTGCGGGCGATACGCATCTTGTCGGCGTTGGCGCCGGCCTCGGCGTGCATGCGCTTGTCAAGGTTGGTCTTGGTGTCCCATACCATGTCGCCGAGCAGTTCGGCGAACTTGGAAGCGTGCTCTGCCTCCTCCCAAGCGTAACGCTTGAAAGCCTCGGCGATTTCGGGATAACCCTCGCGGTCGGCCTGACGCGACATGGCCAGGTACATACCTACCTCGGTGCACTCGCCCATGAAGTGAGTGTTCAGGTCCTTGATCATCTCCTCGCTCGTACCCTTGGCTACGCCAATCTCATGCTCGGTTACGAAATTCAGAGCATCCTCCTCTTTCAGCTCTTTAAACTTGCTCTGCGGAACGCCGCACATCGGGCACTTCTCCGGAGCGGTCTCACCCTCTGCGATATAGCCGCATACGGTGCAAATCCATTTCTTTGCCATTTCTATCGTTTTATTTTAGTTTGTCAATACTCTGTTCTAAGTATAAACAAAATTAATCAAAATTTGATTAACCTCAAAGAGAAATAGTTTAAAAATAGTTTATAAAGTTGAAAAGTTAAGAGAATGCTACGGCTTGCCTCGGAGAGGCTGTTTCTCGATAACCTCACGATGGGGGGAGGGAGCATAGCGACCCGACAGCCTTCGTGGGGGGATACGGGCCTGAACTGCTTGGTCGAAGACCATGTCGCTCGCCTTAAGTCACCATCATAACTGGAAGTAAAGAGACATGGTCTCCGACCAAGCTACCCTACGCCATGTCAATCCCCACGAAGGACGGAGTCAGCTGCCGCTGACCCGGCCCATCGTGGGGTTAATGAGAAACAGCCTCTCCGAGGCAGGGACGGTTTTATATGAAGAACAGGATGACCAGCTGCGCGGCTACCACACGCATGAACATGGTGAGAGGGTAGACGGTGGAGTAGCTGACGGCGGGAGCGTCGTTGTTGGCAATCTTGTTGCCGTATGCCAGTGCGGGCGGGTCGGTATAGGAACCGGAAATCATACCGCAGATGGTGAAATAGTTCATCTTGTATTTGGCGCGGGCCACGATGCCCATCACCAGCAGCGGAATCATAGTGATTGCGAAACCATACAGCACCCAGGTGGCACCTTCGGGGGTGAAGACTGTGGCCGCGAAGTTCTTGCCGGCGGCTATACCCACGGAGGCGAGGAACAGGCAGATGCCGAGCTCGCGCAGTAGCAGGTTGGCCGACGAGTTGGTATATGTGACCAGGTGTATCTTATGTCCGTAGGCGCTGAGAAGGATGGCGACGATAAGGGGACCGCCGGCCAGACCTAACTTCATGGGCACCGTCATGCCGGGGAACTGCAACGGAATGCAACCCACCACGATGCCGAGGAAGATTCCGATGAACATGGTGATGAGGTTCGGTTCGTTCAGTCGCTTCATGGAGTTGCCCAACTTTGAGGCCAGGTTGTCGATGTCGGATAGCTTGCCCACAACCGTGAGGCGGTCGCCCATCTGCAGGCGCAGACCGTAAGAAGCCACCAGGTCCATGCCGGCACGGTTGACGCGCGTCACGTTAAGCTGATATCCGTCGTGCAGGTGAAGCGAGCCGAGCTTGACACCGTTGTATTCGGTACGTGTCACAAGTATGCGGCGCGAAACCACCGGACCCTGTTCCATCTCCCATTTCTTCTCGACGCTGGGGCCGATGAAACGGTTGAAGATTTCCTCGTCCTGCGCCTGGCAGACGATGAGGCAGAGGTCGCCGAGATGTACTTCGGTCTTGGACGTGGGGATGATGACATGGCCGTCGGGCTGCTCGATACGCGACACGACATAATCGGCCGAAATCAGGGTGTGGAGCTTCAGCATGTTCAGACCGTCGATCAGGTCGTTGGTGACGCGCAGCGTCATCATGAGGGGCGCGAGCTCACTGTTGTTGGACTCGGCTTCCAGTTCGGCGGTCTCCTTGGCGTTGTCGATCTTGAAGATGACCTTGATCAGAATCATCGTGAGGATGATGCCGATCACACCGAGGGGATAGGCTGCGGCATATCCCATTGACATCTGCTGGCTGACGTTGCCGCCGTCGGGCACAACCTGCAGGAAGGTCTGCTGCGCGGCACCGAGACCGGGAGTGTTGGTCACGGCTCCCTGCATGATACCCACCATCTGTGAGATCGAAGTGCTTCCTTCCGCACCGCCCTGGATGTAATAGATGCCTAACATGACAGCCACGTTGAGGCTGATGCCCAACAGGGCCAGCAGGTTCATGCGGATGCCGCCCTCCTTGAACGACGAGAAGAAACCGGGTCCGACCTGCATACCGATGGAGAAGATAAACAGAATCAGACCGAAGTCCCGCAGGAAGTTAAGCACCTCCGGGCTTGTGGTGTATCCGAAGTGGCCCAGCAGCAGACCGACGAACAGTACGAACGTCACGCCGAGTGACACTCCGAAAATCTTGATTTTCCCGAGGTAGATACCCGTGAAAATCACTACCGAGTAGAGTATGATGGTACTCGGCAGGGAGAGGTTGTTTGGTTTAAATAGCTCTAATAACCAATCCATGTATTTAGGTAATAGTTTATAGTTATGAGTTTAGGTCAGTTTTCGGTAGCGGATTCGGTGCGGGGTGCTGTCGGCACCGTCACGGCGCTTCTTGAATTCCTCGTATTCCGAATAGTTACCTTCGAAGAAGGTCACCTTGCTGTCGCCCTCGAAAGCAAGGATATGTGTCGAGATACGGTCCAGGAACCAGCGGTCGTGGCTGACTACTACGGCGCATCCGGCGAAATTCTCCAGACCCTCCTCCAATGCACGCAACGTATTGACGTCGATGTCGTTGGTGGGTTCGTCGAGCAACAGTACGTTGCCCTCGATCTTAAGGGCCATAGCCAAGTGCAGGCGGTTGCGCTCGCCGCCCGAGAGGACACCGATCTTCTTCTCCTGGTCGGCACCGGTAAAATTGAAGCGCGACAGATAGGCGCGCGCGTTGACGTCGCGGCCTCCCATGCGGAACGACTCCACACCCTGCGATATAACCTCGTACACGCTCTTGTCGGGGCTGAGATCCTTGTGGTTCTGGTCCACGTATGCTATCTTGACGGTGTCTCCAACATCGAACGTACCCTTGTCGGCCTTTTCCAGACCCATGATGAGACGGAACAGAGTGGTCTTGCCGGCGCCGTTGGGACCGATGACGCCCACGATGCCGTTGCTGGGCAGCATGAAGTTGAGGTCGGAGAACAGCACCTTGTCGTCGTAAGCCTTGGCAACGCCGTTGGCCTCGATCACCTTGTTGCCAAGACGGGGACCGTTGGGAATGTAAATCTCCAGTTTCTCCTCGCGCTCCTTCTGGTCCTCGTTCAGCAGGCGATCGTAGCTTGACAGACGCGCCTTCCCCTTAGCCTGACGAGCCTTGGGCGCCATGTGTATCCATTCCAGCTCGCGTTCCAGGGTCTTGCGGCGCTTGGACGCCTGCTTCTCCTCCTGAGCCATGCGTTGTGTCTTCTGCTCAAGCCAAGAGGAATAGTTGCCTTTCCATGGAATACCCTCGCCGCGGTCCAGTTCAAGAATCCAGCCTGCCACATGGTCGAGGAAGTAACGGTCGTGGGTCACGGCAATCAGAGTGCCGGGATACTGCGCCAGATGCTGTTCCAGCCATTCCACCGATTCGGCGTCCAGGTGGTTGGTGGGCTCGTCGAGCAGCAGGATGTCGGGCTGCTGCAGAAGCAGACGGCACAGGGCCACGCGACGGCGCTCACCTCCGGACAGGTACTTGATCTGCTGGTCGTCCGGCGGACAACGCAGCGCGTCCATGGCGCGGTCCAGACGGTTGTCGATGTTCCAGGCATCGGCCGCGTCCAGTTTGTCCTGAAGTTCGGCCTGACGCTCTATCAGCTTGTTCATCTTGTTCTCGTCCTCCAGTACTTCGGGGTCTCCGAACGCGTTGTTCACCTCGTCATATTCCTTCAGAAGGTCCATGACGTGCTGAACGCCTTCCTCCACCACCTGACGAACCGTCTTGTCGGGATTCAGCTTCGGATCCTGCTCCAGATAGCCGATGCTGTAACCGGGCGAGAACACCACGTTGCCCTGATAGGACTTGTCGATGCCGGCTATGATCTTGAGGAGCGTCGATTTTCCCGATCCGTTCAGACCGATGATGCCTATCTTGGCGCCGTAGAAAAACGACAGGTAAATGTCTTTGAGAATCTGTTTCTGCGGGGGCACGATCTTGGAGACGCCCACCATCGAGAAAATAACTTTTTTATCGTCAGCCATGTGTCAGGTTATTTGGTAACGGTGCGGTAGTCGCATTTCACTTTGCCGCGTTCGAAGGCATTGAGCTTGGAGCGTATCATCTGCTTGCGGATAGGTGCGATATGGTCGGTGAACACTTCTCCAAGCAGATGGTCGTACTCATGCTGGATGATGCGTGCCAGAAAACCGGAGAACTCCTGCTTATGGGGCTTGAAATTCTCGTCGACCCATTCGAGCGATACGTGCTCCACACGTTTCACGTTCTCGGAGAGGCCCGGCAGGGACAGACATCCCTCGCTGCGTGACACGGGGGCCTGGTCCTCGATAATCTCTAATTGAGGATTAATCAACACCATCTTTGAGTCGGCGCATTCGGGGAATTCGGAAGCGAGCACGGACCCGTCAATCACGATGACCGCGATGCTGCGGCCGATCTGCGGCGCGGCAAGACCTATGCCTTCGGCGGCATACATCGTGTCGAACATGTCCTTTACAAGTTTCTGCAGTTCAGGGTAATCGGGCTCGATATCCTCGGCCTCCCGGCGCAATACGGGGTGTCCGTATACATATACTGGTAGTACCATGTTGAAAGTCAGTTTCGAAGTGCAAAATTACTCATTTTTTCTTACGTTTGCAAATAGGACACAGATAACGGTCGCAATGTAGTGTCCCTGCCTCGCCGGAAGTATTATTAGACGGGAGAACGGGAGAGACAATGGCGCTGTCATGATTAGACAGGAGAACAGGAGGTACAATGGCGCTTCTGGCATGATTAGACGGGAGAGCGGGGGGGGAAGTAAAGGCTCTTTGTAGATTGGAGAGTTGGCTGCCTCGGAGAGACAGGGCTACTAAAAGAAGAGGGCATGGCGGAACGGATTCCGACATGCCCTCTTTGGGTCTGTGTTGACGAAGAATTACTTCTTGGAGCGGTTGCCGTAACGGCTGCGGAACTTGTCCACACGACCGGCGGTGTCGACCAGCTTCTGCTTGCCTGTGAAGAAGGGGTGCGAAGAGCTGGTGATCTCAAGCTTTACCAAAGGATACTCCTTGCCGTCAATTTCTATTGTTTCGCGCGAAGCCACAGTGGAACGTGTGATGAACGTCTCGTCGTTCGACATGTCCTTGAAACATACCTCGCGGTACTCCTTGGGATGAAGATCTTTTTTCATTTCAGTTTGTACGTACTTTAAAATTTAAAAGTTGGTTTAGCAGGTCGCGATCCCACTAATTGGCCTGCAAAGTTACAAATTTTTTCGGAACCGTGCAAATAAGGCGTGATTAATCGGGACTATCGGGATAAATCCGGATTAATCGAGATAAATCGGGATAATCCCGATATATCGAGAATCTCGGGGAGCTTGAAAAATCAGGCCCCGCCGGGAGGGCGGGGCCTGCGGGTATTACATTGGGGGTATTACTTGCCTGTAGTAATCTTGATCGAGATACCGCCGTTGGGGTTGATGTCGATCTGGAGAGTCGTGCCGTTAGCGAGCTTCAGAGCCGGCGCGTTGTCGGCGTGATGCTCCGGGACGGGGTTGCTGCCGGCTGTGCCGCCTTCGATAGAAGGCAATGCGCGGTTGATGTCCACTTTCTTCACCACAGCGGCAGGCTTGGGAGTCTCGGCCTTGGGGGCAGGCTTGGGAGCAGCCACGGGCTTTGGAGCGGGAGCGGGTTTGGCAGCGGCGGGAGCGTCGGCTCCGGCGAACTGGAACAGAGGCTGGTCGGTGCTCATCACGTCGCCGTCCTCGATCATGACCTTGGCGATGACGCCGTCACGGTCGCTGGCCAGATTGTTCTCCATCTTCATGGCCTCGTAAACCAGCAGGGTGTCACCGGCCTTGACAGCGTCGCCGGGCTTAACCTTGACTTCCAGCACTGTGCCGCCCATCGGGGCGTTGAATACCGGACCGTCGGCAACAGGTGCGGGTACCGGAGCTGCGGGAGCGGCTGCAACGGGAGCGCCTGTACCCTCGAACTCGATCAGAGGCTGGTCGGTGGACATGACGTCGCCGTCGGCCACAAGCACGCGCTTAACCTTGCCTCCCTTGTCGCAGGCCAGGTCGTTCTCCATCTTCATGGCCTCGTAAACGAGCACTACGTCGCCCGGTTTGACAACGTCGCCGGGTTTCACGCGGATCTCCATGATGTTGCCGCCCATCGGAGCGCAGAACACGTCGCCGGCGGGAGCCTGGGCCGCGGGAGCGGCCTGAGCCGCAGCGGCGGCAGGAGCCTCGGCAGGCTTGTTGGCCTCATATTCGGCCTTGCGCTTGTTGGTCAGGAACGTCTTGGCCACGGCCGGGAGAAGTTCGAGAAGCAGATATTCCTCCTCGTTGGCTGCCAAGGGCACACCGCCGAACTTGTCGAGGTTCGGGTTCTCCGGTTTCTTGTATGACGTCACGTCGTAGGGTTTCTCCTCGGCGCTGCCTGTGATCTGCTCACGGAACTTGGGGTCTACAGGTACGGGAGTCGTGCCGTATTCACCCTTCACGAGGGAGATGAACTGATTGTTCTTCTGTGTATAGTCGGCGTTGCCCTTGCGGCGGTCCATGGCGAGGTTCACGGCCTGAGAGCCTACGATCTGGCTGGTAGGGGTGACGAGCGGTACGAGACCGGCATCGCGGCGCACCTTCGGAATCAGTGCCATTGCATCCTCAAGCACGTCTTCGGCGCCGAGAGCACGCAGGTTGGCCACCATGTTGGAGTACATTCCGCCGGGTACCTCGGCGTTTTTCACCAGCTCGTTGGGCTTGGGAAGTCCGAAGTAAGCCTCGATCTTGTGGCATGCGTCAAGCAGTTCCTCCTCCTTATTGTTCTTGGCGGCCTCGATGGCGCGGTCGAATTCGGCGTCAATCTCCTTGGGCATGGCTGCGAATGCCTCGTCGAAGTCCTTGGGCCATTTGTCTTTGTTAAGATCGAAGTCGGCCAGAGCCTTGCGGGCGTTCTTGAGTTCGTGGCGGATTTTTGCAACGGCGTCCATGTTGACGTCAACCTCAACGCCGAGTTTGTCGCAGAATATCTTGATCAGCTCGATGGAAGGAGCCGCGGAGCCGCCGCCGAACCACCAGATGTTGGTGTCGACGATGTCCACGCCCTGGATGATGGCCGTCAGCACGGAAGCAAGGCCGTAGCCGGGAGTGCAGTGGGTGTGGAAGTCTACGGGCACCTTCAGGGCCTTCTTCAGCTTGGGCATCAGAGTATAGATGCGCGAAGGGCTTACCAGACCGGCCATGTCCTTGACGGTGATCATCTTGGCTCCCAACTTCTCCATTTCCAGAGCCAGGTTGACGAAGTAATCGTCTGTGAATATCTTCTCGTTTTCAGGTGTTCCCTTGGGATCGACGGTGTAGCATACGGCGGTGTCGGATATGCCGCCCAGCTCGTTGATCATGCGGATGGAACCCTTGATGTTGTTGATGTCGTTGAGTGCGTCGAAGATACGCATTACGTTCAGACCGTTCTCAATGGCTTTCTTGTAGAAGCCTTCGAGCACGCTGTCGGGATAGGGAACGTATCCGAACAGGTTGCGGCCGCGCGACAGAGCCGACAGAAGGGAGATACCCTTCATTTCCTTGGAGCATGCGCGCAGACGGTCCCAGGGGGACTCGCCTAAGTAGCGCATCACGGAATCGGGCACTGCGCCGCCCCACACTTCCATGATATAGAACTTAGCCTCCCGGTACAGAGGGAGCAGCTTGTCAACGTTTTCCTGTTTCAGGCGCGTCGCGAACAGTGACTGCTGTCCGTCGCGAAGAGTCAGGTCTCGAATTTGAAGCTTCTTTGCCATAATATTCTCGGTTTTGTGTTTTTTTTGTCTTAATTTATATGGTATTGAAAATTAAGGTGCATTCTCTAATGAGCAGATGCTTAGTCGAACACTCCCTCGGCGGTGTCTTCGGGCACGCTGTCGTCGCTGACATGGACGAATGGCGATTCGCCGTCGCCGCAGGGGGAGAATCCGTCGGGGAATTCAAATTTGGTATCCTGCGAATAGGGGAGTCTGCGGTCGCCATATACCTTCTTCATGTACAGTCCATAGATAGGCAACGCGGCGCGGGCACCCTGGCCGAATGCCATGGAGTTGAAGTGGATGTAACGTTCCTCGCCGCCGACCCATACGCCGGTGACCAGGTCGGGGGTAAATCCCATGAACCAGGAGTCGGAGTTGGAGTTGGTGGTACCGGTCTTGCCTCCCATCTGCGCGCGTATGCCATAACGGCTGCGCAGGCTGGCGCCCGTACCGGAGTCAACCACATTCAGCAATATGGACACTATCTTATAATAGGCGTCCTCGCTCATCACCTCGGTGCGGTGGGGAACCGCGGAGTATATCAGGTTGCCCTGGTTGTCCTCTATGCGGGTGACGAACACCGGATCGACGCGTATGCCCTGGTTGGAGAACGCCGTGAAAGCACCTACCATCTGTCCCACGGGGACGTCGACCGTGCCGAGGCAGAGCGGAAGCACCGGGTCGATGTAGCCGGTGATGCCGAACAGACGCATTTTGCTGGCCAGAGCCGCCGGAGTCAGCTCGTGTACAAGTCGGGCCGAAATCCAGTTGTTGGAGTTGGTCAGCGCCCAGCGCAGGTCGACCATCTGTCCCACACGCGCACGACTGGAGTTACGGGGAGCCCAGCCGCCGAACACAGGCTGCGTGTTGGAGAACATGGAGCATGGGCTGTAGTCCTGTTCCATGGCCAGCGTGTACAGGAAGGGCTTGGCTGTAGAACCGATCTGACGTTTGCCGCGCGAAACCATATCGTACTGGAAATGCGTGAAGTCGGGGCCTCCCACGTATGCCTTGACATAACCGGAGTGCGGATCCATGCTCATGACGCCGGTACGAAGCACCGTCTTCATGTACAGCAGGGAGTCGTACGGAGTCATCTTCACCGTCTTGGAGCCGGGCATGATGCGTGTCACCAAGCGGCCGTTCTCCTTCACCGTCTTCTTGATGTAGGAGAATATGTCCATGCTGTAGGGAGTGTGGAAAGCCTTGTCTATCTCTGCCTGCGAGGCTCCGGCCTGTTTCATGATGCGGTATCGCTCGGTCTGGCGTATGGCGTTCTTTATGAGGCGCTGCACGCCGGCACGGCTCAGTTCGTTGGGATTGGTGGTGTACGGACCCGTCGGCGACCCATGTTTCTCTCGCTCGAAAGCCGGCTGCAAATACCCGCCGAGATGCTCGTACACGGCCTCCTCGGCATAACGCTGCATGGTCGGGTCGATGGTGGTGTGTATGCGCAGACCGTCGGTGTAAAGGTTATAGTACGACCCGTCGGGCTTGGGATTTTTGAGAATCCAGCCGTACAGCGGATTCTGTTCCCATGCGGTGGAGTCGGTGTTGTAAGCGCCGAGGGCTATGAGGTAAGAGGATTTGTCGGGATAGTCGCCGCGATTGGGGCGCACCGGCTTCTTGGCCGTCATGAGACGGCGGATTTCCTCGCGCAGATAGGGGGAGCCTCCCTCCTTGTGGTCCACCTTATGATAGTCGAGTCCGAGCGGAAGGGCCGCGAGAGAATCGCGCTGAGCCTGAGTTATGAAGCCTGCCTTGACCATCTGGTCGAACACCACGTTGCGGCGCTGCTGCGTACGCTCCTCGTGGCGCAAGGGATTGTAATAGCTCGGATTCTTAAGCATACCTATAAGCATGGCCGCCTCCTGAATCTCCAGGTCGCGCGGTTCCTTGCCGAAATATACATTGGCCGCCGTCTTGATTCCCACCGCGTTGTTGAGGAAGTCAAAACGGTTGAGATACATGTTGATTATCTCGTCCTTGGTGTAGAAACGTTCCAGCTTTACGGCTATCATCCATTCGATTGGCTTCTGCAGGGCACGTTTCAGCAGGTTTGAGCTCGGCTCGGAATAAAGCTGTTTGGCCAGCTGCTGGGTGATGGTGGATGCGCCGCCCGACGACTTGTCGCCCATCAGGAATGTCTTGATGGCCGTACGTCCCAATGCCTTGAAGTCGATGCCGGAATGCTCGCGGAAGCGCACGTCCTCGGTGGCCACCAGGGCGTTGATGACGTGGGGCGAGATGCCGTTGTAGTCGGTATAGACGCGGTTGCCCGAGCCGTAGTAGTAACGTCCCAGTTCCGAATCGTCGCTGGCATAGACCAACGACGCGAGTTTGTCGTGCGGGTCCTCAAGTTCCTCGATAGGAGGCATGTATCCTATCACGCCGTTGTATATGAGCAGCATAAGGAACAGGATTAGGAATCCCAAGGACAGAAAAGATATCCACAACCATTTCACCAGGGTGCGGTTGCGGCGGTGCTTGCGGCCGTTGCGGGGCGCAAACTGTTCGTCAAGGTCGTATAGATTGTCGCTGTTGTCCTGTTTTGCCATATCAATCGCCGGGCCGGAGTCTCAACAAAAGTCCGCATACTCCAATCCGTTTAGCAAAGTTACTATAAATTTTTCAATAAACAAAAGGAGTCGTTAACAATGTTAACAAATGCCATAATCCCCGGCAGTCTCCGACAAAGCAAAGGCTCCATCCCTTAAAGCGGAATGGAGCCTGAATTATTCCTTAGATTCGATGGCCTTATTTCCTTTTCTTTTTTGTGGTTTCCGGCTTTTTCTTCTGGACTGAGAAGCCGAATTTGCCAATCATGTCGCCCAAGGAGTAGTAGTGGCCGTGGACGTAAGCGAGCAGATTGGCCTTTTCAAGCATGAACCGGCCTGTCTCGGGGTCCATATACCGGCTGTCGGCACGTACGTTTACCACCTCGGCCAGGAACATGGTGTGCGTTCCGAGGTCGGTCTCGGATCTCACCACACACTCAATGCTGAGCGGGCTCTGTTCTACGGTGGGAGATTTCACCTTTTCGCCGGGAATCGGGACAAGACCGGTCTCTTTCCATTTGTCGTACTGCGCGCCGCTGCGCACGCCGCACCAGTCCACGCTGCGGGCCATGTCCACGGTGGTGAGGTTGACGGTGAATTCGCCGGTCTTCTCGATCAAGGAGAATGAATGACGTTCGGGACGCACCGAAATGGAAAGCATTGCCGGGTCGGAACAGACCGTGCCTATCCACGCCACCGTCAGCAGGTTCCATTCGTCGGGCGTGGCGCCTACGGAAACAAGCGCCGCCGGAACGGGGTAGACCATCGTTCCGGGGCGCCATGAGATTTTAGACATATAGTGTCGGTGAGGTTATTTACACCTTATTTAACACCAAGGTCTTCCAGTACCTGGTTGATATGTTTCTCGGCCTTGAGGACGGTAGCCTCGTAATCGGCCTTGTCCTTCATGTCCTCGCGCACCTCGACATAGAACTTGATCTTGGGCTCCGTGCCGGAGGGACGAACCGAAACCTTGTCGCCGGCCTCGGTGAAGAACTGCAGCACGTTGGAAGTGGTGGGGAACTCCAGCTTGGTCACCTCGCCGGTGATGAGGTTGCGGCAGTTGAGGTCGCTGTAGTCCTTGATGGCCGTAACCTTGCTTCCTGCCAGGGTCTTGGGAGGATTCTCGCGGAAGTTCTTCATCATGGCCACGATTTCCTCGGCGCCGGTCTTGCCCGGACGAACCACGCTGACGCCGCGCTCGCGCGAAAAACCATACTTGGCGTAGATGTCAACCAGCACCTCGTACAGGTTCATGCCCTTGTCGGCAGCCCAGGCTGCGCATTCGGCAACCAGCGAGTTGGCTGAGATGGAATCCTTGTCGCGTACGAATGTCTCGGCCAGGAAGCCATAGCTCTCCTCGCCGCCGCCAAGATAACGGCCCTGGGTCTCCATGTCGCGCATCACGTTGGCGATCCACTTGAAGCCGGTGAAGCAGTCGAAGCACTTCACGCCGTTGGCCTCGGCTATGCGCTTGATGGTTTCGGTGGTCACGATGGTCTTCACCACATATTCGGTGCCGTTGAGAAGATTACTCTCCACATTCTTGGTGATGATGTAATATATAAGGAGCATGCAGATCTGGTTGCCGTTCACAAGCTGGTAGTTGCCTTCCTTGTCGCGTACCACCAGACCTACGCGGTCGGCGTCGGGGTCGGAAGCCATCACGAGGCTTGCGCCTGTCTCCTTGGCTTTCTCCACAGCCATGTGCATGGCCTCCGAGTTCTCGGGATTAGGCGATACGACAGTGGGGAAGTCGCCGTCCTGGATGTCCTGTGCCGGAACGTGGATCACGTTCTCGAAGCCCCAGAGCTTCAGCGAGTCGTACATCAGACGCAGGCCTGTGCCGTGGATGGGGGTGTAGACAATCTTCATGTCCTTGTGGCGCTTGTCGGCCTCGGGGTCGAGGCTGAGGGTGTGGATGTCGGCCAGGAACTGCTCGTCGATGTCCTTGCCTATGGACTGAATCAGGTCCTTGTTCGGCGTCCACTTGATCTGGTCGTTGCTCTTGATCTGATTGACATACTCGATGGTCTTGACGTCGTGGGGCGAGATCATCTGTGCACCGTCGCTCCAGTATGCCTTATAGCCGTTGTACTCCTTGGGGTTGTGGCTTGCGGTGACCATGACGCCGCTCTGGCATCCTAACTTGCGAATGGCGTAGCTTACCTCGGGAGTGGGGCAGGGACCGTCGAACAGGTACACCTTGATGCCGTTGGCGCTGAAGATGTCGGCCGTCAGCTCGGCGAATTCGCGGCTGTGATGACGCACATCGTGACCTACGGCTACCGAAATCCGGGGCAACTCCTTGAAGCAGTCCTTAAGGTAGTTGGCCAATCCCTGCGTGGCGGCGCCTACGGTGTAGCGGTTCATGCGGTTGGAGCCGGCACCCATAATGCCGCGCAGGCCGCCCGTACCAAATTCCAGATCCTTGTAGAAGGCCTCGATCAGCGGGGTCTTGTCCTCGGCGTTAAGAAGCGCCTGCACTTCCTTACGGGTATTCTCGTCGTACTCCGGGCTAAGCCATGCCTGGGCTTTGGCCGTAACTTCTTTCAATAATGTCTCGTTACTCATGGGTTATATATTATTTTTTTCTATTTGTTCTCAATGGCGGAGGAGGCGGTGCCGGGGGCTACGGATGAGGCTGCGCCTCCGGCGCAGAACGGAACGGCTTCGCAATACGCACATACTGTTCCTTACTATACGCACTATGCGCATAAGTATCTACGCCTTCCTGTCAATACAAACACAAAGATACATAAATAAGTCGATATTTTAATATTTTTTTGAAAAATGTTGATTTTATTTTGCAGATTCGTGAAAAAGATATAACTTGCGGTGTAGTTGAATACACCACTACATTACTACACTACCTACTATGATAGAATTAAAGAATCTTTCATACTATTACGGCAAATCGACCGTAGCGGCGCTGGACAATGTCTCTGCCCGTATCGGGAACGGCGTGCACCTGATGCTTGGCGAGAACGGTGCCGGCAAGACCACGATGCTGAAGTGCATGGCCGGACTGCTGCTGCCCACAGGAGGCGAATGCCTGGTTGACGGGGTATCCGTCACCAGGAGGCTTCCTTCGGAACTGGCCCGCGTGTTTTACCTCGGCGTGGACGACGGAGCCTTTATGAAGAACATAGACACGATGGTGAAGCGTCACGCGCTGTTTTATCCCCGTTTCGATGCCGAGGAGCTGAAACGAAACCTGGACGCGTTCGGCCTCAGTTCAAGTCAGAAACTGTCGTCCATGTCGTTGGGAATGCGGCATAAGGCTATGCTGGCATACGCGTTGAGCCTCAATACCGAAGTGTTGCTGCTCGACGAGCCGGCCAACGGGCTGGACATAGAGAGCAAGATGACGTTGCTGCGCATGATAGCCGGTAAATGCGACGACGAGCATACGGTACTTGTGGCCACGCACACCATCAGCGACATGGAGACGTTGTACGACGGACTGATAGTGATGCAGGCCAACCATATACGGCTCTCGGCAATGACCGAGGAAGTAGCCGAGCGGTTCGCCTTCGTGCGGACGCTGTCGAAGGTGGATGACAGCCTTTATTCCGAATGGCGCGGAGGTAAGATGTGCAGCATCCTGCCGGTTGACATGGCCGATGAACTTGGACTTGAATCCGGTCCGGTGGATTATGCGGTGCTGTATGGCGCGCTTCACAGCCCGGCTGCTCCCGAGGTGATAAAATATATGACGGGACCTTGCCGGTCCGATTACAAACCATTTAGCAACGGAGTGGATTATGAATAACGAGATGACAATGCAGCAAGAGAGTCCGCGGAACCGCGACCGCTTTTCATGGAGCGGAGTTCTGGACGTGGCTAAGTTCTGGTGGCCGGTGCTGAAATGGGAGTTCTGGATATTGTTGGGTTACACGCTGTTGGTGTCTGTGCTGGCGATAAGTATCGATACGCACGTGCTGGCATTGATGTGGTCCCTGGCCGTCTCGCCAATTGCATACGTAGTAATGTTCGCTTCATCGCTGTTCGGTCTCAAGAGCATGCGTGAAAGATTCATCACTCTGCCGGCCCTTAATAGCGAGAAACTTGTGTTCACGCTGTTGTGGACGTTCGTGGTCATTCCCTGCATTTCCGAACTGATAGTCAATGCAGTATTCTATCTGTACTGGGGTCAATCGGAAAACGAGGTGCTGATGAGGATGATCGAGGCTCCTGATGGCGTTGCGGACATGTCAATGGAACACATGACGGTGTTTAAATACTGGAGCGTGGTGATTATGATGTGTGGAATGATGATATGTCTCTATTGCTCCACGATGAGCCGTAGTCACAACATAATAAAGGGAATCGGTTTTTCGGTACTGGTGTATTCCATTCCCAGTTTCCTGATCGGAGTCTTAGCCGGACTGGTAGGATACAGCTTAGGCAAGAAGGGAGCGTTGACCGGTAATGTAAATGTAGAGGAAGCCGTGAATCGTCTGTTTGATTCCATGGGAATATATGTCGGTGGGTTCTGCGTAGTAATGCTGATATACTTCGTGGTGATGCTGACATTGTACATCAGAAAATTTGCGAAACGTCAGGGATGAACTTCAATGACAACATACCGATATCGCGTCAGCTGGTGGAATACTGCTATGCGCAGGTGATGACCGGCGGCTGGCCATGCGGCGAACGCATACCCTCCACCAAGGACCTGGCCGTGACGCTTGGCGTGAATCCGCGCACGGTGATGAAGGCGTACGACGAACTGGCTGAAGCGGGAATCATTTACCAGCGTCGTGGAATGGGATATTTTACAGCCGACGACGCACGCGAGACTATAATTAAGAAACGGCGCGAGACATTCGTGCGCAACACCATCCCGGAGTTGCGTCGCACTATGGACGAACTCGGATATACGCCACAGGACATTATGAATATGCTAAACGATTAAAGCACAGAAAATAATCACAAATGTTAACGCATAAAACTATGAAAGCAAAAGTATTATTGGTTATGGCCATGATGGCTTTAATCGCAACCGCCGCACACTCGCAGCTTCTGTGGAGAGTGACCGACAGCAACACCGGCAAGACATCGTATGTATTCGGCACGCATCACTTTGCGCCGCTGTCGATGCTCGAATACATCAAGGGACTTGACGCAGCGCTGCGGAATGCCGACAAGGTATATGGCGAGCTTGACATGCAGGCCGCAATGGATCCCTCGGCACTGATGGGAATGCAGCAGATGATGATGGCTCCTGCCGACAGCACCATCGACAAGGTTCTGACCGCAAAGCAGCTCGCCGACCTGAACATGGCATGGGCAAAGTATGGCACAGACCAGATACCTCTGAACGCCCTGTATGTTTTGAAACCTGCCGGACTCAGCACACAGCTGGCGGCTTTGATGTCGGCCAAGGTTCTGCCTGACATCAATGTCGGCCAGGGCATCGACAACGAACTGCAGGTACGTGCCCGCAAGGCCGGCAAGCCCGTGGCAGGACTCGAGACAATGGAATTCCAGACGCAAATGCTGTTGGGCGATCCCATCTCGAAGCAAGCCGAGGATCTGGTGGAGACCATAGAGGACATTGATGCCGAAGCCGGCAAGCTGGTGCGTCTCACCAACGCATATCTTGCACAGAACTATAAGGATATCGAGACCATCTGCGCTGAATCCGTTCTGAAGGATCCCGAATCGTCCGAGAAAATGATTATCTCGCGCAATAACAACTGGATGAAACAGCTTGCGCCCGAGATGAAGAACACCAACCTGCTTGTCGTAGTGGGCGCCGGTCACTTGGTGGGCGACAAGGGAATCCTCAACCAGCTGAAGCAGGCCGGTTACATCGTGACACCCGTGAAATAAAGACTATTTTAACACGATTCATACCTTGATGCGGGGCTGCAAACCATAATTTGCGGCCCTGTTGTTTTAGTAGCGCGGGCTGTCCCCAGCCGCGCATAAAAAATGACCAAAGTCCTTATAAAATTTCAATAGGCTTTTTGTCCGTATTTATGCGCGGCTGGGGACAGCCCGCGCTACTATTTCGCCACTATCTCTGAACTATAAACCGAAATTTGCGACCCTGTTGTTTGTATTTTGAAATAAAAGATGTAAATTTGCAAGATAAGAGTCCGTTATATAAAAATTTTTAAGACAGGGGCGGACAACAGGAACGGTTTGTGGGCAAGTAATAAGATCAAGTAAAATTAGATCGAGCCATGATAATGTCTATGACCGGTTTTGGCCGGGGTACCGTCAGCAGTCCTGCGCGCGCAGTGACGGTGGAATTGAAATCGTTGAACAGCAAGCAATTGGATTTGCAGGCCCGGATGCCACAGGTGATGCGGGAGATGGAGCTTGACATGCGCAACCGCATCGCGGCGCGTCTGGAGCGCGGAAAGGTGGAGCTGACCGTGACCGAGGAGATGATCGGCACCGAGGCCCCGGCACGTCTCGACCCCACAGTGATAAGCGAATACAAGAGCCAGATAGTGGAAATCGCAAAGAAATGCGGATTGCCGGAGCCGGCAGACTGGTATTCGGTGCTGCTGCGTATGCCCGACGCCATGAAACCGGCAACTGTGGAATTCGGAGACGAAGACCGGAAGGCACTCGGCGAGGCTCTTGAACTCGTACTCGACGCCATAGACGCATTCAGACTCACTGAAGGCAGGAAACTATATAAATTCTTCGTCAGCAAGATTCAGGCCATTTCCGGACTGTTGGAGGAAGTGGTGAAATACGAGGAGGAGCGTGTGCCCAAGATCAAGGCAAGACTGATGGAGCAGCTCTCACGCCTCGATTCGATAGAATACGACAAGGGGCGTCTGGAGCAGGAGATGATATTCTACATCGAGAAACTCGATGTGACTGAAGAAAAGATACGCCTGCGCTCGCACCTGAACTATTTCTTAGAGACAATGGGAGGCGAGGACGACCATGTCGGCAAAGGACAGGGCAAGAAACTCGGTTTCATAGCCCAGGAGATGGGCCGCGAAATCAACACCTTAGGTTCGAAGTCGAACAACGCCGAGATGCAGAAGGTGGTGGTGAGGATGAAGGACGAACTGGAACAGATCAAAGAACAGGTACTCAATGTGTTGTAATAAGAACAACGGAAAGATAATAGTGCTGTCGGCACCATCGGGCACCGGCAAGAGCACCATTATAGGCGAACTGATGAAGATGCCGGACCTGAACCTTGGTTTTTCGGTGTCGGCCACAAGCCGCGCGCCGCGAGGTACGGAACAGGACGGCGTGCAATACTATTTCCTGAGTCCGGATGAATTCGCGGCCCGTATAGAACGCGGCGAGTTCGTGGAGTGGGCCGAGGTGTATTCCGGCACGCGTTACGGCACGTTGGTGTCAGAAGTGGAGCGCGTCACCGGCCAAGGCAAGAACCTGATAATGGACATAGACGTTGAGGGGGCGCTGAATGTGAAGAAACGTTACGGCGACCTCGCGCTGCTGATATTCATAGAACCGCCGACACTGCAATCGCTAAAGGAGCGTCTGCGTTCCCGCGCCACCGACGATGACGAATCGATACGCCGACGCCTTGACAAAGCCGAGTACGAGATGAGTTTCGCCAACCGTTACGACAAGGTGGTGGTGAACGATGACCTGGACACGGCGGTGGCTGAAGTGGCCGACAATATTCGCGCCTTCACGGAATGAAGATAGGGATATTAGGCGGGAGTTTCGACCCGATACACACGGGACATGCCGTCGTGGCCAACGAACTGGTACAGCGCGGCGTGTTCGACAGGGTATGGCTCGTGCCCGCCCGTATCAATCCCTTCAAGAAGGACGAGGAAAGACCCGCCGACGGAGCCATGCGCACCGAGATGTGCCGGCTTGTTGCCGACAGGTGCAATGGGGTGGAGGTGAACGACATAGAGCAGAGTCTGCCCGAGCCGTCATATACCTACCGCACGCTTTGTGCGCTGAGTCGGGAATATCCGGAGCATTCGTTTCGCGTGATAATAGGATCGGACAACTGGGAGGCTTTCGGACGATGGCGTGACGCCGGCAGGATATTGGCGGAGTATGGCGTGACGATATATCCGCGGCCGGGCTATGAGCTTCCGGCTGAATTGCCCGCGAACGTGGAGGTGGCCGGAGAGGTGCCGCAGGTGTTCGTGTCATCGACTTACATCCGCCAGGCTTTGAAGCGGGGAGAGAACGTGACCTTTTTGGTGCCCTATAACGTTCTGAATTATATAGAGGAAAAACAACTGTACAGATAATGGATGAAAGCGCACTGAACCGGAAGATGCTCAATATCACTGCGTACGCGTCGCAATACTGCGAGGCGGTGGAGAACGCGCGCGAGATGGAGAAGGACGAGTTTGTGATTAGGATGACCGAACTGCTGCCGCAGATATACGGCGAGTTCGCCGGTCTGAGTCCGGAGGATGTGGGAGTTCTGGACTATGGCTATTACCAGACGTATGTCGACGAGCAATGGTATGACACCATACGCCGCAATGTCGAGACGCTTCTGGGACCGGACGACGTGTTTCTCGAAACCTTTGAGGAAGACATGAAATACAGCGACACGCCTATCGCAGCGTCGATAGCCGAAAGCCTGGCCGACATATTCCAGGCGCTGTATAATTTTATAATGGTAGTAAAGGAAACGGACGGACAGGAGCTGGCCGGCGCGTATGTGGAATGCCGCGAGAATTTCGCTTCGTACTGGAGCCAGACGCTGTGCAACGTGCTGCGGGCGCTGAACCATCTGCGGTTCAATCAATAATAGAGGGAGCCGGAGCTGGAAGCTCCGGGCCCGAACTAACCAGCCTGGTAAAGGCAAAAACGGACAAGTAAAGTAGAAAAAATGGCTACGGAATATGTAATGGGGAGGTTGTTGGAGTGGATGGATAAGTCCACGTGTAATTTCACGGCGGTGCGCAATATGCGCGAGGAGCTGGACACCGCCGGCTTCAAGCGCCTTGACGAGCGCGATGCGTGGCAACTGGAACGCGGCGGCCGGTATTATATGACCAAGAACGGCAGCGCGCTGTTCGCATTCATCATCGGTGATGGAGACGTGGCGGAGAATGGCTTCCGTATCATCTCGGCCCACAGTGATTCGCCCTGCTTCAAGATCAAGCCCAATGCCGAGATATACGGCGACGGCGGCATAGTGAAACTGAACGTGGAGAAATATGGTGGCGGCATACTCTATACATGGTTCGACCGTCCGCTGTCGATAGCCGGCCGTGTGGCCGTGCGCGGCAACGACTGGGAGCATCCCCGCGAATATGTGGTGGATCTTCACGACCCGGTATGCACCATTCCGCATTTGGCCATACACTTCAACCGTGCCGTAAACGAGGGTAACCCGCTGTCCGTACAGAAGGACATGCTGCCGGTGCTGGGGTACTTCAGTGACGAAGAAATAGCCGAGCATAAGAGCCGCGGAGGACTGGTGCGCGTCATGGTGGCGCGCGAGTTAGGCATACAGCCCGAGGATATTGTGGATTACGAACTGTGTCTCTATCCTGTGGATAAGGCCCGCATTATCGGCGTGAACGGACAGTTTTTCCAGTCGGGACGCATCGACGACCTGTCGATGGCTTACGCCGGGCTGCAGGCCATGCTGGACGAGCACGAAACCGTGACAGCAGCCACGCGCGTGCTGGCCGTGTTCGACAACGAGGAGACCGGCTCAGGTACAAAGCAGGGAGCCGCTTCGCCCGTGCTGCGCAACATACTGGAGCGCATCTGCCTTCAGCTGAGCGGCAACCGCGAGGATTATTACCGCGCCATCGCCTCCAGCTTCATGATCTCGGCCGACGACGCACACGCATGGCATCCCAACTACGACGGCAAATACGACCCGACAAACCACGCCGTGATGGGCGGGGGGCCGGTGATAAAGATAAACGCCAACTGCAAGTATATGAGCGACAGCCGAGGCGCCGCCGTGTTCAATGAGCTGTGCCGCGAAGCCGGGGTAAAGGCCCAGTACTTCGTGAACCACAGCGATTCGGCCGGCGGCTCGACACTCGGCAATATCGCCACGTCGCAATTCGACATCGAGGGCGTGGACGTGGGTAACGCCATCTGGGCCATGCACTCCGCCGCCGAAACGGCCAGCGTCGATGACCAGTTAGCTATGGTGAAGGCCATGCGCCTATTCTTCAGATAAAGTGAGCGGAGCAAATCCGCTCACGGGCCGTAATTAGGCGATTAACATATTTTATTGAGAGGTATCTCAACATAATTCAGAAAAATTTGTTAATTTTGCGGGCTGATAGTGGCGCATAGCCATAATAGTATTGTGGAAAATTATAAAAACAGATATAATATAATGAACGTAGAATTCCAAAAGGTCGATGATGTTCACGGCATTATAACCGTGACCGTCGGACAGGCAGACTATGCCGACACAGTAAAGAAGGAACTTAAGAACATCGGCAAGACACATGCCGAGCCCGGGTTCCGCGCCGGTCATGTTCCCGCAGGAGTGCTTGAGAAGAAATACGGCAAGAGCGTGAAATACGATGTAGTCAGCAGACTGGTGGGCCAGGAGCTGTACAAATATATAGAGGACAATCACCTGGCAGTGCTGGGCCAGCCCATTCCCTTCAAGGAGAATGACCTGAATCCTAACGAGACCGACTTCACCCTGAAGTTCAACGTGGGCTTGGCACCCGTCATGGACATCAAGGCCGACAAGGAAATGCACATACCCTACTACAAGATCAAGATCTCGGACGAGATGATCGACGAGCAGGACAAGCAGCTTCGCCGTCGTTTCGGCAAGCAGGAGCCTGGCGAGACCGTAGACGAGACCGCACTGGTGAAGGGCGTGATCCGCGAGCTTGACGCCGACGGCAACGACGAGGGCGGACTGGTTATCGAGAACGGTATCGTGGCTCCCCAGTACTTCAAGGACCGCGCACAGGCCGACCTGTTCATGGGCAAGCATGTAGGCGACAAGGTGGTGTTCAATCCCTGGGCCACATGCGACGGCAATCCCAGCGAGATGTCGTCGATGCTGAACATCGACAAGAAGGACGTGGAGAACTACAAGGGTGACTTCGAGATGGAAATCAAGGAGATCATCGTGCTGAAGCCTGCTGAACTCGGCGAGGAATACTACAAGGAAGTGTTCGGTGCCGACGGTACGGTGAAGGACGAGGCAAGCTACCGCGCCGCCGTGAAGGCCATGATTGAGAACAGCCTGTCGGGCGAGGAGAACTTCCGCTTCACCATCGACGCCCGCAACGTGATCATGGACAAGGTGAAGGACTCCAAGCTGCCCGACGACATACTGAAGGAATACCTGATCATCAACAACAAGGACATCAACGAGAGCAACGTAGACGAGGTGTACGAAAGCTCGAAGGGCTCGCTGCTGTGGGATCTGGCCAAGGACACGCTGATGACCCAGATGGGCATCGAGATAAACGAGGAGGATGTGAAGCAGACCGCCAAGATGATGGCACGCCAGCAGTTCGCACAGTACGGCATGGCCAATCCTCCGGAGGAGGCCATCGACCGCTTTGCCGACGACATCCTGAAGGACAATAAGGCCATAGACCGTATCCGTCAGAACACGGTTGACATGAAGTTCTTCACCGGACTCCGCGAGGCCGTGACCGTTGACGAGAAGGAAGTGACTCCCGAGGAGTTCAACGCCTTGTTCAAGGACGAGCAGGAGGAAGAAGGAGCCGAGTAATCAAAGAACTCTAACAAATTGCGTCAGGTCAGATTTGAGTATTTGAGAATATTGGCGCGTAATTTGTTATAGATACCAGGACTGCGCGGGAGCCGGGTCGCCGGTTCCCGCGACGTCTTAGTATAACCATACCGAATGGATGGCGGTGCAGACGCCGTCCGTTGAATAAGAAAGGAACAGACTATGCAGAATGATTTTAGAAACTATGCCGTGAACCATCTCGGCATGAGCGGCAACACCATAGACTCCTACATGCGCAAGTCCGGCGCGGGCGTCAAAAGCCCGATGGCCGACTACATGAATCCGTACATCCTGGAGGAGCGTCAGCTGAACGTGACGCAGATGGACGTATTCTCGCGTCTGATGATGGACCGCATCATATTCCTTGGCACGCAGGTGTCGGACCAGAGCGCCAACATAATCCAGGCGCAGCTGCTGTATCTTGACTCGGTGGATCCAGACAAGGACATCAGCCTGTACATCAACAGCCCCGGCGGATCGGTATATGCCGGACTGGGCATATACGACACCATGCAGTACATCAACTCCGACGTGTCAACCATCTGTACGGGTATGGCCGCGTCGATGGCCGCCGTACTGCTCGTGGCCGGAGAGAAAGGTAAGCGTTACGCGCTGCCTCACAGCCGCGTGATGATTCACCAGCCCATGGGCGGAATCCAGGGACAGGCATCGGACATCGAGATCACGGCGCGCGAGATTCTCAAGCTGAAGGAGGAACTGTACCGCATCATCTCCGACCACTCCGGTCAGCCCTTCGCCAAGGTAGAGGCCGATTCCGACCGCGACTACTGGATGATAGCCAAGGAGGCTCAGGAATATGGCATGATCGACAAGGTATTGGTTAATCCGTCGAAGAAGTAAAAGGAATGGCAAAAAAGAGCGATCTGAGGTGCGGTATGTGCGGTAAGTTCGATTCCGCCGAAAGCCCTGTGGTTCCGGTGATTCAGGACCTGTGCCTGTGTACGGACTGCATACAGTTTATCGACGACCAGCGCGATACGGAGCTTCGTAAGCGCAAGGGACGGGCGCAGGACAAGAAAAGCGCGCCGAAGCCGATACCCACGCCTCACGAAATCAAGGAATTTCTGGATCAGTACGTAATCGGCCAGGACGAGGCTAAAAAGTATCTGTCCGTGGCCGTATACAATCACTATAAGCGCATCAACCAAAGTAAGAAGGAGGATGACGACGATGTGGACATCGAGAAGTCGAACGTCGTGCTGGTGGGACCCACCGGTACGGGCAAGACTTTGTTGGCCAAATCCATCGCCAAGCTGCTTGACGTGCCGTTCACCATTGTTGACGCCACGGTGCTGACCGAGGCCGGTTATGTGGGCGAGGATATCGAGTCGTTGCTGACCCGACTGCTCCAGGCTTGCGACTACGATGTTGAAAAGGCTGAGCGCGGCATCATCTTCATCGATGAGATCGACAAGATAGCCCGCAAGAGCGATAACCCGTCCATTACGCGCGATGTGAGCGGCGAGGGTGTGCAGCAGGGACTTCTGAAACTGCTGGAAGGTACCGTGGCTTTGGTTCCGCCGCAGGGGGGCCGCAAGCATCCCGAGCAGAAGATGATACCGGTGAACACCAAGAACATCCTGTTCGTCTGCGGCGGCGCGTTCGACGGCATCGAGCGAAAGATAGCGGCGCGACTCAACACCCATATCGTGGGTTACGGTCATGACGAAAAGAACCGCAAACGCCAGCGTGACAACCTGATGCGCTATGTGATGCCCCAGGACCTCAAGTCGTTTGGCATGATACCGGAGATTATCGGCCGTCTGCCGATCCTCACCAGCCTCGATCCGCTGGACAAGGAGGCGTTGCGCCGAATCCTGACCGAGCCGAAGAACGCCATCATCCGTCAATATGCACGACTGATGGAACTGGACGGCGTTAAGCTGGAATTCACCGAGGACGCCCTTGACACCATCGTGGACAAGGCCGTGGAATACAAGCTCGGCGCCCGCGGACTCCGTTCCATCGTGGAGACCGTGATGGTGGACGCCATGTACGACGTGCCGTCGCTGAAGACCAAGACCTTCACCGTCGACGCCGACTACGTCAACAAACAGCTGAACAAAGCCCACTTCGGCGACCTGCTCGAAGCCGGCAACTAAGCCCTATTTGCTTATACAAGCAAGGTACAGTAGCAAAAATTATATTGGGGAAGGAATCCGCTAATTCTGTGCGATTCTTTCCCTTTTTTTCTAAGTAAAGTGTGATTATATTTTAATTGGATTTTGATTTGCTAAATGAAATAAATCAAGTAGGTTATATCAAGAACTAATTACGATAAGGCATGACTGAGGCATCGTTGCTTAAAAAGTATATTTTTAAGGAGCGAAGCCCCAATTATTATAGGATTTTATTGTAATGTTGTTATTATTGAGTATATTTGCAGATGCCAACCGTTTGAAGGACTTGAAACAAAGTAATAAAATGACAAAAAAAGATTTATTTGATCGGATAGAATATGTGGTGGCTTGCGTCGGGGCCTTTGCTCAACGACATAAACTGTCTAATGCGCAGTCATACGCGTATTTACGCCGTTACTCCGGCATAGATTTCCTTCTTGATTGCTATGGTGCGGAACACACCCTGTCAATTGATGATGCGATATCGGACCTGAAAGTGATTTGCAATCGGGAAGGAGGAAAAATATGATTCTGCTATATCACGGCTCCAATATTGCAATCGAGCAAATTGATTTGGGACGAAGCAAACGGGGAAAAGATTTTGGACAAGGCTTTTACCTCAATGCTAATCCAGATCAGGCTATGGCTATGGCAAAACGTACTACTCGATTTAGGAACGAAGGAAAACCGACTTTGACATATTTTGAATTTGATGAGAGTAAGGCCATTGAATTGGGACTCCGAATCAAGATCTTTGAAGGATATTCAGAAGAATGGGCGGAATTTGTGGTGATGAACCGTAAGAATAATTCCGATGTTCCCGTGCATCCGTATGATATTGTAATCGGACCGATTGCTGACGACACGGTTGGTGTTCAAATTCGGCGTTTTACAATGGGTTATCTTTCTGCGGCTACGCTTGTCGAAGAATTTAAATTCAAAGGAGATCATGCCATTCAGTATTTCTTCGGCACTCCACGGGCAATAGAACTTTTAAACCGCATCGAATTATGAGTAACGATATACAATTTCAAATAGAATGCCTTGCTTCAGAGCTGACTAATATGTTGATTGAGGAATATGGATGGGATATACGACGTGCTTTGGATGAATTATATGCCTCTGAAACATTCTCCAAGCTCAATGATCCGGAATGCGGTCTATATTATCAGGGAGCAGTCTATATTTTTCAATTCCTAAAATCAGAAATAGAAACCGGTAAATATTGAAGCATTTGTTTGCGGATTGAGAAAAAAATATTAAATTTGTAATCGGAGCAGTCAGACATTGGATATGATATCTCTCCAAACGAGGGATGGCATCGGGTGACGCTCCGAGACTTCTCAAAGCTCAAACTCTACTCATGGGAAACAAGAATCAGCAGGACAACAAGGCAAGGATATACGAGACGCTGAAATATTACTTCGGATTCGACGCCTTCAAGGAGGGTCAGTACGATGTGATCAACAACCTTGTGTCGGGTCATGATGTGTTCGTGCTGATGCCTACGGGCGGCGGTAAGTCGCTGTGCTATCAGCTTCCGGCGCTGATGCAGGAAGGCACGGCCATAGTGATTTCGCCGCTGATAGCCCTGATGAAGAATCAGGTGGACGCCATCCGCGGATATGTGGACCATGAGCGCGTGGCGCATTTCCTTAACTCCACACTGTCGAAAAGCGCGGCCGAGCAGGTGCGCGAGGACGTGCGCTCTGGCAAGACCAAGCTGCTGTATGTGGCACCCGAGTCACTGGTCAAGGAGGAAAACGTGGAATTTCTGAAAAGCATAAGGATATCGTTCTTTGCCGTCGATGAGGCGCATTGTATCTCGGAATGGGGCCATGACTTCAGGCCTGAATACAGGAAGATACGTCCGATGATCAACGAGATAGGACACTTCCCCATCATAGCCCTTACGGCCACGGCCACCCCAAAGGTGCAGCATGACATACAGAAGAACCTGGGCATACTGAAAGCCAGGGTGTTCAAGTCGAGCTTCAACCGCAAGAATCTGTATTATGAGGTACGACCCAAGACCAAGGACATAGACAAAGACATAATAAAATACATCCTTCAGCATCCGGATGAGTCCGGCATAGTGTACTGTCTGAGCCGCAAGAAGGTGGAGGAATTCGCCGAGATGCTGAATATCAACGGCATCAAGGCACTGCCGTATCATGCCGGCATGGACACCAACCAACGGGCGCAGAACCAGGATGCGTTCCTGAACGAGGACGTCAACGTGATAGTGGCCACCATAGCGTTCGGCATGGGCATAGACAAGCCCGACGTACGTTTCGTGATACACTACGACATGCCGAAGAGTCTGGAAGGTTATTATCAGGAGACGGGTCGCGCGGGCCGTGACGGAGGCGTGGGCAACTGCATCACATTCTACAGCCGCAAGGACCTGCAGAAGCTGGACAAACTGATGCAGAGCAAGTCGGTGCAGGAGCAGGAGATAGGGCACCAACTGCTGTTGGAGACAGCCAACTATGCAGAATCGTCAGTGTGCCGCCGCAAGATATTGCTGCACTATTTCGGCGAAAAGTATGATGTGGATAATTGCGGTCAATGCGACAACTGCCGTCATCCGAAGAAGAAGATAGAAGCTACCGACGGCCTGCTGGCCGTGCTGGAGACAGTATCGGCCGTGGAGCAGCATTTCAAGTCGGAATATGTGGTGAACATGCTGATAGGACGCGCCACGGACGAAATAAAACGCAACGGCCACGATCAATTGGAAGAATTCGGGGCCCTCGCCGACATGGACGAGAAACTGGTGAACACGCTGGTACGCCAGGCCGTGGTGGGAGGTTATCTGGAACGAGATCTGGAGAATTACGGAATATTGAAGCTTACCGGGCGGGCGTATAAGTTCATGCTGAATCCCGATAAGTTCGAGATAGTGGAGGATATAGACTATTCGGAAGTGGACAACGACGTTCCGCAAGGTCGTGGCTGCTCCGCCTCCGACCAGGAATTGTATGCCATCCTGTCGGGGCTGAACAAGGACGTGGCCCGCAAGCACAAGATAAAGCCTTACCTGGTGTTCCGCGACCAGAGTCTGGAAGCCATGGCCACCACTTATCCGCTGACCGACAAGGAACTGCAGGCCATCCCCGGCGTCGGCACCGGCAAGGCCATGAAGTATGGAAAGGCATTCCTGGAAGTGATAAAGCGTTATGTGGAGGAGAACGACATAGAGCGCCCCGACGACATACAGGTGCGCAGCGTGGCCAAACGCAGCAACACCAAGATACAGATAATCCAGGCCATAGACCGTCAGGCAGACCTGGACGAGCTGGCCGACAGTCTCGGACTGGAATTCGACGAATTCCTGACGGAACTGGAATCGATAGTAGAGGCCGGCACCAAGATAGACATACGATACTTCATAGACGAGATACTTGACGACGACCAGCAGGAGGATCTGAACAGCTACTTCATGGAACTGGAAGAGGACGATATCGAACTGGCAATACAGGAACTCGGCGCGGACTACGACGAGGAGACCATCCGCCTGGCCCGTGTCAAGTTCATCTCCGACATGGGCAACTGACCGAATTAGCACACCACAACGAAATGCCGCAGGAGCGCGTTCACCAAATAAGTGGACGCGCTCTAAGAGCTTGTTTAAAAATAAATGTTAACGATATGCAAGACTGAGGTAACTTTTAACCATGGGAAGGCTCTATGATTATTGTTGTAAAATAGCAAATATTTGTGAAAGGAATCGAAAACAATAC
>CADBNR010000063.1 GCA_902796035.1 uncultured Bacteroidales bacterium | reverse complement strand
GTGCGGGCACCGTGACCGACGAAGCTTGGCAAAATCAGCCAAAAAAGACCTCAAGATTAATTTGAAGTTTAAATAATCACTCTATTCATTAGTTAAAACGGTTTAAAAGTAAACACACTCTTAGTCATATTGTCGATTCTATTTATCTGCAAAATTACAAAATTATTTTGATGATTCGGTAGTTTGGCTCATTTTTGTTCGGTAGTTTGGCTGACTTTCATTCGGTAGTTTGGCGCATTTTTCTTTTCGGCAGGGTGCTGGATTGGGAAAAAGGGTTATTTTACCATGGAATCAGATTTTTGCATACCATTGTTTATTGATAATTTTGCACCGGAAAACAAAGGCTTTACAATATTATGGCCAACGAGGTAAAATTAGACACGATACGACATCTCAACGATCATTACGGATTCGAGCATCTGAATCCGATGATTGCCGTGGGACATTATAATGGAGAGCTGGAGCCCGGCTCGACTACGTACGAATTTGGCGTATATGCCATTTATATTAAGGAGACCAAGGGATGTGAACTTAATTACGGACTCACGAAATATGATTTTGATGAAATGTCCGTGACGGCTTTTGCACCCGGTCAGAAAGTCACCGCCGTAGTGGAGGAGGGGCAGGAACAGCCTCGCTGGACGGTGCTTGCCTTCCTCCCGATTTTCTGGCGCGCACGCAGTTGGGGCGTAAGATGTCGTCGTACGGATATTTCTCATACAGCAGCAACGAAGCCCTGCACCTTTCGAAAGAGGAGGTCAATCTGCTGAGCGCGGTGCTCTCGCTGATTGAACGCGAGATGAAACACAGCATAGACCGCCATTCGCGTTCCATCATAATATCTCATCTTGAGGTGTTTCTTGACTACTGCCTGCGTTTTTACGAGCGCCAGTTCTATTCGCGCGAGGTAATCAACAATACCGTAGTCGAGAAATTCAACGCCCTGCTTGATGAGTACCTGACCAATGACATCAGCGAACGGGGTCTGCCTACCGTGGCCTTTTTCGCCGACAGGCTGAATCTGTCGGCCGGATACTTCGGCGAGCTTGTCAAGACCAGCACAGGAACAACGGCAAAGGACATGATTGCCGACAGACTGGTCAATGCCGCGCGCGAGCTGCTTAACGACCTCACCCTGTCGGTGACGCAGGTAGGGGATATGCTCGGCTTCGAATATCCGCAGCATTTTGTCCGCTTCTTCAAGCGCCGCACAGGCCGCACTCCGAAATAATACCGCACAATACCCATCAACTGAATAAACTATTACAGACACAAAACATAAGGGTTAGATAATGTCAACTGATGGAATAAGACGGGAAGATATAAACAGCCCAATTTCCGGATATGGAAATTAATCGCTAACTTTGCAGAACCTTAGGAAGGAGACGCCGAGAATCTTGCGCGTACAGATGACGAGCCGATTACTTGCAGCCCTCAAACAGGATAACTAAATACAGTCTGTTATGAACTGGATTATTCTTATCTTAGCCGGGCTTATGGAAGTCGGCTTTACATTTTGTCTTGGAAAGACCAAGACCGCGACGGGTCAGGAACTCGTATGGTGGTGGACAGGATTCATTACGGCATTGTCGCTGAGTATGTTCCTGATGGCCAAAGCAGCCGAGCGGTTGCCCATCGGCACAGTCTATCCTGTGTGGACAGGAATCGGGGCAGTAGGAGCCGTGATTGTCGGTATCGTGTTCTTCCACGAACCCGCTACTTTCTGGCGAATCTTTTTCATTACGACTCTTATTCTTTCAATTATCGGACTTAAGGTATTAGGATGATGGCACGGACTATGCGACGGTTCAAGCAGCAACTTTCTGGGGAAGATACGGAAAGGATATTGCGTACCGGGAAATATTGCGTAATGGCAGTTTCGGGAGATGACGGCTATCCATACGCAGTTCCTATAAATTATGTTTATGACGGGACATCGATTTACATACACTCGGCAGCGCAGGGATATAAGATTGATGCCCTAAGACGCAATCCCAAATGTTCGCTGTGCATTGTTGACAAGGACGATGTGATACCCGAGGAATTCACCTCGTATTTCCGTAGCGTGATAGCGTTCGGGACAGCCTGTTTCGTGGAATCGACAGATGAAAAGATTGAGGCCCTGCGACTGTTGGCCAGAAAATACAGTCCCGGCATAGACCCTGAAGCGGAAATAGCCCGGTTCATAAAGACGGTGAGCATTGTCAGAATCGACATCGACAGCGTCACCGGCAAGGAAGCCATCGAGTTGACGCGGGCCGGACGCGACGCCTAAAGCAAACCCATTGACTTGGCCAGGCGACAGGCTTCGTGGGTGTTCCTGACCTGAAGCCTGCCGATTATTTCCTGTCGGTGGCGGCTGACGGTGTGGATGCTGATGTTCAGCTGAGCGGCTATTTCCGCGCTTTTCATGCCGATATCTATCAGGGCAAGAATCTGACGCTCGCGACGACTTAGGATAGAGTCGTTTCCTGATGCCGTCAGTTCCTCTTTTAATCCGGTCACAGAATTGACGGCAAAACTCTTTCCCTTGAAATCAAAGGGCAACGGGCCGTAAATACAGATTGCGAACCTAAGATTTTCTTTATCTTTGTCAAATATATAGTACATCCGGTGCAATACATCGTGGATGTCGCCGTCTGTGAAACGGAACCGAAGTTTCGACATCAGATAATAATCAGTCTTTTGGCTTTTGGGGAGATGCCTGAGATAATGGAAGAAACGCAGCTCCGCTATATATTTTTCTTCCTGTTCCTCGGGCGACATCAGATCCAATATTTTGTTTTCCCAGATTGAGTTTTCCTGCCGGTAGTCGCCGATGTCAAGATTGCGGGCGAAGCTGCCGGCAATGATATGGCTTTTGCTTTCGGCCATATCGCTGACAACAATCAGGGCATTCTCTACTTGCGCCTGGAAACGCATATAGTCCATAATATCCGACAAAGGAATGCCGCCGTCCGCTTTGTTGTCAGAACGGAGCAATATGTCAAGCGTTTTCCTGTTTTCTGTAAAATGGTTATTTCTGACCATTGCCGGTTATCGTTTAGCTTGTTAACTTTGCAAAGTTAATCAACCAAATGGTTATAAACAAATATGACGGAAAAGGATAAAATGCTTGCGGGCCTGATATACGATGCCAACAACGATCCGGCCCTTGTTGTAGAACGGCAGGAATGCAAGGAGTTATGCCGCGATTACAACGACCTGCGCCCTCGCGAGACAGAGGCACGCGATGTGCTGTTGCGTAAAATACTTGGCGGGGCCGGGAAGGGATTGCTCGTCGAGCAGCCCTTTTACTGCGATTATGGTTACAATATCAGAGTAGGCGATAATTTCTACGCCAACTTCAATCTTGTAATCCTGGACGAAGCGTCGGTAACATTCGGCGACAATGTGTTTATCTCTCCCAACTGTGGTTTCTATACGGCCGGACATCCCATAGATGCTGCCGAGCGCAACAAAGGACTGGAATATGCCCGTCCCATCACTGTCGGCGACAACGTATGGATTGGGGCCGGAGTTTCCGTACTGCCGGGAGTCACGATCGGAGATAACTGCGTCATCGGGGCCGGTAGCGTCATCGTGAAGGACATCCCGGCTAATTGCGTAGCCGTGGGCAACCCGTGTAAAGTCATAAAAACAATTATTACTGTCCGCTAAACCATAAATCAGAGAGTCCAACTTCTTGAAAGGCAGAAGTTGGGCTTACTTTTAGTTTAGGACAAGCCCCATCAGTCAAATTCGTGTTCTTGAGGCGGAGGTTCGGAGGCTTCGGCAAGCATGATATTCAGGTCCGCGTCGGGCTGATTTAGAAACTTTTCGAGATTCAGGTAATACATAAGCACGATTCGCACTATTGTGGCAAGTCCGGAGAAGCTCCATCGCCTTTTCAGCTTGCTTTGCAAGACAGAGAGTAACAGATTAGCGATGAGCGTGACCCATATCTGGATTTTGATGGCATTTGCGCTTTCTCCGTAGAAGTATCTCAGGGGGAAGTTCTGCTTGATCTGCTTGAAAAGAGACTCTATCTGCCACCGGCGGCGGTATATCGCCACGATTGTCTCCAGCGGCATGTCGAAGTCATTGGTAAGCAATGATATGAGCTTTGGCTGCTTGCCCTTTTTGATGTCAACATACGTGATTATCCTGGCAATATGGTTTACATCGCCCTTGCGGAATACAACCACTTGTTCCCGATATTCCATAAGTCCCTGCGGATTCTGGTGCATACAGTCCACAAGCACCTCGTAATTGAGGTTTTTCTTCATATTGGTGACATAGACCACTCCACGGTCAGTCAGCTCCTCGAACTTGGCATAGTTGATGTAGGCGCGGTCCATCGCCGCTATCTCGTCGCGCTTGTAATGGATCGGGGCGAGCATGAACGAGTCGTTGGTCGCCGCCGATGTGAACTGCACGTCGCACGGAACGCCCTCGTTGGCATGGATCACAGCATGGACGTTGACGCCGCCTTTCTTCCTGCCTGTCTTCGGATGACGCCCCACGCCCTTGAAAATGGTATTGGAGAACAGGCTTACGGTCGTCGAATCAATTATGCGCAACCGTTTTATCCATTCTTCAGAGCCATTGCGTCGGCTGTCCGATGAAAGGATGTCTTTGTTCGCTTCATACAGGTCCCGATACACCTCCTCAAAGAACTTCTCGGAGCGTCTGGCGTTTGCATCCGACAGTGTGCTACGCTTCGGCACAGTGTCAATGCCGACATGATGCAGCTTGCGCACTTCGGCAGTCATAGATGTCTCTATCTCACGCAACGAGTCGAACCGCTGGATTACCGCATAGAGCATTGTCTGCAGATGGGTGTAGCCGTCAAAGCTCTTGACATACCTCTCTCCGCCGTGTTTACGGCTCATTTCAACTATTTTTTCACGGTCAAGCGATTTTATCAACTGTCCGTATATCGGCTGTCCGAAGAAATTTGTACTTTTGCCCATGGTTTTAGTTCTATGTTTTGGCGAACACAGACTAAACTAAAAGGACCGACTCCTGCAAATGGAATCGGTCCTATTTTTTCAATCGCCCTTTAAAGTTTAGCGGACAGTAATAATTAAGGATACTGCAAAAAACTGAACATAACCTTAAGAATGAGACCCTGGCGTAAAGCCGGGGTTTCGTTTGTGTAGGTCGGTAGCAGTTTTGCAAAGGTGATGATGTCTAACATCCTATTACTTGCGGATTGGGCCGTCGAGGCGCAGGGAGTGGGCGGCGATGCCGAGTGAGTCGGCGTGTTGAAGCATTATCTGCTCGCGGTCGCGGCGCACGGAGGGATGGATCACCAGGACGCGGGGCCTGAAGATTGAGTCAAGCAAAGACACGTCGTCGGTACAGCTGCGCGTCACCACAAGATAATCGCAGCCTTTGGCAAATATGGCTCCGGGAACAGAACCTGTTCCGGCAATAGGACAGTCTGCCGAAATTATTCGGGCGTTGCCTATAATGGTTTCAGACACGGTGTTGGTGGCCATGCGGAGGGTATTGACGTTGTTGCCTTGCTTGACGAGTATCTGCACCTTGTCGGGGCGCGACTGAAGAATGAACTCCTGTTCCGGGTCGGCATCGGCATTGATCGGTATCAGTACGATTGCCGCCACTGCCATTGCCGAGGCTACAGCCAGAACCGATTTCTTTTTGCCGGCATGAAGCCATATCGCCAGCATTGCCACCGCGCCTATCCATAACGCTACCGTTATCCATGACACGTTCAGGTTCAGGGCCGTGGCCGAACCGTTTCCCATCCATTCAAGGCTTCGCGTCAGGTCGTGATACATTCCGTCAAGCGTGGTGCCGAGGAAATGAAACGGATACCCGACAACGCACGACAGTAGATATATCAGCGCCAGGACTATATAAATGGGCAATAAGGGTAACGCCAAGATGTTGGCCGGTATGAACAGCAACGGGAAGATACCGAAATAATAGGCAGATAGCGCCCACGATGCCATGGTGGCGCATAATGATGCCAACAGGAATGCCGAGACCGTATACAGTAACGGATGGCTGTGATGGTCCACGGTGTTGAGATACGGTGCGAAGAATATCAGTGATGCCACGCACAGGAAACTGAGTTGCAGGCCAATGTCGAAGATATAATAGGGGTTGAACACCAATATCAGGAATGTAGCAAGCAGCAGTGAGTTCCAGGGCGAGTTCTTGCGCTCTATCAGCATGCACGTTATCATGACAGTCATCATGCCGGCTGCGCGCACCGTGGACGGCGATAGTCCGGTGATGAAAGCGTAGAGCCAGATGGCCGGTACCGCTATGGCATAACGCCATTGATATAGACCGACTATGTTAAACGGAAACAACAGCCATAGCAATATGCCGGCTATAATGGATACGTGCAATCCGCTCAGCGCCAGGATGTGCGATATGCCCGCGTCAGCGAACAGCTCGCGCCTGTCCGGATCGAGAAAAGACTTGTCACCGGCCAAGACGGTTATAAGGAACCGCTGCGTGTCCTTGGCAAGCATGGTGTTCTCTATGGTCGCCACAAACCGCTCACGCAGGTTATGGAAGAATCCCGAAACAGTTGCGTAATGCCCCGTTACGCGAAGCGAATCTGAGCCCATGTCGGCCGAATACAGGACGCCCTGACGCGCCATACGCTTGGCATAGCCGGTATCGAAAGAGTTGGCGGAATTTACGATTCGTTGCAGACGGCACGGAAATATGATGTTGTCGTCGATGCCGGCGTTGACATCGTCGGCATATCCCAAGATGCGCACATTCTTGAGAGGATAGACACGTCCTGCGGTGTCCATGATGGCTGTGAGGTTGAGTGTTACCCAGTCGCCCGATGTGCGGTGCTGGATGCCGGCGATGTGTCCGTGCGCCATCACCGTATTCTGCAACCGGTCATCGGGTATTTCAGCCGGACGCCTCATGTCGGCGGCGATGATTCCCGCACCGACAAAGAGCATGGCTACCCATGAATAATGCCATTTGTTGAGCCGGAAGGCTTTAGTGGGACTGTTGGAATAGCCGCCCAACAGTTCGTACAGGATTACGGCCAGCATAATGCATACGGCGCCAATCAGGAATTCGGCACCTTGCATGGCGATAAGGGTGCCGGCCACGATTCCCGCTACCGGTATCAGCATCGGGGCATTGAGCCGCACTTTTACCGGTTCCATATCTTCCAGGCACCTTCCGCCTGCAGATGCAGCATCTCGAGTCCGTTCTTTACGGCCGCGCCATGCTTAGCCGCTTCGGTCATGAAGGGCGTGAGGGGAGGATTGTAGACCAGGTCATAGCATACGGCATTCTCCGGCATCAGAGCCCATGGAATGTCGGGACATTCCTCCTCGTGCGGATACATCCCCAATGGCGTGCAGTTGATCAGGATGCGATGCGCGCTCATAATGTCGGCGGTAAGCTCACCATAGCTTATAACGGTATGTCCGTTCCGTACAAAGTAATTGTCGGCATCCATATTACGGCTTACTGCCACGAACGGTATGCCGAGTGAAGTCAGCGCGTATGCTACCGCCTTGGCTGCGCCACCTGTCCCCAATATCAGCGCTCCGGTATGGTGGTGTCTCTGACCAAGACAGGGCTTGAGGCTTTCGGAAAAACCACAGTAATCAGTATTATAACCTGTCAGAGTTACTGCGTTTCCCGAACGGATTATCTTTACGGTATTGACCGCTCCGATGGCTTTGGCTTCAGGGCTGAGTTCAGAAAGATAGGGGATAATAGCCTCCTTGTACGGATGCGTCACGTTGAACCCGATTAAATCGGGATGACTGCTGATTATTTCCGGCAGCTGTGATATGTCTTCAATCGGAAATGTGAGATATTGCCCTTCGATGCCAAGTTTTTTGAACTTGGCATCGAAATATGCCGGCGACTGGGTATGCTGCAACGGCCATCCTATTATTCCCAACTGAATCATTGTTCTCAGATTATACTTTTACCAGATAATTACCCGCTCATCCTCGGGCCGGTACATGGCATGACCTTCGGTAATGCCGAACGCCTTAAGGAATGGGTCGAGGTTTCGCAACGTTACGTTTACGCGGTTGCGACCTAATGAATGCGGGTCGGACTTGGTGCGCGAAAGTATCTCCTCAGGACGGATGTTGGCGGCCCATACCGAAGCGTAAGCCAGATAAAACAGCTGCTCGGGCGTAAATCCTTCGATTTCTACATTGTCGTCACCGTGCGCATCTTTCCATGCGGTGTACGCAATGCGCAGACCGCCCTGGTCGGCGATGTTCTCGCCGAGGGTGAACAGACCGTTGGCCTTTACTCCCGGTGCCACTTCCACTTGGTTGAACTGCTCCACGAGACGGTCGGTAAGTTCCTTGAACCGCTCGGCATCCTCCGGCTCCCACCATTCGTTCAGGTTGCCCTCCTTGTCGAAGCGGCGTCCCTGGTCGTCGAATCCATGAGTCATTTCATGGCCTATCACGACGCCGATGGCACCGTAATTCATTGCGTCGGCGGCGTTGATGTCGAAATATGGCGCCTGGAGTATACCGGCCGGAAAACATATCTCGTTCATCTGCGGACTGTAGTATGCGTTGACGGTCTGGGGCGTCATGTACCATTCGTCGCGGTCCACAGGTTTTCCGAGCTTATTGTAGTTGTCCTGCACGAACCATTCGGTGGCTGCCAATATGTTGTGGTTGTAGCTGCGCTCCGGGTCAATGTCTATCTCGGAATAATCCTTCCATTTGTCGGGATAGCCTATCTTTACCTTCAGCACGCTCAGCTTCTCCAATGCCTTCTGCCTGGTGGCGTCCGACATCCAGGGCAGTTCCTCGATGTGTTTGCCCAGAGCCGTGCGCAGGTTCTCCACCAGCCGCTTCATGTATTTCTTGTTCGCCTCAGGGAAATATTTCTCCACATAAAGCTGGCCCACGGCCTCCCCGAACATTGAGTTTGGAATGGCCATTGCCCGTTTCCACAGAGGTTTCTTTTCCTCGGTGCCCGACATCACGCGGTCGTACAGCTCGAAGTCCGCCTCGTAGAAAGCCTCGCTGAGCGTACCGGTACCTTCGCTTATGGCTATCAGCACCAGGTAGTCACGCACTTTCTGTATCGGCAGCGAGGGGAGATATGTGCTCATCCATTCTATGAACTTGATGGAAGAAACGTTCAGTTCCTCGGGCATCTTCAGGCCTGACCCCTCGAAGATGCCGCTCCAGTCTATGCCGGGAAAGCGCGACAGAAATTCCTCGGTCGTCATCCAGTTATAGCTGAGCAACGGATTGCGGCGTTCCTCGCGCGTTTTCTTGTGATGGGCAATCTCCGTCTCTATTTCTATCACGGCTTGCCATACGCGCTCGGCGTCTTCGGGCGCGTAGCCCACCAGCCCCATAATAGTCAGCACGTATTTGTGGAATGCCTGAAGAATGGTGTCGTTACGTTCGTTCTTCTCCAGATAATAGTCGCGGTCGCCTAAAGACAGTCCGCATTCCGACACATGGAGCACATTGACCGACGAATCCGCCGGATTCGGTCCCACGCCGTAGCCGAAGAAACCGCCGCCGGCACCTCGGTTCAGCCACGCCATCGTCTCGGTGAACGAGTCGGCATCCATCTGTTGAATCCGTTCCACTACGGGCATGATGGGCGCGGCTCCTTCGCGTTCGCGACGTTCCGTGTCGAGTCCCTGCTCGTATATGTCATGAATCTTCTGGGCTATCGAGCCGCGTTGCTTGGCTTCGGGATGCTCGCCCAGGCCTTCTATCAGTTCCTTGACCTGTTTGCGCGATTTCTCTGCGATGTCGTCGAATACGCCATAGCGTGAGTATTCCGGTTTCAGAGGATGACTTTTCTGCCAGCCTCCGCATGCGTAACCGTAGAAATCGTCGCGAGGATCTATATTCCGGTCAATGTTTTCTTTAATCATATTATACGTTGGCGTTGAGGGTAGGAGTCAGGGGCTCGTCGGCGCAGAGCACCGCGAGCAGGTTGCCTACCATGGAGGCTTTCTGTTCGTTGCTGAGTTTTACGATGTTTTTCGATTCGAGTGTGGTAAGAGCCATTTCCACCATCGACACGGCGCCTTCCACAATTTTTTCGCGGGCAGTGATGATAGCCGAAGCCTGCTGACGGCGCAGCATCACGGCTGCAATCTCAGGCGCGTATGCCAGATAATTGAGACGAGCCTCCACCACCTCGATGCCGGCCATGGCTAAGCGCTCGTTGATGGTGTGCTCCAGCATCTCGTTTATTTCCTTACTGCTGCCGCGCAGGGTGAGCTCCTCCATGTTGTTGCCGTCCATATTGTCGTATGCGAAATGACCCGTCACCTCGCGCAGGGCGGCGTCGCCCTGTATCTTGACGAAGTTGTCCAGAGCGTGCTTGTCAAGTTGTGATGTTCCTGCCGACATGCTCTGAGCATCCAGGTCGAACGCCACCTTGTATGTGTCGCTGATTTTCCATACAAGCACCATGCCGATCAGCACCGGGTTGCCCATCTTGTCGTTCACCTTGATGGGGTCGATGTCCATGTTGCGGATGCGTAGCGACAGCTTCTTGCGCGACACGAAGGGGTTGGCCCAGTAATAGCCCACCTTCTTGCATGTGCCCACATATTTGCCGAAGAATATCATTACACGGGCCTCGTTGGGCTCCTGCGTGAAGAATCCCACGCAACCTATCACAAACGCTATCGCCAGGATGGCGAAGATGGGTATCATCAGTGCCGGCACACCCTGCAGGAATGTGAATGTGGCCAATACCAGCAATGGAATTACTATGAAATTTATGAACAGCATCAAGAACCCGTTGATAAGGGCGCCCTGATACTCGTACTCATGGTTGGGTTGGTCAATTCTTGCCATAATCAGTGTGCTTTTGAGTTTTTACCAGATAAGTCGAACATGTCTCCGTGGCAATGTTCATATATAAATGCAAATTTAAAGAAAAAATCCCGATTTTTCATTATCTTTGTGCGTATTTTGTGGAGTGGGCTCCTACTTCGAAGCATGAATATTAATTTGAACTGACAAATATCATGAGGAAATCAGAAAAAATGATCGCGGTCGTATCTATGGCCGTACTCGCCGGCTGCATATTCGCGAATGCATCCGGTACGTCGACTGCCGGGCCGGGGAAAGATTTTACCGGTTATCCCTACGAGCCGGTACCCTTTACGTCCGTCAAGGTACACGATGCGTTCTGGGGGAAGCGCCTGGACGCCAGCCGTAAGGTTACGGTGCCGTTGGCATTCAGCAAGTGCGAGGAATCGGGACGTTACGCCAATTTCGTCAAGGCCGTACATCCCAATGACACCATCAAGGTTGAGGGTCTCCCGTTCGACGATACCGATGTGTACAAGACGATAGAAGGTGCAAGCTATCTGTTGCAGACCTATCCGGACAAGAAACTGGAGGCGTACATAGACAGTGTGCTGGTATTGGTTGCAGCCGCACAAGAACCGGACGGGTATCTGAACACGCTCTACACAATGAATCCGAAACATCCCCATCCATGGATGAGTCCGATAAAGTATGAGGCCGTGGAGAACCTGAGCCATGAATTCTATAATCTCGGTCACATGGTGGAGGGTGCCGTGGCGCATTACCGTGCCACAGGCAAGCGCAATTTCCTCGACATCGCCATAAAGTATGCCGACAATATATGCCGTAACATCGGTCTCGGCGAGGGTCAGCTGGACCGCGTGCCGGGTCATCAGATAGCCGAGATGGCACTTGCAAAACTCTATTTGGTTACAGGCGACAAGAAGTATCTCGACCAGGCCAAGTACTTCCTGGACCGTCGAGGCAAGACGTCGCGCCATGGCCTTTACAGCCAGTCGCATAAGCCTGTGGTGGATCAGAAGGAGGCTGTGGGCCACGCCGTACGTGCCATGTACATGTATTCAGGTATGGCCGATGTGGCGGCCCTTACAGGCGACTCCGCCTATATCAGGGCCATCGACACCATCTGGAACAATATGGTGACTAAGAAATACTACATCACCGGCGGCATAGGCGCCCGTCATCAGGGCGAAGCGTTCGGCGACAATTACGAGTTGCCAAACTCCACGGCCTACTGCGAGACCTGCGCGGCAATCGGCAATGTGTATGTAAACCACCGTTTGTTCCTGCTTCATGGCGATTCCAAATATTACGATGTGCTGGAACGCACCCTTTACAACGGCGTGCTGTCGGGGCAGTCGCTGAACGGCGATGCGTTCTTCTATCCCAATCCGTTGGCCAGTGACGGCGGTTACAGCCGTATGCCCTGGTTCGGCTGTGCATGCTGTCCATCGAATCTCAGCCGTTTCATTCCCTCTATTCCCGGATACGTGTATGCTGTGAAGGATGGTGACGTTTATGTAAACCTCTATCTTGCCAATGACGGCGACCTGAAGGTTAACGGCAAACGAGTGCGTCTGTCGCAGTCCGGCAACTATGTCGACGACGGAAACGTGGCCGTGACCATCAATGAAAATAAGGCCGACGCATTCACGCTCAAGCTGCGTATCCCCGGCTGGCAATTAGGCCGCCCGGTTCCCGGCGACCTTTATTCCTACACCGATTCCAAGGCCGGAAATATCTTGGTCAAGGTGAATGGGGTAGATGTACCGGTCGAAAATCTTCAGAAAGGTTATTTAGGCATCAATCGCAAGTGGAAGAAAGGCGATAAGGTGGAGATCAAGTTTGACAATACCCCACGAATGGTAGTGGCCAACGAGAATGTGAAGAACGACCGGGGAAAGGTTGCGATTGAGCGTGGACCGATCGTCTACTGTGCCGAATGGCCAGACAACGACTTCGACTTAGCTGGCGTGGTGATACAGAAGGATGCGAAGATCAGCGACGGAATCTCGCAGGACAGCAAGCTGAAGGGCCTGCACGAGCTTAGCCTTCCCGCGCAGTCCATCAGCCGAAACACCGACGGCAAATTAGGCATCAAGGATGTAACACTCCGCATGATTCCCTACTATTCCTGGGCAAACCGTGGTGAAGGCCGGATGCGCGTATGGATTCCCATCGAGCTTTCTTCTATCAACAACGAATAACGAATCACATAACAATAAACGAAAGGGTGCGTCGGACTGTCCGGCGCACCCTCTGTGTTGAAAGTTGTGAGGTTTATTATCTGTGATCGTACGGGCGATTTGCTCTCTCTTCGGCTCGTTGCTTTTCCAGTACAGGATTCTTCAGATACTTGTCAAGGAAGCGGAAGAAGCAGCGCTGCCACAGGATTGCGTTCTGAGGTTTCAGAATCCAGTGGTTCTCGTCGGGGAATACCACCATCTCGGCCTCAAGACCGTGCATCTTGGCGGCATTGAACGCCATCATGCCCTGTGAGGCGAGGATGCGGTAATCGAGTTCGCCCACGGTGATGAGCATAGGCGCCTGCCATTCGTTTACGAAGCGGTGGGGCGAGTTTGCGAATGTACGCTGAGCCGTGGCATTCTCTTTTTCCCAGTATGCACCGCCCATATCGAAGTCGGCAAACCACATCTCCTCGGTCTCCAGATACTGCGACTCCATATTGAATATTCCTGCATGAGCAATCAGGGCTGCGAAGCGGCCGTTGTTGTGACCTGCCAGCCAGTAAACCGAGAAGCCGCCGTAGCTTGCGCCGATGGCTCCGACATGGTCGGCGTCTACGTAGGACTGAGCCTTGATGTAGTCTGTGGCCGCGAAATAATCCTGCATGTTCTGGCCGCCGTAGTCACCCGAAATCTGACGGTTCCATTCCGTGCCGAAGCCCGGTAGACCGCGACGGTTCGGGGCGATTACGACATATCCGTGGGCCGCCATGATCATGAAATTCCAGCGGTAGCTCCAGAACTGGCTTACGGCCTGCTGCGGGCCGCCCTGACAGTACAGGATGGCGGGATATTTCTTGTTGGGATCGAAGTCCGGGGGAAGAATCTCCCAGCAGGTCATCATCTTGCCGTCGGTGGTGGGCACCATTACCTTGCGCACCTCGCCGAGCTTGAGCTGGTCAAGCAGATCCTTGTTGATCTGAGTCAGCATCTTGGTCTCGGCCTGTCCCTTTGTTACAAGGCAGATGTCGGCGGGCTCGCGCATGGAGCGGCGCATCGTGATGGCTGCGTTGTCGCTGACGGGAATCACCGAGCCGTAGTCATACTGGCCGGCTGCGACAGTATCGATGGCGCATGTGTTCACGTCGATGCTGAACACCGGCTCCGTACCCTCGTAATAACCGGTGAACCAGATGGACTTGCCGTTCTTGGCCCACGCAATCTGCTCGGGCCAGTAGTCCCAATTCTCGGTCAGGTCTTTCTTGGCGCCGGTCTTGACGTCCATCACCATCAGGCGCTTCTTGTCGCTCTCGTATTTGGGAGTGGCCATCGACAGCCATGCTAACTGCGTGCCGTCGGGCGAGAATGCGGGGTCGGTGTTGTAACCCTGTTCGCCCGGAGTCAGAATCTTGGTCGACTTGTCGGCGAGATTGTACTGATACAGGTTGGAGTTGGTCGAGAATGCGTAATCCTGGCCCTTCAGCTTGCGGCTTACATAAACCAGCGACTGACCGTCGGGCGCCCAGGCGAACGACTCGGCGCCGCCGAAGGGACGCATCGGGCATTCGAACGGTTCGCCGGCCATTATGTCGGCCTCGTTCTTGATGCCGTCGTTGTCGAAGTCAGCAACGAAGGGGTGGGGTATCTGTGTCACCCACTCATCCCAGTGCTTGTACATCAGGTCATCGACAACGCGGCCGGTGGTCTTGGGCAGTCCCTCGAACAGCGTGGAATCCTTGTCGAAGGCATCGATGGGGGAGCTGAACACGATGTGCTTCTCGTCGGGAGCGATGGAGAAACACTCGATGCCGTTCTTTATTTCGGTCAGACGCTTCACGTCGCCGCCGTCAGCATTCATGCGGAATATCTGTACCGCGTCGGTTTCCTTGTCTTTGGCCAGGAAAGCGATTTTCTCGCCGTTGGCATACCAGCGGATGTTACCTTCGGAACCGGCAGTCTTGGTGAGCCGCTTCATGTTCTGGCCGTCGGCATCCATCACATAGATCTCGGCGTTACCCTTGTTTTCCTCGATATCCTCGTAGGTGAGGGTGAAGATGATTTTCGATCCGTCGGGCGACGGCTGCGGGTCGCCGATGCGGCCGAACGATTCCAGCACTTCCGGAGTCATCATGCCGTTCACAACCTTTACGTCCGGCTTCTCGATGATTTTTTCACTCGTTCCCTTGTCTCCGCATCCGGTCAGAGCAAGTGGCAACAACATGGCACACATGGTCAATCCTGTTTTGTTCATGTCATTTATGTTTAGGTTTATGTTTAGTTCGATTTTTGCTTCCCTCTCTCCGCATAGCTGCGCCTCCCAACGTTTTCTCGCCTCCCTGTGTCGCGTAGCCGTTTCCGTAGGGAGCTTTGCTCCCGGGGTACAGAATCTGTATCAGGTCCGGCCTGCGCATCTTGCGCAGCTCCGTTATGATGCCTTGCCGTTCCTCCGGCTTGTACCAGAAGAAGAACCGCCTCTGCGCCAGTTTCTGCTCCTGTGTCTTGGCAGTGTAGACTTTCTCGCCTGTATAGGGGTGAATCCCGGTGTAATATATCTCCGTAGCCACAGTCATGGGCGTGGGGGTGAAATCCTGCACTTGTTCCAGCTGAAAGTTCAGTCCCTTGGTAATGGCCGACAGCTCGGCCATATCCTCCTCGTGGCATGCCGGGTGCGACGAGATGAAGTAGGGTATCAGTTGCTGCTTCATTCCCGCTCCTTCATTGACGCGGTCGAAGATGCGTTTGAATTTCCTGAACAGCTCGAAACTCGGCTTGCGCATGCAGTCCAGCACCCGTTCGGACGTATGCTCGGGTGCAACCTTCAGCCGACCCGACACATGCAGCCGTATCAGCTCCTCGATATACCGGCGGTTGGTCTGGCGCACACGGTCGTCGGGATTGTCCGCCATGGCCAGGTCGTAGCGCACGCCGCTGCCGATAAACGACTTCTTGACCCCCGGCACGCTGTCGGCGGCATGGTACACGTCAAGCAGCGGTGCATGGTCGTTGTTGAGGTTGGGACAAGGCTTTGGGTGCAGGCATGACGGTCGCACACACTTGCTGCAGATGTCACGGTTGCGCCCACCCATGGCGTACATGTTGGCCGACGGCCCGCCAAGGTCCGAGATATAGCCCTTGAAGTCGGGCATGTGCGTGATCTGCTCAACCTCGCGCACTATCGACTCCTTAGACCGTGAGGCGATGAATTTGCCCTGGTGTGCCGAGATGGTACAGAAGGCGCAGCCTCCGAAACATCCGCGGTGCATACACACCGAATGGCGTATCATTTCGTATGCCGGTATGGTCTTTCCCTTATAGCGCGGATGCGGCATACGGGTGTAGGGTAGGTCGAACGTGGCGTCTACCTCCTTGGTGGTCATGGGGGGATACATCGGATTGATGCGCACGGTCTTGCCGAGTGCCCGCTGATATATAACGCGGCCATGATATTTGTTGGATTCTTCTTCAACGTGTCTGAAATTAAGAGACTGCTTGCGCTTGTCCTTCAGGCATTCCTCATAGCTTGACAGTACGATTGCGTCCTGCTCCGGTTCCTTGTCGGTCATGAACACGGTCTGCGGCACGTCGGTGATGTTCTGTATCTTCTCGCCGGCCTCGATGCGGCGCGTCAGTTCAAGCATGGTGCGCTCGCCCATGCCGTACACTATCATGTCGACCGGAGCATCGAGCAGGAAGGGGGGGCGCAGACGGTCCTGCCAGTAATCGTAATGCGACACGCGGCGCAATGACGCCTCGATGCCGCCGGCTATGACCGGTACGTCGGGGTAAAGCTCGCGCAGTATTTTGGAATAGACTATGGTGGGATAGTCCGGACGCATTCCGTGGCGCCCCCCCGGCGTATAGGCGTCGTCGTGACGCAGGCGGCGGTTGGCCGTGTAATGGTTCACCATCGAATCCATCGCCCCTGCCGAGACTCCGAAATAGAGGCGCGGCTTGCCAAGTTTCTTGAAGTCGCGCAGGTCGTCGCGCCAGTTGGGCTGCGGTACGATGGCCACCTTATAGCCGGCATTCTGCAGCACTCGGCCTATGACCGCCGCGCCGAACGACGGATGGTCCACGTAGGCGTCGCCCGAAAACAGGATGATGTCGGCCTGGTCCCAGCCCAGCGCCTTCATCTCGTCGCGGCTCGTGGGCAGGAAGTCCTCGCGTCGCGGATAAGTGTATGTCTCAATTTTGTTTTGCTGCATCTGTAGCTGTTTCTGTGGCTTCGGTACGCGATTCGAGCATATCCTGCAGTCCCACCAACTGGTCGCGCAGGCGAGCAGCCTCGATGAAGTCGGTGCGGCGTGCCGCGTCTATCATGTCGCGTTTCACTATCTCTATCTGTTTCTCCAGCTCGGGCGGCGTCATATATTCCAGCACCGGTTCGGCGGCGAATACAGCCTGGTGTTCTTCTTCGATATAAGGACGCGGTTTGCGCGACGCGGTCGGATTCTGAGGTTTCTGGGGACTCGGTATCCTTGTCTTCCCTTTGGTCGGGTTCTGCGCCTTGGCCTCTGCCGCCTCGCCGTAGATTTCCACCAGCTCGTTGTGGCTTTTCTTGGCGATGGGGGTGGGAGTGATGCCGTGCGCCTCATTGTAAAGCATCTGCTTGGCGCGGCGGCGGTTGGTCTCCTCTATGGTCTGGCGCATGGAGTCGGTTATCTTGTCGGCATACATTATGACACGGCCGTTCACGTTACGCGCGGCGCGTCCTGCGGTCTGCGTCAGGCTGCGGTGGTTGCGCAGAAATCCCTCCTTGTCGGCGTCCAGGATGGCCACGAGGCTTACCTGCGGCAGGTCCAGACCCTCGCGCAGCAGGTTCACACCTATCAGCACGTCGTAGACGCCCTCGCGAAGATCCTCCAAGATCTTGATGCGCTCCAATGTGTCTACGTCGCTGTGGATATAGGCCGAGTTGATGCCCCATTTTATAAGGTGCTTGTTCAGTTCCTCGGCCATGCGTTTGGTGAGGGTGGTGACCAATACGCGCTCGTCGGCGTCTATGCGCTGGCGTATCTGCTCCATCAGGTCGTCTATCTGGTTCAGGGTCGGACGTATCTCGATTTCGGGGTCGAGAAGTCCCGTGGGACGTATCACCTGTTCCACAAACACGCCCTCGGTCTGCTGCAGCTCATAGTCGCCAGGCGTGGCGCTCACATAGATGGTCTGCGGCGTGAGACGCTCGAACTCCTCGAATTTCAGAGGGCGGTTGTCGATGGCCGCGGGCAGACGGAAACCGTATTCCACCAGGTTCATCTTGCGCGACAGGTCGCCGCCGTTCATGCCCCGTATCTGCGGCAGCGTCACGTGACTCTCGTCAATGATGGTCAGGAAGTCCTTAGGGAAATAGTCCAGGAGGCAGAAGGGACGCATGCCCGGTTCGCGCCCGTCGAAGTATCGCGAATAGTTCTCGATGCCGCTGCAGTGGCCCAATTCCTTGATCATCTCCAGGTCGTACGTCACGCGCTCACGGAGCCGTTCTGCTTCCAGAATCTTTCCCTCGTGCATGAAGAAGTCAACTTGCTTGCCCAGATCCACGGCTATCTGGTCCACGGCCTTGGCGGTGCGCTCCTTGCTTGTCACGAAGATGTTGGCCGGATATATGTTGAATCCCTCAAGGTCGGTAAGCACCGCACCCGATACGGGGTCCACGGTCTGCACTTTCTCGATCTCGTCGCCCCAGAACACCACGCGCAACCTGATCTCCTCGAACGACAGCATGATGTCCACCGTGTCGCCTCGCACACGGAACTGACCGCTCTGCAGGTCGGTCTCCGTGCGGCTGTACAGCGAGCTGACCAGGTCGCGCAGGAACTGGTTGCGGCTCACGCGCTGGCCAACCTTGACCGATACGACCGTCTGGCGGAAGTCCTCGGGATTGCCCATGCCGTAGATGCAGCTCACCGACGACACCACTATGACATCGCGGCGTCCAGACATCAGGGCCGCAGCCGTGGAGAGACGCAACTTGTCGATCTGCTCGTTGATCATCAGGTCCTTCTCTATGTATTTGTCGCTGCCGGGTATGTAGGCTTCGGGCTGGTAGTAGTCATAGTATGAGACGAAGTACTGCACGGAATTCTCCGGGAAGAAAGACTTCATCTCGGAGTATAGCTGCGCGGCCAGCGTCTTGTTGTGCGACAGTATCAGCGTGGGACGCTTCACCTGCTGTATCACGTTGGCCATGGTGAAGGTCTTGCCGGAGCCGGTGACGCCGAGCAGAGTCTGGTGGGGGAGTCCGTTGCGGACACCCTCGGCCAGCTCGGCTATGGCTTCGGGCTGGTCGCCCGTGGGCATGTATTCTGATGTCAGTTTGAATTCCATTGTAAATCGGGGTTTGGGAGAGTTGGGAAGATTGGGAGGAGTGGGAGTCAGTCCATGCGGTCGCGGTAGTCGTCGTAGGTGAATTCGCGAAGCAGCACGGCTTCACCTTCGCGTGGCTGGAACCAGATGGAGGGATGCTGAATGCCGTTGAACATGTTGGTCTTTACCGTGGTGTAATGGTTCATGTCGCAGAGTGTCAGACGGTCGCCCGGCTTTAGCGGATGGTCGAAGCACCAGTCGCCTACATAGTCGCCCGAAAGGCACGAATTGCCGCCGAGGCGGTATCTGTGTGGCGAGTCGGCACCGTCGGCCACGGTACCGATGGCCTCCTCAACGCGGGGCTGATAGGGCATCTCCAGGCAATCCGGCATGTGGCAGGCAAACGAGGCGTCGATTATGGCGGTCTTGATGCCGGCGTCCTCCACCACGTCGAGAACCTCGGTAACAAGGTCACCGGTCTGCCATGTAAATGCGCTCCCCGGTTCAAGTATTATCTCCAGGTTGGGGTACCGCTCGTGCATACGCTTCATCAGCTTAATCAGATGCTCGGTGTCATAGTCCTTGCGCGTTATGAGGTGACCGCCGCCCATGTTCAGCCATTTAAGCCCGGGCAGCAGGTGTCCGTATTGCTCTATGAACGCATCCAGCACTTTCTCCAGATCGTGGCTGTCGCTCTCGCACAGGGCGTGGAAGTGCAGTCCTTCGATGCCCGCGTGGAGTCCGTTCGCGAGTTTGTCGGGATTCTCGCCGAAGCGCGAGCCGGGCACGCACGGATTGTATATGTCTGTCTCGATTACGCTGCAGTGCGGATTGACACGGAGTCCGACGCTGACCTTTCGGTCGGCCGCCTCAATCTGAGGACGGAATTTCTCGTACTGGGCCAGCGAATTGAACGTGATGTGGCTGCACCCTTTCAGGAACTCGGGGAATGTCCGCTCGGTGTATACCGGGCAATAGGCGTGCACGTCATTGCCCAAGTAGCCCAGCGACAGTTTCATTTCGTTCAGCGAGCTGGCCGTGGAGCTGTGGAAATATTCTTTTATCACCGGGAATGTCTTCCACAGTGCGTTGGCCTTGAACGCCATTATGATCTTGACGTCCGCGGCTTCGGCCACCCGTTTCAGTTTCTCCAGATTGGCCCGGAGCCGATCCTCATATACTATGTAATATGGTGTATCAATCATCGATTATATTGAACTTGGCAAATTGCAACAACAGTCGTTTCACACCCACATTCTCGAATTCCACGACAATGCCTTCGAGTCCGGAAACGCTTGTGAAGTCATTAATAGAACCTATTCCGAACTTCTTATGTTCGATTTTCATGCCCTTCTTAAGCTCCTGCATTGTGTGAGTGGGCATTTCGTCGAGGGATTTGGCATCCGTATTCTTGCGCGACTTGAGCTTTGCAGCCGAGACGAAACCGCCGAAATTCAGCGATTCGGAAGATTGCGACGATCCGTAGCTTCGGGTACGCGAGGAAGTACCGTAGCCGCCGAAACTGCTGCGGTAGTTCATCACCGGATTGGTGAAGTCATCCTCCATGCCCGACGTCTCCATCTTGACGAACTTCGGATCGATGTCGCTCAGGAACCGGCTGGGCGATGTCATCACGGTCTGGCCGTTGCGGAAGCGCGACTTCGCGTAGCTGAGCATACACGTGTCTTTGGCGCGGGTCATGGCCACATACAACAGGCGGCGTTCCTCCTCCACCTCTGACATGGATTCAAGCGCCATTGCCGAGGGGAACAGTTCTTCCTCCACGCCTACGATATAGACGTGCTTGAATTCCAGTCCCTTGGCGGCGTGTGCCGTCATCAGGGTAACCTTCGGACCGGCCTGCTCGTCTTTCTGGTCTTGGTCGGTGGCCAGCATCACTTCGCTGAGGAACGAGGTCATAGATACATCGCCCTCGCCGCTTTCAATGCGGAATTCCACGAACTCCTTCATGCTGCGCAGCAACTCGGTCAGGTTTTCCTGGCGGCTGATGCTTTCGGGCGTGTTCTCGTGTGCCAGCATGGACAGCATCCCGGTGCGGTTGTACACCAACTGACCTACCTCGTATGCGTTATGCGTGGCGCTGTCGGTCATGAACTGACGCATCAATTCCACGAACCTGTCAAGTTTTCCGCGTGTGCCGCTGTTGACCGGCAGGGGATAGAGGTCGGGATTGGCCAATACCTGCCACATACTTACCTTGCCTGAAAGTGCCGTATCACGCACTTTCTTCAATGTGGTTTCGCCGATGCCTCGGGCGGGGTAGTTGATGATGCGCCGCAACGACTCGTCATCGTCGGGATTGACGATGAGACGGAAATAAGCCAAGGCGTCCTTTACCTCCTTGCGCTGGTAGAAGGCGGTGCTGCCGTATATGCGGTAGGGCATGGAGCGTTTGCGCAACGCCTCCTCCAATACGCGGCTCTGCGCGTTGGTGCGGTACAGCACGGCATAGTCCTCGTAGGTGTCGTGCTCCGTGAGCACGCTCTGCGCTATGCGCGCCGCTACGAGTGACGCTTCCTCCAGGTCGCTGTATGTCTGTACTATATCCACGGGCGCCCCCTCGGCATTCTCGCTGTAAACGTTCTTGGCCAACTGACGGGTGTTCTTCTCTATCAGCGAGCCGGAGGCGTTCACTATGTTCTGCGTAGAGCGGTAGTTGCGCTCCAGTTTGAATGTCTTCAGACCGGGATAGAATCGCTCCAGGTCGATGATGTTGTTGATGTTGGCGCCACGGAACGAGTAGATGCTCTGTGCGTCGTCGCCGACGACACACAGCTTGTTGTCGGGAGCGGCGAGCTGTGATATGACTAAGTGCTGGGCGTAGTTGGTGTCCTGATACTCGTCGACGAGTATGTAGCGGAACTGCTCGGAGTATCGCTGACGCACATCGGGATGCTCCGACAACAACTTGTTCATGAAGAAGATGATGTCGTCGAAGTCCATGGCGTTGGCCATCCTGCAGCGATCCACGTACATCTGGAATATCCTGGCCGTCATGGGCCTGCGCGCCTTCATGTCGTGGCCGCCATACTGACGCGCGTACTCGTCGGGAGTGAGCATGGCGTTCTTGGCGTTGGATATGCACGAGAATATGGTGGCCGGCTTGTAGTCCTTGTCCGAGAGCCCCAGGTCCTTGATTATCATCTTAACCAGGTTACGCGAGTCGGTGGTGTCGTATATGCTGAACGAGGGCTTGAAACCCAACAGCTCGGCATGATTTCGCAGCAGTCGCAGGAAGATGGAGTGGAACGTGCCCATCGGGATGCGGTGGGCGGCCTGCGGGCCCACCAGTGCGGAGATACGGTCCTTCATTTCCCTCGCCGCCTTGTTGGTGAAGGTCAGCGCCAGGATGCGGTGAGGCTGATAGCCGCAGTTCAGCAGGTGCACAACCTTGTAGGTCAGCACGCGGGTCTTGCCCGATCCGGCGCCTGCTATCACCAGCGACGGGCCGTCGAGGTATTCCACGGCGGTGCGCTGCTGGTCGTTCAGTTTATCGAGATATCTGTAATCCGGAGTCGGTTGGGTCATTGTTCGCTGAAGGGTAATGCGATTTCCGCGTATTGCGGGATTCGCGGTATGAAATGATATGTGTTGCCGGCATAATCGATGCGACAGCAGTAATGGTTCAGGCCGTTGCTCACCACTAAGTATTGGGCGTGAAGCACCATGTTGTAGCGCACTATCTGGTCGAACACGTCCTGGGTAATCTTCACGTCAGGCGCCTTGTATTCCACTATCACTAATGGCTTTGTGTCACGGCCGAATGCGATGGTGTCGCAGCGTCGTGACATGCCGTTGAGGTGAATACCCACCTCGTTGCCGAGCAGTGAGGCGGGGAACTTGCGGTCGGTCATGAGCCAGTTCACGAAGTGCTGACGCACCCATTCCTCGGGAGTGAGCGCCACATACTTCTTGCGCAACGGATCCCATACGCGCTCCACGCCGTCGGCCCCGGTCTGCAGCTTAAGCTTGACCGGGGGAAGATTTAACGTCGGAAAGTCCTTATGAGTATCTGCCATTATCTGTATCCGGGACTTTACTTCTTTAGCGGAGACCAGTGGCCTTTGTAGTCGGGGTCGAACACGGTGTTGAGTATGTCGGCCAGACGCAGGCCTCCACGCAGGAACTGCTGCTCTACTGTCGGAGTCCACTGAGCTATGTAGTCATAGCTTACGTTGGTGTCCTGCGGCGTTGCGGCATACACCTGCTTGCATATTTCGTAAGTTTCCTCGGCCCAATGTTCGGGATAAGCATCGGTGAGTATCACCTCGACCTCTGCGGGCGTGGCGCGGTCAATCTGCTGCTGCCACTCGGTATAGCTCCACTTGTGACCGGACTCCACCAGGCGCGAATCCCACAGCGAATGCAGGTTTGTAGGCTGTTTGAAGTATTTCACTGTCCAGGAGTTGCCGCCACGGTCTGACGCGTGGCCTAAATGCATGGGCTGATGGATGTCACCAAGGAGGTGGGTTACAATCTTAAGTGCCAGGGCGCGCCGGCTGTCATCAATGTTGGTATCGGCCAAGACGGCCACCTGCTCGTTGATGGCGCGCACTATGTCACCGCTCGGCAGGAGAGGAGCGCTGCGGAACGACTGGTCGGCGTCGATGTTCTTGTAATGCCAGGTCTTGCTGTAGGCATACTCGGGCGTATGCGACGCATTGTCCAGCCAGTTGGACCAGTAAACTATCGATTTACCATCAAGCAACGAGTCGACCGCAGCCTTGGTGGCCGGTGTCAGGTGGGTTTCGGCTATGAATGCCACGGTGTCATGTCCTTTCTGGCTCCAGCCGAACGACGGGAGCGCGCACAGCGCCATCACACCCGCAATGTTTGTGATTTTTGCGAATCTTGTAAATTTCATTGATAAGACGTCTTACAGAGCCTGTCGCCCCATACCGGGGCCATCCGACTCTTGTTGCTACAAATTTACAAAATTCATGCCAATCCACCAAATAAGTCCTAAGTCGTAGTGACGAGTAACGAGACAGGGTCATCGTGTTGTAGTTGTGATTTGCTTTAGATTTATTATTTTTGCACTACGAATCACATCGTTTATTTTTAAAGTGGTGTCACTCGGCACGTTGTGATTTGCTTTAGATTTATTATTTTTGCACTACGAATCACATCCGTCCTTGTCTGCGCCGACATGATGGTGCTGTTGTGATTTGCTTTAGATTTATTATTTTTGCACTACGAATCACATCGGCCCTCTCACCGAGCTTAAGGCTGCCTGCGTTGTGATTTGCTTTAGATTTATTATTTTTGCACTACGAATCACATCAGTAGCCACAGCGCCACCGAACCCCGTCCGTTGTGATTTGCTTTAGATTTATTATTTTTGCACTACGAATCACATCTGTGCAATTGTGTGTAATTGTGTGCAATGAGTTGTGATTTGCTTTAGATTTATTATTTTTGCACTACGAATCACATCAAGGGCAAGACCCGATTCACGATCAAGGCAGTTGTGATTTGCTTTAGATTTATTATTTTTGCACTACGAATCACATCTTATGCGAATGTGTCGTTAAATTGATTGCTGTTGTGATTTGCTTTAGATTTATTATTTTTGCACTACGAATCACATCAACTGCAAACATAGGCAATGCGAGCAGCATGTTGTGATTTGCTTTAGATTTATTATTTTTGCACTACGAATCACATCGACAAAGAAAATAACGATAATCGCGAGTATGTTGTGATTTGCTTTAGATTTATTATTTTTGCACTACGAATCACATCTCCATGTCATTTCTCATGCTATATCCACTCGTTGTGATTTGCTTTAGATTTATTATTTTTGCACTACGAATCACATCCCTCCTCGCCTCCTCGGCTTTCTTGGTGTGTTGTGATTTGCTTTAGATTTATTATTTTTGCACTACGAATCACATCCGTTACCATAATTTTTTGTACAAAAAAAAGTGTTGTGATTTGCTTTAGATTTATTATTTTTGCACTACGAATCACATCGGCCAGCAGACTCTGCACGTAATCGACTTCGTTGTGATTTGCTTTAGATTTATTATTTTTGCACTACGAATCACATCGAAAACGTTGAGTTTGGCGAATGGCTGGCGGTTGTGATTTGCTTTAGATTTATTATTTTTGCACTACGAATCACATCTCGTAGTCCGGGAGCCTGCGTGTGATGGCGTTGTGATTTGCTTTAGATTTATTATTTTTGCACTACGAATCACATCATTTTGGAGAAATATGGATATGAGCTTCCGGTTGTGATTTGCTTTAGATTTATTATTTTTGCACTACGAATCACATCATAGTCCTCTCTGGGAAGTGTGGCAAGACCGTTGTGATTTGCTTTAGATTTATTATTTTTGCACTACGAATCACATCCGCAGGAATGTAGTCAAGGCGTATGACCCCGTTGTGATTTGCTTTAGATTTATTATTTTTGCACTACGAATCACATCCAACGGACTTGAACGCATCGACCGTGCTCTTAGTTGTGATTTGCTTTAGATTTATTATTTTTGCACTACGAATCACATCCACAAAAGTCGCCGAAGGCATGGCACCGGGTTGTGATTTGCTTTAGATTTATTATTTTTGCACTACGAATCACATCATCCGCGACTTCTGGAGCCTTAACGACTGGGTTGTGATTTGCTTTAGATTTATTATTTTTGCACTACGAATCACATCCGGAACGAAGTGTGCCGCCTGTCTGACCGAGTTGTGATTTGCTTTAGATTTATTATTTTTGCACTACGAATCACATCACAATGTGTGTATTGTATTGATATTCATTGCAATACAATGGTTAGTAGGATTAAAAAACGCTCCTTGAAATTGGAGCGTTTTTATTTTCTGTAGAAGAATAGTCCTCTCTACATTATCAGCGATATCTTCTATCCTTTAGAAACCAAACCCTGCTATATCAAAATAGCTCAAGTTGGATGGCATCCGGAATTGGCGTGCTTTTCTTCGTACCTTCAAATAGCAAAATTTCTCTGAACTGGCGTTCGGTTATTGTAATGATACATACTTTACCCTCGTTGGGTATCTGTTTTTTTATTCTGTTTACATGAACATCAGTATTTTCTTTGGAGGCGCAGTTCCTGACATATATGGAATATTGAAACATCGTGAAGCCATCGGTTATTAAATATTTACGGAAATCCGAGGCATCCTTTCGTTGTATCTTTGTTTCCGTAGGTAGGTCAAACATGATTAATATCCACATGAGTTGATAAGAACTAATTCGGTCGTAGGAAACGTAATGCGCCATATCGGGATGAATTAACTATTAAATCGGGATTCTCGGATAAACCACTTTCCTGCTTTCTTTTGAGAAACATTTTGCAAGTGATGATGTTGTTATGGATGCCGCCACGAGCAGAGGACGTCGGATTTTCCCGAAACTCACATCCAAATTAGGAATGGTCAGTAACGTTTTCTTCGCTTCTTTGTCCAAGCCATTATTCAGATTTTGTTTCAACACCATATCCGCGACGAGCAAATCGACATACGGTCTATATGGTTCCATAATATCATCAGCGAGGCAGTTGGCATTATATTTATTGGAATGATGGATTCCAATTAAGGGTGTCAGTCCACTCCCCACGATACTACGTGCAATGATTGCTCGTAATATGGCATATCCATAATTTAGAAAAATGTTGATGTCATCTTCTCCATCCTTATCTCTCCTGAATCTTCCTGATTCCATGAACATATTCCGCCAATAGTATGCGGCAGCCCTTCCTTCAATATTTTCCGGATCCCCACTTCTTACACTTGATCCCCATTTAATCATATTCCCTACATTCAATCCGGTTACCTGGCGTAAAACTGCTCCTTGATTCAGAATTTTGGCTGATACAGTCTGCTGCCATAATTGCTTCTTCAATGGAAGGGATGCCTGAATCTGAGCGATTGATTTCTCTGATTGAAGTGTATGGGCTTCAAGAGGAAGAATCATATTTGCCGGCATGTGTTTAGAGTCGCAGAAAATGACTCCTATATTATTATGAATCAGTTCCGAGACAAGAGATGACGTGAGAGTGACCTGACCACTCTCTATCATCATAATTCCGATATCTTCAATCGGACGAGTTATGACTTCTTCCTCACCTGTAAGCTCATTCTCCCTCCTTATTACCAGCTGTTTTAATTTTAAAGAAAGATAAACCTTATTTGAGAATACTAATGTCTTCTTTATCATATTACGACATATTGTCGAAGTCTATCTCTCCGAGTTGTGAAATGTTGATCTTATGAGGATTAAGGGCTAAGAAAGAGTCTATGGACTGGATATTATAAAACATTTTCATCTCCTTATCTCCGTCATTGATTTTGGCTGTCGTATCTGTGTGGAATTTGAAATTATAATTACGAGGTGCCAATTTCCATACACGATACAGATGTCTGTTGAAAGCCACATGATCGCGTGATGCGATAGCGTCGTTCCATTCATCTTCACTCATTCCAAGCACCATCATCTCATTTCTCTGCAGACTCATGACAAACTGAGAGTCATGTGGCGGCAATTTGGCTATGATCTCCTGAATGTCGGAATTGTCTTCCATATTCGCAATCATATCCCATACCGAAGCGGGATCGGTTATGATTACAGGAATGCCATAACGTTTCCTCTTGATGCCATCCCAGAAGGATACAACAGACTCAGTAATCTTTCCATCCGGTTCCCGATAGAATGCAAGATGGTGATTGTTTCTGGTTTGAGAGAACCCGATTTCTTTTCCGGTTGGAGTTTTCTTGACGCACGCCAATGTATCTGCTTTAAGTCCTGTAAAGCATCTGACATTACGTATCGCACACTTTCCATCCTCATCCGAGCAAATAGGATTTTCAATCAGACTTTTAACGAAATCCTTCTCTCCAACTTCGTCAAAACGTTCCTGAAACTTACGGCGGATGGATAAGTCAACAATACTGTTAATATCCGCTTGCCTTTTTATGCTTTCAATCGGATACCTAATAACAAACTCATCTCCGTAACAATCAGCCTGTTCTATTGTATGTCCATTGACAACCAAAGGAGACTTCTTAAGTTGTTTCAAGATCTTACTGATATTTCCGTCGTTTTCTTTCAGTAGATTCAAAACCGCAGTTCTGACATCGTTATCCACTATGGCATCCGGACTGGTGAATATATATTTCAGATTTTTCTTGCCGACCGAAACTTTGATTTTTCCGTAAACGGAATCTTTAGTAAGAGCGCCACGAGGAACAAGAATGCCTTTTTGTACACATTTGCGCTTCCCGTTACGCTTTACATATCTCTTGCCGGGAGTGGCAAGTCTTTTCCCTGGTTTGAAGGAAACCGAGATGTTATTGACAGCAACCTGCACGTCCTTGACAGATATGTGAGGTTGTGCCGACGCCCATTTATCCAGATTAACCTTATCGGAAGCTGACTTTTCCGAATCTGCATTCAGGGTATTCAGTCGCTGAATGTATCCCTGTCGCGTGAGTGCTATTACAAGAGCGTCTATGGCATGATGGCGATGATCCATTCGTTTTGTCCAGTCCTTGATTCGTTCTGTCGTATGTGTCTGGTCGTGGGTAGTGTATTCAACTTCTTCAACAAGATCTGCATCGCGGTATTTGGGCAGATTTAGGTCATGCAGCACGTTGTCATACCCCCACACATGACGGAAGTAACTTGTAACAGCTCCGGATGAAGCGTAGACATTTCTGAACATCTGAGAAAGAATCTCATGAGCTTTCTTTGCTATATACTGGCTTTCCCTAAGATCCCTCTCTATAAAATCGGAAGGAATTTCCGAGGATGACATCTTAAGCTTGTTGCGCTTAGTCTTAGAGATCTTCCCATTCTTGAAAAGTTCCTCAACACGGTCGAGATATGCATTGAATTCGGAATCACTCTTGGTTTTCATGAAATCATAACCGGTTAGCGCGCCCTTAGCCTTGTTACAATTACGACATGAGCAAACCTTGTTGGAAAAACTGTCATCGAATAAGCGGGAGCGAGGTATGATATGTTCTATTTCGTATCCATGACCTTCGATAAATTGGGATGGGGTGACCACAGCACCGCAGTATATGCATTTATTCCCGGTCTCCTGAAGCATTCGCATCTTCTGTATCCGGCGACGGGTAGGAGAGATGTTGAGTTCCGCTATCATGTCGGCGAATTTCTGGTTCTCTTTCTCCTGCTTGTTGATTCTTGTAGTAGTTTCAGCTCTATCTTCTTTATTCTGTTTAAGTTCTCGGGCAAGTTCTATGCGCACTTCATTGATATCGCCAAAACGATCTGATACAGCATTAGCCAGATTAATGGTCTGATTGATGATTTTCTCTACAATAGGCTGACGGAACTCTCCTTTGTTAAGCCAGTCAAGACGATGCTTAAGTGTGCGAGCATTGTTCTCCTCAACGGTCACATAGTGGGAATGATTCACCCCACAAAGTTCGCATGCTTTACTATAGCCATTACCCTCAATGAGATGAGGAAGGATACGTCGAATAAACTTTGCGGATTTATTGGCGTACCCATCTTTTACGAAGTCTATGGCATACAGTTTCTCAAGAGTCTCATCATCTGAGATATTGAATTTTCGGGTAAGACAATCAAACAGTTCTTTCTTGTCTTTGATGGAATATAGTGTATGCCATAGCTCATAAAGCGGCTCGTCAAGATACGACAGATCGATTACAGGTTCTACAGCTCCTGTGTTTTTGTCGAGCTTATCGGTTATCTTGACATCGAACTTCAGTAGCTCCTCTTTCCCTGGATGGTTGGCTAAGGCCTTTGCAATAGCGCAGTACGTCTTATTTCCTTGTATTCCTTTAGCAAGGGACTGGTCTGATTTAAACCCATCGGCCTGCTTCAGACCTAATAGGCCGAGGAGTTTGCTTTCCGATAGTCTTTCGTTGGTATTTAGATAATCGAATATCCGCATTCTTTCTTCAGCATTAATTTTGAATTCATGCTGTAACTTCCTAACATCTGTTGGCATCGTATCCAAACCGTCGTATAGTGATGGTTGCATGACTTTCCGACCTTTAAGACGCGGATTTACCAGACGGATATTATTGATTGATTCATACAATTTACACATCTGTGCCAATGGCGACGACTTAGGAGTTACCTTTGGTCCGCTGTCAACTTCCTTTCCTTCTGCATTTTTAAAGATTCTCTTTTCAAAATCGCAGAATGACACAAGATGCTTGCACGATTTGAGGGGACGCTGATAGAATATCAGATTCTTCAACTTTCCCACATTCTCATCAGTAAGGATTTCGGGATAGAATTCTTTCTGAGCATTTATAATGGCATCAAATTCCTGAGCATACGCTTCTCGGGGAAATACTTCTTCCTTAATTCTATATGAGTATTGTTTCTTACCCCGACTACTTTCTGCCTCGGATTCTTTCAACTTGTTGTAGAAAAATTGACCGATAGTCTTATTTAGGGCTTTGATTTCTGCAAATCTTTTATTTACGCGTGCCACATACTCCGTCTGTTTGGCATCGCCCATGTCGGACTTTGCATGGCGATACCCTCTGCGCTTATTGAGGTGCAGTAAAACACGAGCGATTTCCGATTTCGACAGCTTTGTGTGAGGAGTAGACGCATCGCTTCGGAGTTTCCAGGTTTCAAGTGGATTCAGAGGCGGAAATAACTCTGATTTATTAATCATTCCGAGTTCTATTAGGAATGATCTGAGAGACTCCCGGCGTTGCTGAAATCGGTCAAGCATTTTACGCGCGGTTCGTCTTGCAGTGCGTTTTGAACAAGGAGTCTCACCTTTTCCCGCAGAGAAATCTGAGGCCTCATTGTTTTCATATTGAATAATGCGGCTGCCTAATCCCAACAGTTGAATGATATTGGAATCTTTGTCAGATATATCAATTACACTCCAACCTATTGATGCGGTTCCGAGGTCAAGTCCGAGTATTTTCATGATGTCTATCGAATTAATAATCTATAAATTGTAAATTTGACTACAAAGCTAATAAAATAAGTTCATGAAAACAATTTTTTGCATTATTATTTGAGGATTTCATTTTTTTGATATAAATTTGTGACGCAAAAATAAACTAAAGCAAATCACAATAAGGATTATTCCGTTGTGAAAACATCTGAGGAGGGAAATCGAAAGATTTCTCTCCTGTCTTTTAATGTTGGGTGCTGATATAAATATGATGTAATGTCTCAATATGACATAGGTTCAACGCAGTAAAATAACGAGGGCGGGGTTCGACTGATAAGGAGTGCTGGGAACGGGAGACAGATGACGTCGCTAAAGCTCCAGACTGGAACAAAAACAGATGGCACAGCAAAAAACAGGCTGCTGTTAAGGAAACAAAAAACAGATGGCATAGCAAAAAATATGGCAAAAACGAGCCGGTGATGGTGGGAAATAATAGATAGTGCAGATGTTGGTCGTATGTGCAAAAGATAAGCGGCTAAATGGTCGGATTGGGGTAAAGTTGTCCAAAATATTTTGTAAGTGATTGAAAATTAGATGCGTGTAAATTTTGAGGGGTTAAAAAGTTTTCCAAAACGAAAATTTTTTGAAATTTTTGGGTGTTTATAGTTGTCGTAAAGAATTAATTTTGTAACTTTGTATCGGAATTGGGATGTGCTCAATTTTCGATACCATTTCGAAAACATTCCGATACAGTTAAGGACAGTCAAAACACACAGTTAACCAAATAGAAACAGACCCAAGAGCATGATACAGATAGTCGAGAAGCGCGACGGGCGCGTAGTGGGATATAACGAGGAGAAGATCAAGGCGGCAATCCGCAAGGCGATGCTCACCACCGAGCGTGGCGAGGACGAGGCCCTGATTCAGAAAATAGCTGACCGCATCGGCATCGCCGGCAAGCAGCGCATGACCGTGGAGGAGATCCAGGACTGCGTCGAGGTCGAGCTGATGAAGTCGGCCCGCAAGGATGTAGCCAAAAAGTATATCCAGTACCGCGACCAGCGCTCGATAGCCCGCAAGGCCCGCACCCGCGACATGTTCCTGGAAATAATCGAGGCCAAGAACAACGACATCACGCGCGAGAACGCCAACATGAACACCGATTCTCCCGCCGGCATGATGATGAAGTTCGCTTCCGAAAGCACCAAACCCTTCGTCGACGACTACCTGCTGTCGCCCGACGTGCGCAACGCGGTGCGCGACAATCTTATTCATATCCACGACAAGGATTACTATCCAACCAAGTCGCTTACCTGCGTGCAGCATCCTCTGGACCGCATATTGCAGCGCGGTTTCGTGGTGGGTCACGGCGAGTCCCGTCCCGCCAAGCGTATAGAAACCGCATCCGTATTAGCCTGCATCAGCCTGGAGACCGCCCAGAACGAGATGCACGGCGGACAGGCCATCCCGGCATTCGATTTCTACCTGGCTCCGTTCGTGCGCAATTCATATATTGAGGAGATCAAGAATCTGGAGAAACTGACTGGCCGCGACCTGTCGCATCTGCAGAATTCCGAAATAAAGGATTATCTGAAAGTTGAACTCGACGGTATGGAGGGTGACGAGCGCCTGCGCCAGCACGCCATCAACAAGACCGTGGACCGTGTGCATCAGTCGATGGAGGCGTTCATACACAACATGAATACCATCCATTCACGCGGCGGCAACCAGGTAGTGTTCTCCAGCATCAACTACGGCACAGATACTTCGGCCGAGGGCCGCTGTGTAATCCGCGAGCTGCTTAAATCCACATACGAGGGCGTCGGCCATGGTTCCACCGCAATCTTCCCCATCCAGATATGGAAGAAAAAGAGGGGAGTGAGCTACCTGCCCGAAGATCCCAACTACGACCTGTATAAATTGGCATGCAAGGTGTCGGCTCGCCGCTTCTTCCCCAACTTCCTGAACCTTGACGCCACGTTCAACCGCGACGAGGCCTGGGATGCCAGCGATCCGCGCCGTTTCGAGCACGAGGTGGCCACTATGGGATGCCGCACGCGTGTGTTCGAGAACCGTTTCGGCGAAAAGACATCCATAGGCCGCGGCAACCTGTCGTTCACAACCATCAACATAGTGCGCATCGCCATCGAGCAGATGGGTATCGAGGACAAGGAGGAGCGTATTGCCAAATTCTTCGAGCGTCTTGACGAGGTGATGGATCTGACGGCTCGGCAGCTTGACGAGCGCTTCCAGTTCCAGAAGACTGCTTTCGCCAAGCAATTCCCGCTGCTGATGCGTGTATTGTGGAATCATACCGAGGGCCTGAAACCCAACGACAGTATCGAGAGCGTCATCAATCAGGGTACGCTCGGCATCGGATTCATCGGACTGGCCGAGTGTCTGATAGCCTTGACAGGCAAGCATCACGGCGAAAGCGACGAGGCTCAGCAACTCGGTCTGCGCATCGTAAGCCACATGCGTGAGAAAGTGAACACCTATTCGGAAAACTACCGCCACAACTATTCCGTACTGGCCACGCCCGCCGAGGGACTCTCGGGCCGCTTCACCAAGAAGGACCGCAAGACGTTCGGCGTGATTCCCGGCGTGACGGACAAGGATTACTACACCAACTCCAACCACGTGCCCGTATATTATCACTGCTCGCCGCGCCACAAGGCCAAGATTGAGGGCCCGTATCACGAGCTGACGCTTGGCGGACACATTTTCTACGTTGAGATAGACGGCGACGCCACCCACAACGAGGAATCGATAATGCAGATCGTGGACATGATGGACCAGTACAACATCGGCTATGGGTCGGTGAACCATAACCGCAACCACTGTCCCAACTGTGGCTACGAGAATGCCGAGAAAGACGAGACATGCTGTCCGAAGTGCGGAGCGCGTTTCGAGACCATCCAGCGCATCACCGGCTATCTTGTGGGTACTACCGATCGCTGGAACAGCGGCAAACTCGCCGAATTGAAAGACCGCGTGGTTCACAAATAAAGGATCGCACTGATAAAGACCGTATGGTGCACAAATGACAAACGAACTGACTGACAATGACAACGAACGTAGGCTGCGTGTCCTGGACATAGTCCGGGGCACGACGGTCGACGGTCCCGGTTTCAGGACAAGTATCTATCTGGCCGGATGCCGGCACGCCTGTCCCGGCTGCCACAATCCGGAGTCGTGGAGCTTCGACGGCGGCGAGGAGATGACTGTGGCGCAGATCATGGACGTGGCGCGAGAGGAGGACTTCGACGTCACTTTCAGTGGCGGCGACCCCATGTATCATCCCGAGGAAGTGCGCATAATCGCGCGTAAAGTGCACGATATGGGCCATACAGTATGGCTCTATACCGGATTTACCTGGGAGGAACTGCAAAAAAATCCGGTCTTGGCACAGGTTTTGAAAGAAATTGACGTTATAGTAGATGGACCGTTCATCCGGGACCTCAAGGAGAGGGATCTGTTGTTCCGGGGCAGTTCCAACCAGCGCATCATAGACGTGGCGCGCAGCCTGGAGTCAGGCAAGGTAGTGGAATGGCGTCGGGAATGAAACGAGTGACGGTATGGAGCTATGATAGAAGATATACAATTGCGGGTCACACCCGAGACGGCAGGTAATCCTGAATTGCTTCGGAAAGCGATTCAGGATAACGTGCGTAATAAGGGGAGCGTGAACGATTACCGGATAGTGCGTCGCAGCATCGACGCGCGCAAACGTCATGTCGTAATGAACCTGACTGTTCGCGTGGCCACGGGCGATGATAAGGAAGTAAAGTCCTCGTACACACCCGTGACGTTCGAGCCGGTCGCGCCAGATGCCAAAACGATGGTGATAATCGGCGCGGGACCTGCAGGGCTGTTTGCGGCGCTTGAGGCATTGCGTCACGGCATACGTCCCGTAGTATTAGAGCGCGGCGAGGATGTAGACTCGCGCCGAGTGGCTCTGGCAGAGATAAGCCGACAGAAAAAGATAAACCCGCAGTCCAACTATTGCTTCGGCGAGGGAGGGGCCGGCGCATACAGCGACGGCAAGCTTTTCACGCGAAGCAAGAAGCGCGGCAACGTGCAGCAGGTGCTGGAGCTGTTGGTGCAGCACGGCGCGTCGGAAAATATTCTGATTGACGTCCACGCCCACATCGGCAGCGACAAACTGCCCCACGTCATCAAGGAGATCCGTAACACGATTATCAGCAACGGCGGCGAAGTTCGTTTCCGCACTCAGGCTACAGGCCTTGACATTAAGGATGGACGCGCCGTGGCAGTGGAACTTGCCGACGGCGGGAAGATAGTCTGCGACGCCGTGGTGGTGGCTACGGGTCATTCGGCCCATGACACATTCCGTGTGCTGCATGAGCAGGGCTTGGCGATGGAGCCGAAAGGGATTGCCGTCGGCGTGCGCCTGGAGCACCCGCAGGAACTGATAGACCGCATACAATATCATAATCCTAAGGGGAGGGGCAAGTGGCTGCCTCCTGCCGAGTATTCGTTTGTGACGCAAAGCGATGGTCGCGGCGTGTATTCTTTCTGCATGTGTCCCGGTGGCGTCATAGTTCCGGCAGGCACGGCCGACGGGGAGTTGGTGGTGAACGGTATGTCGGCCTCGGCGCGCAGCGGACGCCTGGCCAATTCCGGAATGGTGGTGGAAATACGCCCCGGAGACTTCCCGGAATTTGAGGAAGCCGGCGCGTTGCAGATGCTGGAGCTTCAGGAGCGCTTGGAGCATGAAATGTTTGCAGCCGCAGGCAACAGCATCGTGGCTCCGGCCCAACGCATGACGGACTTTGTGGACGGCAAAGTGTCGGCTACATTGCCGGCCACGTCGTACGCCCCCGGCATTCAGAGCAAGGATTTCAACAAGATTCTTCCACCCTTCATATCCCGGCGCCTGGCCGACGGTTTCCGCGATTTCGGCCGCAAAGCCAAGGGTTTCATGACGCCGGAGGGTGTGATGATTGGTCTGGAATCGCGCACCAGTTCACCGATACGGATGACGCGCGACCCCGAGCGCCTGAACAGCGTGGGACTCGACAACGTGTATCCCGCCGGCGAAGGAGCCGGATATGCCGGCGGCATCGTGTCCGCAGCCATGGATGGAATGAGGTGTGTGGCGGCGTATGCGGCTGCGCCGAGTTTACAGAGTTTAGAAAGTTTAAAAAGTTAAGATAATACCAAGACCAACCGATGTCTATGCTAATATCTTAACTTTTTAAACTTTATCAACTTTTTCAACTAATAATGATATGGCAGTAATACTCAATATAGAATCATCGCAGAGTGCCAGCAGCGTTGCGCTTAGTGTGGATGGCAATGTGGAATGGAGCGCTGTGGAGCGCGAAGCCATGCACCAGGCCACGGACCTGGCGCCATTCGTGGCACAGGCTATGGAAGAAGTGACGCGCAAGGAACTTAAGATAGACGCCGTGGCGGTCAGCACCGGTCCCGGCTCGTACACAGGCCTGCGCATCGGCATGTCGTTGGCCAAGGGTCTGGCTTTCGGTCTCGACGTGCCCCTGATAGGCGTGGAGACACTGAAGCTGATAGCAGTCAAGGCCATGTTCCGCAACCTTAACTTTACAGGAGAGGAAATATTGGTGCCGATGGTCGACGCCCGCCGGATGGAGGTGTACACCGCCGCCTACGATTTCAAGCTCGACGCACTGATTCCGCCGCAGGCCATGATTGTGACAGAGGATTCATTCAAGGACTTGCCGCAGGACCGCCAGATATGGTTCATGGGCGACGGCTCGGCTAAAACCAAGGATGTGATAAAGCTGCCAAACGCCCACTGGATGGACGACGTGCTGCCGATGGCCGCAGACATGGTGGCGCTGGCCGAGAAAAGTTTCCGTGAAAAGGATTTTCTCGATCTGGCATATTCCGTGCCTTTCTATATCAAGGACTATGAGGCCGTACACGGCGAGAATCCGTTGAAACAGCTATTGGGGTGCTAACCTAATCGTACCATGGAAAAGAAAGAGGAAGTAAGTTTCCGGCGCAAACCGGAATGGCTCAAGATAAAACTGCCGCGCGGCTTCAAGGCCAGTCAGGTGGTGGAGATGCTCAACGAGCGTCACATCCACACCATCTGTTCCAGCGGCATGTGCCCGAATCGGGCCGAATGCTGGGGCAACGGCACCGCCACATTCATGCTGTGCGGAGCCGTGTGCACGCGCAACTGCCGTTTCTGCAATGTGACCGGCGGCAAGCCCGGCCCTCTCGACCCGCAGGAGATAGAGGACATAGTGCGCAGCGTCAAGGAGCTTAAGCTGAAGCATGTGGTGATCACATCCGTGACGCGTGACGATCTGCCCGACGGCGGCGCACATCACTGGGCCGCCATGATACGCAGTCTGCATGAAGAATGTCCCGGAGTGACGATGGAGGTCCTTATTCCCGACATGCAAGGTCGCACGGATCTGCTGGATATAATATTGGCCGAGCACCCTGACGTGATTTCGCATAACCTGGAAACCGTCCGCCGCCTCACTCCCGAGGTGAGACGTGTAGCCACATACGACCGCTCGCTGCAGGTGCTGAGATATCTGGCCGACAAAGGCGCCAACACCAAGAGCGGCATCATGCTGGGCCTGGGCGAGACGGAGGATGAAGTGCTGCAGGCCATGGACGACCTGCGGGGCGTGGGGTGCAGGATAATGACCATCGGCCAATATCTTCAGCCGTCCAAGCTGCATTATCCCGTGCAGGACTACATCCATCCCGACAAGTTCGAGGAATACCGAATCAGGGGAATTGAGAAAGGATTCGCCCATATCGAGTCGGCTCCGATGGTCCGCAGCAGCTACCACGCAGAGAAGCATGTGAGATGAAGACCGAATACTGGGGACAGATACCATACCGCGAGGCGTGGGAGAGGCAGAAAGAGTTGTTTCGGCGGCTGATAGATGGTGATGCAGAAGCGGAGACCATAGCGGTGTGCGAGCATCCGGCCGTCTACACGTTGGGCTTCCACGGAAACGCCGACAATCTGTTGGTCAAGCCGTGCGCGGGGGTAGAGGTGATACGCATAGAGCGAGGCGGCGACATCACATATCATGGTCCCGGCCAGCTGGTGATGTATCCGCTGATAGACCTGCGGCGTCATCATTTGGGCGTGAAGCAATATGTGGGGATACTGGAGCAGGCCGTACGCGAGACTTTGGAGGCGTATGGTATAGCCACGACAAGCAATGACGACCAGATAGGAGTGTGGCTCGACTGGGGTAAGTCCACGGCGCGTAAGATATGCGCCATCGGCGTGAAGATAAGCCATGGCGCCACGATGCACGGTCTGGCCCTGAACGTGAATACGGACCTCAGCGCCTTCGGACTCATCAATCCCTGCGGCATCACCGACAAGGCGGTCACGTCGATGCAGAGGGAATTGGGACGCGAGGTGGAGATAAAAGAAGTCGCGGAGCGACTAACAGAACGGCTCCGCGACTTGATATAAGGGTTAGCTGGGATTTACTCGAAGGTATAGACGACGGTAGTGACTGAAGCGGGCTCCAGGAAGACATTGTCGGCCACGTTGAAACGGTCTTCCTCCAGATGGCGCGTAGCCGTGGTGGTGTAGCGTGTCACGGTCTTCGGCGTCTTGCCGTTGTCGAAGCTATTGGTAAGCGTCACGCCCTTCTCCTTGTCATAGTTGGTATATACGGCCACTACGGTCTTGCCGTCGGGCGACACGTAAGCCGTTCCGAAGAAGTCCTTGTCCTCATTGGCCTTCAGTCCGATGCGGATGTATCCCGGTCGGATGAAGCGGCTGTAGTTGCTCAATACCCAGAGATTGTGCGTGGCGTCGACGTTGCCGCCACCGGTGAAGTCGTTGGAATAGTTGCCTCCGGCGGGAGTGGTCTTGAACAGCTCGAATCGATTCTTCTGGCTGTAACGCTCCACAGACATTGCCGTCCAGTAGCACCATGACGTGCATCCGGCCATGACGATGTCGTTGTGGATGACGCGGCTCATATACTGGGCTATGTCGAACTCGGAAACGTTGTCGTAAGTACCGCCTAATTCCGATGGCTCCTTGTCGAGCATGGACCATTCCGTCTGCCATACGCGCAGATTCTTTGCGCTGGCTGCGTCTGACACACGCTTGCGCACGTCGCGCATGGATTTCCAGTTGTCGAACGACCAGTAGGAATGGCCTGCCACAACCTTGTCGACGCTGCCGAGGTCGCCTATATAGTTTTCCGACGCGGGGTCGAACAACTCCTGAATCTGGTTGGTGCGGCCACGGTTGTTGTTGTCGTACTCATACAGATAGTTCCAGGCGGCAGCCTCGGCATACATCAGCAGCACGTCGGCGAAACGCAGGATGCGGTGGTTCAACGGAATCTTGCAGATGTTGTATACTTCGGGACGCTGTGCCAACGGCACGAAATATTTGCGGATTATACGCGCCGACTTATGCTGCGACGGCTTGATGAGATAGCGCGTGGTGATATAATCATCGGTCCATCCGAACAGTTTCTTGCAATCCTGGAATTCTGAATTGTCAACACCTCCTTGATAGGAATCCTTTGTCAGGTTGTTTTCGATGAACTTGTTGAACTGATCCTCACCGGCTATTTCGGTGCAACCGGTCTTGATGATGGTCCAGCGCAGACGCTCGGTGTCGCCGGCGGCGATGTAGGCGTTCTCCAGGTCGGAAGTGGGCTGTCCCCACGACCAACCGTCGCCTACGCCGTTACGGCAGCCGGCCATTACGGTCAGGTTGTGCTTGTCGGCGTATGTGTCGGTGTATGTGATGGTGTTGTTCCAGGTCCAGTTCAGACCGTCGCTGTATTTACGGCCAACTTCATCCTTGTCGCGTTTCTCGAGGTCGGCGATATGGAACGCGCAGTTGTACCAGTCGTTGCGCTGCATCCAGAAGTTGAGGCCGAACTGTGTGCGTAGTATCAGTTGCTTGATGGGACGGATCTCGATGAACGGGTTGGCCAGCAGCTGGAACTTGCGTGTCTTGCTGTCCATACGTGCCAGATTACCGGCAGGGTTCCATTCCTGGTTGTTGTAGGAGCGCTGATAGTTGTTCATCGGATTTTCAAGATCCCACTGGTCCTCGGGACGGAACACGGGAGTGGTGGGGTCCATGGACTGTGCCGCGCCGAACAGGTTGGGGGTGTCGTCCCAGTTCTCCATATTGGGAGCCAGGTCGAGACCTACCTTCAGCCAGTCGGTGAAGTTATACTCCGTGTTGAGTCGAAGGTTCAGCTTGTCCCAGTAGCCTACGTCATACTGCGAGTTGTTGCGGAAATATCCGAGCGAGAAAGAGTAGATGAACTTGTCGTTGCCGCCGCGGACACCCAACGAATAGTTCTGCACCAGAGCCACGTCATTGATCACCTCGTTCCACCAGTCAGTGCCGTCTACCGGTGCCGTGAAGTCGGCGTCCAGAGTCACCAACACGGTCTTTTTGGTGGTCTTGCCGGCAACGTCATCGATGTAGATGCGACATTGAAGCTGTCGCCCTGCACGTCCTGCTGGATCTTGTACGAGAAGTCCAGTTCATACTCCTTCAGCGGCTCGCCGTAGATTGAGATGATGTCAATGATCTTGTTAAGACCGATTTCCTTACACTCGAGGCGGATGTCCTTGATGCCGTCGGCATCCTTTACGGTTCCTGCCAGCTTGATGGATGCGCCGGCCACTGTCTTAATATGCTCGGCTTTCACGGCAAAGTCCGGATCAGCTCCGTCCACGGTGTCCTAACTGTCGTCGGAACACGATGCCAGACCCAGTATGGCCAATGGCACGAGGAACAATCCGAACCACTTTTCTCCATGTTTTCTCATGATGGTTAGATTACAAGTAATTAAAGGATTGAATACTATAGCCTTGTCAAATAATCCCGCAACCAATGCGGGGAATCGCATCACAAGGACGCGACAATCGTAAGCAGTGTTGAATATGGTTTATCAACAATGCAAAATTAATCACCTAAGTGCAAAATTCCAAATATTTCAGAAAAATTATGTAATTTTGCCGAATGAAATGTAAATGTCAACTACTCTGTGGATATTGAATATAAGTATGTGGATATTCTTAGGACTAATGTCGGCATTATGCCTCGGATTCTACGATGTCTTCAAGAAGATGTCGCTGAAAGGCAATAATGTGCCTGTAGTGCTGTTGCTCAATACATTGTTCGGCACATTGCTGCTAAGTCCGGTGCTTGTGGAAAGCGTAGCGCAGGGACATTACGGGCCGGGTGAGACATTGACACAGAATCTGTTGGTGGCACTTAAGGCAGTGATAGTGCTGTCATCGTGGATATTGGGATATTTCGCCATCAAGCATCTGCCGCTCACAATCCAGGGTCCCATCAACGCCTCGCGGCCGGTGCTTGTGCTGTTGGGCGCGTTGCTGATATTCGGCGAGCGACTAAACGTGCTGCAATGGTGCGGAATGCTGTTAGGTTTCGCATCGTTGTTCTTCATATCTCGCATCGGAGCCAAGGAGGGTTTCTCGTTCAAAGCCTCTATATGGCTGTGGATGTCGATTGGAGCCACAATGCTCGGAGCCGTAAGCGCGCTTTACGACAAATTCCTGATGGGCATGTTCCGGCCGCTGCAGGTGCAGGCATGGTATTCGTTCTATCAGATGCTGATGATGGGCGTGGTGGTGCTGCTACTGCGTAGATTCGCACCAGCGCATTCCGGCGGCAAATTCAAATGGAGATGGTCGATATTGGGCATCTCCATATTCCTGACCGTGGCCGACCTGGCATATTTCTACTGTCTCACCATTCCGGGCGCCATGATTTCGATTGTGTCCATGACGCGCCGTGGCAGTGTGATCATTCCGTTCCTGTACGGCGTGCTGGTGCTGAAGGAGAAGAACGTAAAGGCCAAGGCCATCGATCTGTCGATACTGTTCCTGTCGCTGGTGCTGCTGGTGCTGGGGAGCCGATGAGGGGGGGTAAGGTAGAGTAAAAGCCGCGGGCTTTTACCACAGTGTGGATGGGAGCCGGAGGTGGGTAGAGTAGAAGCCGCGGGCTGTTGCCACAGTGCGGCTAAATTAGGAGAGGGCGTCCAGTTCCTGCTGGGCTATCTCCCAGACGGACATCTCGTTTTCCAGTTTTTTGGTGGTAGCCTGATACGCCTCGAGGGTTGCGGGGCTGGCGTCGCCGCCGCCTATCTTATCCTCCAGGGCCTTAACCTCCAATTCCAATGTGGCTATGGTTTCCTCGGCCTGCTTTACCTTCTTCTCGGCCTTCGACACCATCTTGGCGCGTTCCTTCTGCTCGGCATAGCTCAATTTGCGCGGTGGTTCGGTCTGCGTAGCTGCCTGAGTGGGAGCTGCTTCTTTGGGTTTAGGTTCAGCGGACCTCGCCGAAGGGGCAGGAGCGTCCTTTTTCTCCAGATCGTGCAGGTTGGTCATGTCCTTTGCACGCAGGAAGTCGTAGATGCCGCCAAGATGCTCGCGCACCTTGCCGCCGCCGAACTCATATACCTTGTCAACGAGGCCGTCCAGGAAGTAGCGGTCATGGCTCACCAATATCACCGTGCCGTTGAAATCGGCGATGGCCTCTTTCAGCACATCCTTCGACGGGATGTCCAGGTGGTTCGTAGGCTCGTCGAGAATCAGGAAATTTACCGGTTCAAGTAACAGACGTATCATGGCCAGACGTGTCTTTTCACCTCCGGACAGCACCTTCACCTTCTTGTCGATGGCTTCGCCGCCGAACATGAAGGCACCTAAGATGTCGCGCACTTTGGTGCGCATGTCGCCGGTAGCCACATTGTCGATGGTCTCGAACACCGTCAGTTCGCCGTCGAGCAACTGCGCCTGGTTCTGGGCGAAATAGCCTATCTTGACGTTATGACCTATCTTGAGAGTGCCGTCGTAGGGTATCTGCTCCATGATGCACTTCACCAGCGTGGACTTACCCTCGCCGTTGCGTCCCACGAAAGCCACCTTCTCTCCGCGACGGATAGTGAACTCCACGTCGGAAAACACCTGATGGTCGCCGTAACGCTTGCCGAGACCTTCGATTATAAGAGGAAAGTCGCCCGATCTGTCAGCCTTCGGAAATTTCAGACGCAAACGCGAATTGTCCACCTCGTCTACTTCGATGGGCACAATCTTTTCAAGTTGCTTGATGCGGCTCTGCACCTGTACCGCCTTGGTGGGCTTGTAACGGAAACGTTCGATGAATTCCCTGGTGTCGGCTATCATCTTCTGCTGATTCTCGTAGGCGCGCATCTGCTGCTCCACACGCTCCTTGCGCAATTCCAGGAATTTGGAGTAATTGACCTTATAGTCATATATTTTTCCGCATGATATTTCCAGCGTGCGCGTAGTTACATTGTCAAGGAAAGCGCGGTCATGACTTACAAGCAGCACCGCATTGCCCTTGTTCATCAGAAAACGCTCCAGCCATTGAATGGATTCGATGTCCAGATGGTTGGTGGGCTCGTCGAGCAGCAGGATATCCGGCCGGCGCAACAGTATCTTGGCCAGCTCTATACGCATACGCCAGCCTCCGGAGAATTCCGAGGTGGGGCGGTGCATATCCGTCGGTAGGAAACCTAAGCCCGTGAGCGTGGATTCAATTTCGGCATCCACATTATCGGCCCCTTCGATGGAAAGTCGATGGTTCAGATAGTCGAACTTCTCGAGCAGGTCGTGATACGATTCCGACTCATAATCGGTGCGTTCGGTCATCTGCTGTTGTACTGCGGCAAGCTCATCTTTCAGATTCTGCAATTCCGAGAATGCTTTCTTTACCTCGTCCACCACCGATGTGTCGTCGGCCAGGACCATCTGCTGAGGGAGATAGCCCACGGTGATGCCGTTGGGCATGGACACCGTGCCGTGCGTCGGCTCCTCCAGACCCGCCAGTATCTTCAGCAATGTGGATTTACCAGCGCCGTTCTTGCCCGTGAGGGCTATGCGGTCGTTGGGATTGATCACAAAACTCACATCGTGAAACAAGGGACGCGCCGAGAACTCTACCTCGAGATTGTTGATACTTATCATGGATAAAATGCTTCTGTCAATTCAAATTTGCCGCAAAATTAACAATTTTATCGTTAATAGCATTTAATAGGAATGAATAAATTGCCAATCCCAACTTTTTTTGTTAATTTTGTAAGTTAAGAGTAGGGATTTCATTTGTTATTAGATACAAAGGAAACAAATAGAATAACCGTAAAAAACAGACTCGAAATATGGACATGAAGCAAGAGGCTCTGGAATACCATGAAGATGGGCGCCCCGGCAAGATCGAGGTGATGCCCACCAAGCCGTATCGTACGGCCCGCGACCTGTCGCTGGCCTATTCGCCCGGCGTGGCCTATCCTTGCCTTGAGATAGAGAAGAATCCGGACGATGCATATAAATATACCAACCGAGGCAACCTTGTGGCCGTGATATCGAACGGCACGGCAGTGCTTGGTCTCGGCAACATCGGCGCTCTTGCCGGCAAGCCGGTGATGGAGGGCAAAGCACTTCTGTTCAAGATATACGCCGGCCTGGACTCGTTCGACATCGAGATCAACGAGAGCGACCCGCAGAAGATGGTTGAGATAATACGCTCGCTGACGCCCACGTTCGGCGGCATCAATCTGGAGGATATAAAGGCTCCGGAGAGTTTCTACATCGAGACCAAGCTTCGCAATCAGTGCGATATACCCATCATGCACGACGACCAGCACGGCACGTCGATAATCTCCGGCGCCGCATTGCTGAACGCCTGCGAGATACAGGGCAAGAAACTGGACGAGATCAAGCTGGTGATAAACGGAGCCGGCGGTGCAGCCATCAGCTGCGGCCGCATCTACAAGCGTCTGGGAGTGAAGGCTGAGAACATCGTGATGTGCGATTCAAAGGGGGTGATACGCAAGGACCGTGACAAGCTCACGGAGCAGAAGCGCGAGTTCGCCACCGACCGCGACCTGCGCACTCTTGACGATGCAATCGTAGACGCCGATGTATTTCTCGGCGTGAGTGTGGGCAATGTGCTGACACCGGCTATGCTGATGAAGATGGCACCCAAGGCGATTGTGTTCGCTTTGGCCAACCCGAAGCCGGAAATAGATTACGAGCTGGCCAAAGCCGCCCGTCCCGACATAATCGTAGCCACGGGCCGCAGCGATTACCCGAATCAGGTAAACAATGTGTTGGGTTTCCCATACATATTCCGGGGCGCTCTCGACTCTCGTGCTTCCACCATCAACGAGGACATGAAGGTGGCCGCCACTTACGCCATAGCCAAGCTGGCGCACGAGCCTGTGCCGCAGCAGGTATTGGACGCTTACGGCGTGAAGGAGCTGAGCTTCGGGCCCGACTACATACTGCCCAAGCCCGTGGATAAGCGTCTGCTGTTCACCGTATCGCCGGCAGTAGCCAAAGCCGCCGACGAATCGGGAGTGGCCCGCAACCCCATCAAGGACTGGAACAAATATCAGCAGTTCCTGGAGAGTGTACTTCCCAAACAAAACGAGAAATGCGAAAAGTAATCGTATCGATGCTGACGGCTCTCGCGGCGGTATCGTTCACATCATACGCGATAACACCGCAGGAGGTGATGCAGCAGATGGTAGGCAAAATCAAAGGCGCCAAAGGGATAACCGGCAACTTCCGTGTCAGCGGTGACCAAGGGTCGGCCGCCGGTTCGTTCAAGTTCGACGGTACGCGGACATACATAGAATCCGGCCAGTTCGGCAAGCAATGGTTTGACGGCAAAACTCTATGGACGCTGAATCCTAATACGAAAGAGGTGACGGTATCCACTCCCGAACCGGCCGATGTGGCCGACGCCAACCCGCTGATTTACCTGAACGGCTACAATAGCACCTATCGGCTGTTTTTCAGCAAGCGCAAGGAGGCCGGCAAGTATCTGGTGTTGCTGAACCCGAAAAACAAGAACGCGGACATCAAGGCCATAGAGGTGGCCATCGACACAAAGACCCTGTTGCCGGAACGGTTCATAGTCCGGACAAACGAAGACATACGGAGCACCGTTTACATCACGAATCTTAACCTTAACGGTAAGCTGCCGCAAAGCACGTTCACGTTCCCGGCGGCAAAGTATAAGGATTACGAAATAGTAGACATACGATAATTATGGAAAAGCATACCAAAGTACTGATAATAGGGTCGGGGCCCGCAGGATATACGGCGGGCATATACGCATCGCGCGCCAATCTGTCGCCGATGCTTTACGAGGGCGATCAGCCCGGCGGCCAGCTGACACAAACCACCGAGATCGAAAACTTCCCGGGATATCCGGAAGGGATTCTCGGTCAGGAGATGATGGACGACCTGCGCAAGCAGAGCGAACGTTACGGCACGGAGATAGTGTCGCGCACCATTGACAAGGTGGATTTCAGCAAGCGCCCCTTTGTGTGTCATGACGACAGGGGAGACGTGATAGTGGCCGAGACAGTGATAATATGCACCGGAGCCAAGGCCCGTTATCTTGGACTTTCGGACGAGGAGAAGTATCGCGGCCTGGGCGTGAGCGCCTGTGCCACGTGCGACGGGTTCTTTTACCGCAAGCGTACAGTGGCCGTCGTGGGCGGCGGCGACACAGCCTGCGAGGAGGCCCTGTACCTCTCAACATTGGCAAGCAAGGTGTACATGATTGTACGCAAGGATCATCTGCGCGCGTCGCACACACTGCAGCAGCGTGTGTTCAAGAAGGAGAACATCGAGATACTGTTCAAGTGCAACGCCACGGGCCTGTATGGCGAGGACGGCGTCGAGGGCGCTCACATAGTGCGTCACTTAGGCGAGGAGAAGGAGGAACGTTTCGACCTTCCGCTTGATGGATTCTTTCTGGCCATCGGCCATATACCCGCCACACAGATATTCCGGGGACAGCTTGACCTGGACAATGAGGGATATATCCGGGTGCAGTCACCCACCACAAGCACAAGCGTTGAGGGTGTGTTCGCGGCCGGTGACTGCGCCGATCCAATATATCGTCAGGCCGTGTGTGCCGCCGGTACCGGATGCCGCGCCGCCATGGACGCGGAGCGTTTCCTTGTGGACCACAACGACCTTTAAGCATTGCTTGAATTATAATAATATAACACACTGCCAATCATGGACAAACAGGATATGCTGGATCGCCGCTATCTGCGCATGGCGTCGATATGGGCGGAAAATTCATATTGCGAACGTCGTAAGGTCGGCGCGCTCCTGGTAAAGGACAAGATGATAATCTCCGACGGCTACAATGGTACACCTTCCGGATTCCCGAACGTATGCGAGACTGAAGAGGGCACCACATTCCCGTATGTGCTTCATGCCGAAGCCAACGCCATTACCAAGGTGGCGCGTAGCAACAACAGCAGCGAGGGGAGTACGCTGTATATCACCGCAAGTCCATGCATGGAGTGTTCGAAACTGATAATACAGGCTGGTATAAAACGTGTGGTTTTCTCCGACCTGTACCGTATCACCGACGGTCTCGATCTGCTGAAGCGGGCAGGTATCGAGACCGTTCACATCCCCTTGGACAATGATGGCAAGGATGCCGGAGGATGCGGATGTGATGATTGTAAGGATCAATCCATACATTGATGAAAAAGAAAAATTACGGATACATACTGTTGCCTCTGTTCCTGAGTCTGGGCATAATCGGGGGCTTGTTCATCGGAAAGCGCTCGACCCAGCATCTGCTTAGTCCCGGCGAGGAAAAGCTTCGCACCGTTCTGGGCATGATACAGGAGCAATATGTGGATCCAATCGACATCGACAGTCTTATAAACGAGTCTATACCTGACCTGCTGGCATCGCTCGATCCTCATTCGGCCTACATTCCGGCCGAGTCGCTGACTATTGCCAACGATGACCTCGAAGGGTCGTTCGGCGGTATCGGCGTGGCATTCCAGGTACTGAACGACACCGTGACCGTGGTGGAGGTGATAACCGGCGGTCCGGCCGAGAAAGTGGGCATACTCCCCGGCGACCTCATTCTGGAGGCTAACGGCAAGAAACTGACCGGCGAGAAGATCAGCAGCGAGGAAGTGTTCAAGACCCTGCGAGGCAAAGAGGGCACACAGGTCAAGACACTGGTGAAACGGCGCAGTTCCAAGACTCCGCTCACATTCAACATAGTGCGCGGCCAGATACCTTCCAACAGCGTTGACGCCGCATATATGATGACCGGCGACAACGGTTACGTTAAGGTAAGCAAGTTCGCCCGTACCACCTACAGCGAGTTCTACACCGCTCTGACACGTCTGCAGAAAGAAGGAGCCAAGAAGTACATAGTGGACCTTCGCGGCAATTCGGGAGGCTTTATGGACCAGGCCATATACATGGCCAACGAATTCCTGCCTGCCGGCCGCGGCATAGTATTCACCAAGGGACGCAACGCCGAGAATCAGACCATAGCCACCAGCGACGGCACGGGACAATTCCAGAACGTTCCGCTGACTGTGATAACAAACGAGTTCTCGGCCTCCGCGTCGGAAATCTTCGCCGGAGCCATCCAGGACAACGACCGCGGTCTTGTCATCGGGCGTCGTACGTTCGGCAAGGGCCTGGTGCAGAACCAACTCTCGCTGCCTGACAGCTCGGCCGTACGTCTTACCGTGGCCCGCTACTACACTCCTTCGGGACGATGCATCCAGAAGGAATACAAGCGCGGCAAGAACGGCAAATATGAGATGGACATCGCCGACCGCTACACGCACGGCGAGTTCTATTCGCGCGACAGCATCAAGCTGGACAAGAGCAAACTGTTCCGCACCGTGAACGGGCGCGAGGTGTATGGAGGGGGCGGCATAATGCCCGATGTGTTCGTGCCCGAAGACACCACCGGATACACTTCCTATTATCTTGAGGCTGTGAACAAGGGTCTGATCAATACCTTCGCGCAATATATGGCCGATTCCTACCGCCCGATGATGAAGGACAAGAGCGTCGAGAGCATGATGCGCATCCTGCCGCGAGACAATACGCTGCTGCAGAATTTCGTGAGTTACGCCGCCCGCAAAGGGCTGCCCGCAAGGTGGTATTACATCAACCAATCGCGCGGTTTGTTGTTAAATCAGATAAAGGGAGTGATTGCACGTGACCTGGTAGGCTACGAAGGCCTGATCAAGATACTGAATCAGGAAGACAAGACGGTAGCGGAGGCTTTGCGTCTGCTGGAAAGGGGACAATCGCCCGTAAACATTAAACCAAGTAAAAAGAAATAGCTATGGATAAGCGAGACATAAGGAGAAAGGTGAGCGCGATGCGCAAGATGCTGTTGGAAACCGAAAAAGAGGCATCGGCACTGGAGGTGTTCGCGCGTCTGGAAGATACGGCCGCGTTCATGATGGCTGACCGCATCCTCATGTACCACTCACTGAGCGACGAGCTGTCAACACGTGCGTTTCTGAAGAAATGGCATGGTCGCAAGCATTTCTATCTGCCGCGTGTCAACGGCGTGAACCTGGAGATCCTTCCATACGACGAATCCCGTCTGGAACTTGGCTCGTTCCATATCGAGGAGCCGACGGGCAACGACACGGTGGATGCGTGCCAGCTGGAGATGATAGTGGTGCCAGGCGTAGCCTTTGACCGTCGGGGCAACCGTCTGGGACGTGGCAAGGGATTCTACGACCGCTTGCTGGCCGGCACCAAAGCCACGACGGTGGGAGTGGGCTATGACTTCCAGCTGATGGACGAGATACCGTGCGAGGGACACGACGTGCCCATGGACTATGTCATAACGCAGCACACCACGATGCGTTTCCACAAGTCCAAAAAGCACCGTAGGTATTAAACCTTGCTGTTATTTTTAATTCCTATTAACAGTATCAACACTAAACGCTACGATATCGTCTCTTGCATTTCTGCCGATAATCACAATTAACACACCAATAACAATATAAATATGATCAGAAAGATTGCAAGTCTGGCCATGCTGGGAATGACCTGTGTCATGGCTTACGGACAGAATCTGGCTATTCCGTTGAATCCGGAAGTAAGACATGGCAAGCTGGACAACGGCCTGACGTACTACCTCCTGCACAACGAGGAGCCGAAGGAGCGTGCCAACTTCTACATCGCCCAGAAGGTCGGCTCCACGCTTGAGAACGAGAATCAGCTTGGTCTGGCCCACTTCCTGGAGCACATGGCTTTCAACGGTACCAAGCACTATCCCGGCAAGAACATGCTGAACTATCTGCAGTCGAAGGGTATCCGCTTCGGCGCGGACATCAACGCCTACACCGGCTTTGACGAGACAGTATACAACATCGACAACGTGCCTACTACTGACAAGGCCCTGATGGATTCCGTACTCCTCGTATTGAGCGATTGGAGCGGCAGCATCCTGCTGGAGGAGGACGAGATCAATGCCGAGCGCGGCGTGATCGAGGAGGAATGGCGCAGCCGTCGCGATGCCCAGAACCGTATGTTTGAGGCTATCCTCCCCGTACTGTACAAGGAGTACCAGTATCAGCAGATGCCTATCGGCAAGATGGAGATTGTGCGCAACTTCCCGCCGCAGGCCATCCGCGACTACTATCACAAATGGTATCGTCCGGACCAGCAGGGTATCGTGATTGTCGGTGACTTCGATGTAAACGAGATGGAACAGAAGGTGAAGGACCTGTTCAGCAAGATCCCGATGCCCGAGAATGCCGCTCCACGCGTATATCCCACGGTCAGCGACAACGAGAAGCCCATCTTTGCATATTTCACCGACAAGGAAATGCCTTACAAGATGATCAGCGTGTCGTTCAAGAGCGACAAGATTCCTTTCGAGGAGCGTAACACCGTCATGGCATATATGCAGGAGAGTGTGGTACAGGCTCTGATCGAGATGATGATCAACAACCGTCTGCAGGAGCATTCGAAGGATCCCAACTGCAAGTACTCGTATGCAGGCGTGAGCTTCGGCGACTTCTATGTATCGACTACCAAGGATGCGTTTGACATCACCATCATAGCCAAAGACGGCATCAAGGACGCTTACGACGATGCCCTGGCTATCGTGGCCCGTGCCTGCAAGACCGGATTCATGGAGTCAGAACTTGTCCGTGCACGCGATGAACTCCTATCTACCTACGAGAAGGCCTACAACGAGCGTAATTCCACCAAGACATCCGCTCTGGCACGTCGTCTGATCCGCACGTTCATCGACAATACCGCCAATCCCGGCGCCGAGCAGGAGTTCACACTGATGAAGCAGGTTCTTCCGGTGATACCCGTTCAGGAACTTAACATGATGGCTTCCCAGATCCTTACGCCCAACAATCAGGTCATCGTCGTCTCGCAGCCTGAGCGCGAAGGTATGGAAATGGTGTCCGAGGAGGTGATGACAGCCGACCTCAACAAGATTATCAACGCCGAGTACACGGCATACGTAGACGAGGAACTTCCGTCCACATTAGTAGCCAAGGCTCCGAAGGCCGGCAAGATCAAGAGCGAGAAGGCAGGACAGTTCGGAACAACCGAGTTTACGCTTAGCAACGGCGCGAAGGTTGTGATAAAGCCCACCGACTTCAAGGCCGACGAGATTCTGTTCACTGCTTTCCGTAAGGGCGGACGCGACATCTACAGCAAGAGCCAGGCTGCAAATGTGATGTGCATGTCGGATGCTGTGGACGCTTCCAAATTCGGGGAATACAAGGCATCGACCGTATCGAAATATCTGGCAGGCAAGAAAGTGGAACTGAGCTATAGCGTAGACAACGCCGTGACGTCGCTCAAAGGACAGTCCACTGTCAAGGATCTTCCCGTGTTCATGGAGGTTCTGTACGAGACCATGACCGACCTTCAGCCTGACACTGCGGCATATCGTGCCAACATAGAACAGACCATAGGTTTCCTCCGCGAGCAGGAGAAGAGTCCGCAGTTCGTTTTCAGCAGCCGTCTCGATCAGGCTCAGAACTGCCACGACGATCTTTATTATAACGTTCCTTCTGTCAGCATGCTGGAGAAGGCTGACTATTCCGAAATGCTTAAGATGGCCAAGCAGAGCATGGCTAACGCCGCCGACTTTACCTTCCTGTTCGTCGGCAATATCGACGCTGCTACTCTGAAGCCGTTGCTTGAGAAATATATCGCCTCGCTTCCCTCCAAGGGTAAGGCTACCCAGGTAAAGGCTATCTCGCCCCGTCCATACGTCAAGGGTGATGTGAAGGATCACTTCGACATCCCGATGGCTACGCCTTCTACACAGGTATTCGTGGTAAGCAATGGTACAGAGATTCCTTATTCCATAGCCAACAGATGCATGATTTCGGCAGTGGGCGATATCATGGACATCATTTATACGGAGACGTTGCGTGAGGAAGAAGGAGGTACATACAGCCCTCAGGGATTCGGCGGCTTCAACCAGTATACCAACCACTGGCAGCTTGGCTACTGGTTCCAGACAAATGCCGACGTTCAGCAGAAACTGATGGACCGTGCCAACACCGAGCTTGCAAACCTGCTTAAGAACGGTGCTAAAGCCGAGCACTTCAACAAGGTACGCGAGGCTATGGCAAAGCAGTATGAGATTAATGTCCGTACCAACAACTATTGGAAAAACAATCTGACAGACTGGTTGCTGGGCTTCGACAACATCTCCGGCCATAAGGCCGCAATAGACGGCATGACCGTAGAGGGTCTCAACAAGTTCATGAAGCAGCTTGACCCCTCCAAGAACCGTCTTGACTTCGTAATGACAGGTGTAGCCGAGAAGTAATCGGAAACACACAGACACAATATAAGGCCCCGGGTCATTGCGACCCGGGGCCTTTGTTATTGGGTTAAATCAGGATAAATCGGGATAAATCGGGATTATTTATTCACTCTGTATTTGTCCCAGCCGTCGGTGAGGTAGGCCACGGCCTGCTCGGCTGCGGCCACGCCGGCGTTGAAGTTGGCCTCGGCGGTCTGCGCGCCCATCTTCTTGGGGGTGAAGAACACGCGTGCGGCGAATTTCTTTTCGAACTCCTCGGCTGTGTCGGGCTTGATGTCGCTGACATAGCGCAGGTCGGGACGCTCCTCCAAGGCTTTCATCAGACCTTCCTCGTCTATCACTTCCTTGCGGGCGGTGTTGATCAGCACACCGTTCTGCGGCATCTTCATCACCAGGTCGTAGCCGATACTCTTGCGCGTCTCGGCTGTAGCCGGGATGTGCAGCGACACGAACTGATTCTCCGCGAATAGCTCGTCGGCCGAATGCAGGGGCTTCACGCCTTCGCCTTCCATCATCACGTCGGGCACGAACTTGTCGAGCGCGGACACATGCATACCGAATCCCTTGGCTATGCGAGCCACGTTTCGACCTACCTGTCCGAAGGCGTAGAGGCCCAGTGTCTTGTCCTTCAACTCCGTTCCCGACTTGCCGTTATACTGGTTGCGGCACATCATGATGATCATACCGAACACCAGCTCGGCCACGGCGTTGGAGTTCTGGCCGGGAGTGTTCATCACGCAGATGCCATGCTTTGTGGCTGCTTCGAGATCGATGTTGTCGTAGCCGGCGCCGGCGCGTACTATCACCTTCAGCTGCGGAGCTGCATCCATGATGTCGTTGTCTATCTTGTCGCTGCGGACAATCAGTCCGTCGGCGTTACTGATGGCTTCCAGCAGGTCGGAGCGTGTGCCTCCCTCAACCACTTCCAGCTCGTTGCCTGAGGCGTTGATGCTGTTCTCTATGGCTTTGACAGCGGCCGGGGCAAACGGCTTTTCGGTAAATACAAGTATTTTCATAGCATCGTTGTATTAATGTTTGGCTTCGAATTCCTTCATGACGGCCACCAATGCCTCTACGCTCTCCTTGGGGAGTGCGTTATAAAGCGATGCACGGAATCCGCCTACCGAACGGTGACCCTTGATTCCTACCATTCCCTTGCTTGTGGCGAAGTCGAGGAATTCCTTCTCCAGCTCGGCGTAGTCGGGTTTCATCACGAAGCATACGTTCATGATGGAGCGGTCTTCTTCGGCCACTGTGCCCATGAACAGTTTGTTGCGGTCGATCTCGTCATAGAGGATTGCTGCCTTCTCCACATCGCGACGTTCCATTTCTGCTACGCCGCCCTGCTCCTTGTAGTAACGCAGTGTCATCAGCGCCGAGTAGATGGGAAGCACCGGGGGAGTGTTGAACATCGAGCCTTTCTTCACATGTGTGCGGTAGTCGAGCATCGTGGGAATGGGGCGGCTCACGTGGCCTAAGGCCGATTCCTTGACGATGACGATGGTGACACCGGCGGGGGCCAGATTCTTCTGTGCGCCAGCGTAGATCACCTCATACTTGGTGGGATCGAACACGCGCGAGAAGATGTCGGACGACATGTCGCACACCATTGGCACCGGGCTGTCGGGATCCTTGCGGAGTTCCGTACCGTAGATGGTGTTGTTGCTGGTGTAGTGGAAATAGTCGGCGTCTGTGGGTATTACGAAGTTTTTGGGTATATAGTTGAACTTGGTGTCCTCGCTGCTGGCCACTACGTCGATCTCGCCGAACAGTTTTGCCTCCTTGATGGCGTTGGATGCCCATGTGCCGGTGTTCAGATATGCGGCCTTCTTCTCCAGCAGGTTGAAGGGCACCATGCAGAACTGCATACTTGCGCCACCACCTAAGAACAACACGTGGTAACCTTCCGGAAGCTGAAGAAGCTCCTTGGTCAGAGCCACGGCCTCGTCTACCACGGCCTGGAATTCCTTGCTGCGATGCGACACTTCCAGCACCGACAGACCCGTGTCTGCAAAATTAATCACTGCATCCGCTGTCTTCTGGATGGTATAGGGCGTCAGTATGCTCGGCCCTGCATAAAAATTGTGCTTTTTCATGCTTTCCTGTTTTGGGTTAATTAAGATTTCCCCACTGAGTTTTTCATGGGTTTGACATTAAAGCATTGATTCGAACCGAAGCTCCCTTATTTATAATTTCGTGTCGCTTCGATTCTTATTGCAAATATAATCCAAATTCTTCATTCCTCAAAATTAAAAGCAACCGACAGCAAAAATAGATGTATATAGCATAAAAAAGAGGCACCGGGATGCGGTGCCTCCATAGGTAGGTATGTAATGTAGGATTTACCAGATGGTGATGCGTTCGGATTCGGGGCGGAACATCTTGTCGCCGGCCTTGATTCCGAAAGCCTTGAAGAAGGGGTCGATGTTGCGCAGCGATACGTTGACGCGGTTCACTCCGAGCGAGTGGGGGTCAGCCATGGTGAGACGGCGCTTCTCCTCGTCGCGGATGTTGTTGGCCCAGAGGTTGGCGTAGTTCATATAGAACACCTGAGTGGGATCCAGACCGTCGATCCTGGCCTCCTCGGAGGTGATGTCCACGCCTTTCTTCTTCTGGGAGTCGAGCCATGCGGTGTAAGCCACGCGCAGACCTCCGTGGTCGGCGATGTTCTCGCCCAGGGTGTAAGCACCGTTAGCCTTCAGGTCGGGGAAGATCTCGATTTCGTTGAACTGGTCGGCCAGACCCTGTGTCAGCTTCTGGAACTTCTCGGCGTCCTCGGGAGTCCACCAGTTCACCATGTTGCCCTTTGCGTCGAAGTTGCAGCCCTGGTCGTCGAATCCGTGTGTCATCTCGTGGCCTATCACCACGCCGATACCACCGTAATTCTCAGCATCGCTTGCCTCGGGATCGAAGAAGGGAGCCTGCAGGATACCGGCGGGGAATACGATCTCGTTGGCCAGCGGACTGTAGTATGCGTTGATGGTCTGCGGAGTCATGCCCCATTCGGACTTGTCGACGGGTTTGCCCCATTTCTCCAGGTAACGGTCCTGTGCCCACATAGCCGCATTGTGCATGTTCTCATAGTATGAGAGGGCCGGATCTATCTCAAGCAGGGAGTAGTCCTTCCATTTGTCGGGATAACCGATCTTGACAGTGAATGCGTTCAGCTTCTTCATGGCCTGCACCTTGGTGTCGTCGCTCATCCACGAAAGGTTGATGATGTGCTTGCCCAGCGCGTTGCGCAAGTTCTCCACCAATTGCAGCATGTACTCCTTGGAACTCTCGGGGAAATACTTCTCTACATAGAGCTGACCGATGCCCTCGCCCATAACGCCTTCGACGGCGCTCAGGGCTTTTTTCCAACGGGGACGCTGCTGCTGCACACCCGACATCACCTTATTGAACTCGAAGCTTGCGTTGGCAAAGTCATCGCTCAGGTAGGGTGCGGCACCGCTGACATACTCCCACAGGTAGTAGTCCTTCTTCTCGCGGTCGCTCAGTGTCTTTATCAGCTTGTCGGCCTGCTTTACGGTGTTGATCTCGGTGACAATCACCGTCTCCGGCGCGTCGATGTTCATGGTCTCCTTGAACCAGCGGTTCCAGGGAATGTTGGGGTACATTTCCTTGAGTTTAGCCATAGTGCGGACATTGTACATGGCCGGGATGTTACGGCTCTGCTCGCGGGTCCATGTGGAGTCGGCCAGCAAGGTCTCTATCTTGATCACGTTCTTGGCGATGCGCTTGGCGTCCTTGGCACTGTAGCCGGCCAGCTTCATGTCGGTCTGGATCAGTTTGTCGTAAGCGTTCAGGATGTCCTTGTGCTTCTTGTCTTTCAGCAGGTAATAGTCGCGGTCGCCCAGACCGAGACCGGTGGAGCCGACATACATGGCGTAGATGTTACTGTTTCCGAGGTCCTCCTGCGGAGCGGCGTTAAAGAAAGGCGAGCCGTAGTTGCGGTGAATCCAGATCAGCAGGTTCTCCATATCCTCGGGCTTGGTGTTCTCGATCTTGGCCAGGTCGGCCTTGATGGGAGCGGCGCCCTCGCGGTTGCGGCGCACCGAGTCCATAGCCAGCTCATAGATGTTGGCGATCTTATAGGCGTTGGTGCCTTTTGCGGGATTGGTGGCGGCCAGGCCCATAACCAGACGCTGTACGCGGTTGTTGCTCGAATCGTTCAGGATGTTGAACTGGCCGTAGCGGCTGTACTCGGGGCTGAGGGGGTGATCCTTCATCCACTTGGAATTCACGTGGCCGTAGAAATCCTCCTTAGGCGAGATGTTGGGGTCGAGGCCTTTGCCGTCGAGACTCTTCAGATGCTCCTGAGCAATGCCGGGAACGGCAGCGGCTGCAAGAGCAAGTGCCAATAATGCTTTGGTTCTCATAGTTATGTTGTTTGGTGTTGTGTTTGCTAATGGGGGAGAGGGAGGGAGTGCCGGAGGCGCCGGGAGCGGAGCTCCTTACGGAAACGGCTTCGCGACAATATGGGGAGGGTCCGGAATGGATTCAGCCACAATATGGGGAGGAAAGAGAGAGGTGAGGGTGGAGAGCTTGCGGTCTATCTCAGCCCATTCGGAGGCGGGGTCGGACTCGGGCATGATGCCGGCGCCGGCGTACAGCACGGCGCGGTCAGGCGCGATATGGGCGCAGCGGAGGGTTACGAACAGGCTGAAGCTGTCATAGCCATTCCACGGGCCACAGTAGCCGCCAAAGAAAGAGCGTTCGAAATGCTCCTGTTGCGCTATCGTCTCGGCGGCGAGTTCGCGCGGCATACCGCACAGGGCTGGCGTGGGCGCCAATATGTCTATCAGCTGAAGCACATCGAGAGTGTCAGAGGCCGGGACGCTGATGCGCGTCATCAGATGCTCCACGGGACCCGCCATCTTGGTGACAGGCTTGTCTGCAAAGGGCGTGAGTCCGAAATCCGTGAAGCAGTCCATGATGTATTTCGTCACCACGTCATGTTCGCGTCGGTTCTTGGCGTCCCAGTCGTCGGTGTCGTTGTCGCGGTGCGTGCCGGCCAGAGCCATGGTATGCAATTCCTTGCCGTCATTCTCCAGCAGCGCTTCTGGAGTGGCACCAATCCAAGTGCCAGACTCGGGCGTAGAGAAAAGATACACGAACGCATCGGGATAATTCCGGCACAGGGAGTCGAACAGAGTGTTGATGTCGGTGAGTGCGTCGTGAAGCAGACACCTCGCCGCCACAGCTTTCGTGAGTTTGCCTACGCGCTCCAGAGCCTTGATGATCTCCACCTCATCGGCCAATTGATCGGGTGTGGTGGATGCCTCGGGGAACGGTGCGCAGAGGCCATGTCCGTTAAGGCGTAGTGCCTCACTGAAGGTGTCGGACTCGCATTCGCGGTCGGCCGGTATGAATATCATTGGAGAGTGGGGCAGGAAGGGTGCAATGACAAAGCCGCGACCTTCGGGCTGTTCCAGGCAATGGTCAGACATACCGTTACAAAATTCAGTTGCACCGGGGAGTCTGTACTTGAACGCGTAAACGTGTTTTGTCATTACTTTTTAATTTCTTTAGCCACGAAGTCGAATGGATATGCCTCGGTGATTTCAGCCTCGATGAAGTCGCCGGGCTGAGCGTCCGATCCATAGACGGTATATGTCATGTCCACTTCCGGGCTGTCCCATTGCGAACGGCATATCAGTTTGTCGCCTTCACGTTCGTCTACAAGCAGGCGTACCTTTTGACCGACCATTTCGGAAGTGAGTTCGTCGCTGATATTTTCCTGCAGTTCCATGAGGCGGTCCAGACGCTGCTGCTTGGTGTCTTCCGGAATGCTGTCTTCATAATGCAGCTGGGCGTAGGTGTCTTCCTCCTCCGAATAGGCAAATGCACCCATGCGGTCGAATTTCTGCGTGCGCACGAATTCCATCAGCTCGTCGAAGTCTGCCTCAGTCTCGCCGGGAAATCCGACCATCAGCGTGGTGCGGATCTTGATGCCGGGCACACGCTCGCGAATCTGCTTCAGGAGCTCTAAGGTCTTCTCCTTATCAATGTGGCGACGCATGGCCGTCAGCACATTGTCCGAGATATGCTGCAACGCGATGTCAAGGTATTTGCATACGTTGTCACGGCGTGCCATCACGTCAAGGATGTCCATGGGGAAGTCTGCCGGATAGGCATAGTGCAGACGAATCCATTCTACGCCCGGCACTTCGGCCATGCGGTCGATCAGTTCCGCAAGATGATGCTTGCCGTCGATGTCCATGCCGTACGACGACAGGTCCTGGGCTATGACGTTGAATTCCTTCACACCCTTTGACACCAGGTCGCGCACTTCGTCTATAATCTCATCGGCGGGACGTGACTTGTGTCGTCCCGTTATCAGGGGAATGGCGCAGAAGGCGCAGAAACGGTTGCATCCTTCGGATATCTTGAGATAGGCACTGTGAGGGGGAGTGGTGAGGTCGCGCTCCCATGCATTGGGGGTCTGCTGCCCGGAAAGGTCGGGGAGCGAGTCGATGAATCCCGTCCAGTCAAACTTTCCGTACCATGTATCAACTTCAGGCATCTCGGCCGGGAGAGAGTCGCGGTATCGCTCGGAGAGGCATCCCATCACCACGATGTGACCTATCTTGTGTTTCTTCTTAAGCTCGGCCAACTCCAGCAGCATCATCACCGACTCCTCCTTGGCGTCGCCGATAAAGCCGCAGGTGTTCACAACCACATACTCGCCGTTGGGGGTGTCGGGATCGTGCTCGGTCTCGTAACCCTTAGCGGCCAGGCGGCGCAACAGACGCTCCGAATCTATCAGATTCTTGGAGCATCCCATGGTCACAATGTCTATCTTGTTTTTTCTGTACATCTGTCAGTATCAGATAGCGTTGCCGAAAAGGGAACGAACGAACTCGTCGGGGTGGAATATCTGCAGGTCCTGAATTTTCTCGCCGAGACCGATGTACTTCACCGGAATCTTGAACTGATGGCTTATGCCTATCACAACGCCACCCTTGGAGGTGCCATCCAGCTTGGTTATGGCCAGGTTGTTTACCTCGGTGGCTGCCACGAACTGACGGGCCTGTTCGAATGCGTTCTGTCCTGTAGAACCGTCAAGCACCAGCAGGATCTCCTGCGGAGCGTCGGGCACCACGCGCTTCATTACGTTCTTGATTTTCGTAAGCTCGTTCATCAAACCTACCTTGTTGTGCAGACGGCCTGCCGTGTCTATTATCACTACGTCTGCGCCCTGAGCCTTGGCCGAGCTGACGGTGTCGAAAGCCACGGCGGCCGGGTCGCTGCCCATCTTCTGTTTCACTACGGGCACTCCCACGCGCTCACCCCAGATGTCAAGCTGTTCGATGGCTGCAGCGCGGAACGTATCGGCTGCGCCCAGCACCACCTTATAGCCTGCCTGCTTGTACTGATAAGCTAACTTGCCGATGGTCGTGGTCTTGCCCACTCCGTTGACGCCGACCACCATTATTACGTAAGGCTCGCCGTTGGTGTCCGGAATTTCGAAGTCCTCGAGGCGACCGGAATTCTCCGGCTTCTCGAGCATCTGGGTTATTTCGTCCGCCAACAGCGTGCGAAGCTCCTCGCTGCCCACATACTTGTCCTGGGCCACACGCTTCTGCAGACGGTCTATTATCTCCAGAGTTGTGTCGGTGCCGACGTCGCTGGTCACGAACGCCTCCTCAAGATTGTCAAGGACTTCGTCGTCCACCGAGCTCTTGCCGGCGATGGCGTGCGAGATCTTGCTCCATACGCTTTCTTTGGTCTTGGTCAGACCGCTGTCCAGGGTTTCCTGCTCCTGGCGGATCTGCTCCTGGTCTTTCTTCTTACGCGAAAAAAAATCTTTAAATCCCATAATTTCTAAATAAGGGTATATGCTGCCGAATAACCGGCCGGGCCGAAAGTCCGCTTCGGTCCGGGCCGATTATTACAGGGCTTTTAACCTACAAAATTAATTAAAAGAGACAACATATCAAAATTTTGGGATTACATCGATATCGAGGATTTGCCCTTGGTTGTGGAGGTGTCATCGGGATTGATGTCGAGCCCGGAATCCTTCACTTTCTCCTTGAGATGCCCGAAATTCCAGCTGATGGTGAGCGATATGCTCGGGCTCCATTGCGACCAGCGTGCCACACTGCGAGTGTCGGGTGTATTGGTATGCCATGAGCCTCCCTGATATGCACGCATGAAGTTCCAGGCACTCAGACCCACGTTCAGCGAGTTGTCCTTCAGGAACGTCTTGTTCACACCGAGTCCGTAGTAATAGTAACCTGTGTTGTAACCCTGCGCGGTGATCTCGTGTATGTTCTGGCCGCCGCCGACATTGAACTTGAATCCCTTCGGGGCACTGTAGTTCCAGTTGATGCCGTAGTTGCCGCTCCAGCCGTGCGAGCGCTGGTTGATCTTACGGGCGTTGATGTCGGTATATCTGACCGATCCGTTCACCGACAGCGACATGGAGTTTGTTATATTCCAATTCAGGAATCCACTCAGGCCCACCATGCGTCGGAGTCCATAGTTGCCGTATGTGTGTATGGCGGCGATGCCCTCGTATCGGGTGTAGCTTATAATCGAGTTGTCGGTCTGCTCGTAGCTGAGCTTGATATTTCCGCCCAGAAGCCGACCGAAATTGGTATAGGTCAGCGACACCACATTGTTGCGTTCACTGGTCAGATCGGGGTTACCCTTGTTGATGTCCTGGTCGCTGAACTTCAGTTCGTATGGGTTCACTTGCGACAGTGAGGGGCGCGAGATACGCATCTGATAGGCCAGGCGCAGATTGGTTGCCGGTCCGAAGATGTAGGTCAGCGCGGTGTTAGGCACCCAGTCGTTGAGATGCGAGCTGAAGCCTGCTTTTGTCTTGTCATGATATACCAGGTTCATGGCAGTATGCTCATATCGTATGCCGGCTGTCAGTCCGAATTTGCCTGCGAACGATCCGTTGTAGGCCAGATAGCCGGCGTAGATGTCCATGTTCTGATTGATGTTGTCGTTGTCGTTGTCCTGTGGAAGCATATTCTCCTTCGAGTCACCGACCAAAAGACCCGAGATGGCCGTGTTGCGGCGGAATATCCCCTTGAATCCGGCATCGAGTGTATGGTTGCCGTCACCGAATGGATTGGAATAGTCGGCCTGAACCGTATGTTGGCGCGTATACTCATGGTTGGTGATATCCTGCCAGGGTGTCAGGATGGGATAGTTATCGCCGTTGGTGGTGTTGGTGGTGATGTCCATGAAATTCTTACCGTAATCGAACATATAGGCGAATATGATTCGGTGTGTGCTCATGTCGTTGAATCCGATGCGGTAGGATGCGTTGGCCGAAGCTCCCTGGTTCCAGATCTTGCCCTTGTCAACGTTCAGGTCGTAGCTCCAGCGCCGGTTGCCGGCAGCGTCAAACATGATGTTGGAGTTGGTGAATTCCTTCACCTTGGCGTTTACGTTGTTGAAACTGCCTCCCATTGTGAATAGATGTCGCGAGGAGGGCTCCCAACTCATGTTAAGTCCCACGCTCTCGTATCCGAAGTTGAATTTCTGCCGTCCGTTGGTTACGAGACGCCGGTCGGTTTCAGAGTGCAGATATTCCGTTTCAGACTCATTAATGTTCTTGTTTGGCATAAATCCGTCCATGGCTCCAGTGAGGTTGAGGCTCACCATTACCTTGTCGGCCTTGACGGTGCCGTATGCGCTCAAATAACCCTGTTTCGTGCCGTATCCGGCTGCCAGAGTGCCCGAATAGCCGTCGCGTCGCTGCTGGGTCTCCGTAATCAGGTTCAGGATTCCTCCGAAACCCTCGGCATCGTATTTGGCGCCGGGTTCGGTCAGCACCTCTATCTTCTTGACCGACTCGGCCGGCATGGCCTTGAATATCTTCTGGTAGTTGGCTTCCATCATCACGTCTTCCTTGCCGTTGACGTAGATCTTGAAGCCGGAATTGCCGTTGATCTGTATGTTGTCCTGGGCATCGACAGTAACCATAGGCACCTTCTTCAGGGCGTCGAGCAGAGTCTGGCCTTTGGTCGACTCATCTTCGCTTACATCGTAGGTCAGCTTGGCGCCGTCGGACTTTATCACCTCTTTCCGGGCAGTGACCACGAAATCATCGAGATTGACGGATACTTCCGGTTCTGGAACTGTGTCCGCAGGCTCCTGGGCCAGGGTAGTGAGGGTGCCTGCCGACATCAGCAATGCCGGTAACAAATATATGCATTTCATTTCAGTTCAGTTATTTAGTGGAGTTTGCGAGAAAATCGGTATAAGCGTTCATTAGCTGTTCGGGCGAGATGCCGAAGGATGAGAGTCGGTCGAAGAAGTAGTTAGCCTCGTGGTCGAAGAAGTACTCCTTGCGCATCTGCAGTATCCTTGCGCATGCATTAGGCGCGACAAAGTATCCGATGCCCCTTTTCATATAGATGAGTTCCTGTTGTTGCAGCCAGACGAAGGTACGCATAACGGTGTTGGGGTTCACGCCCGCTTCGATGGCGTAGTCGCGCACGGAGGGGAGGCGGCTCTCGTCCGGCAGCTCCCCGCGGACTATGGAATCCATCAGAGAATCCGCTATCTGCAGATATATCGGTTTGTTGTCGTTGAAATTCATCGGCCTATCACATACTGTTTCTTAAATGTGTAATACGTCAGCCAGCAGAAAAACACCGTGCCGGCGAATACAGCGCCTATTATGATCCAGAAGCGGACGGTGTACGACACGAGCCATTCTACCTCGTATCCGTGAGTGATCATGTAACTTACCGTGCCTCCCAACAACATGGCGAATACGAATATCAATGCCACCCAGATGCCGGAAGTCTTTAGGAACGACAGTCTCGGCCATTTGACGGCTCCGAAGAAGTAAGTGGAGAGGATGAACGACATAATCACAGCATTCCTGATGAAAGCGGACCATGAGGAGGAGAAAAGTTCATCTTGCGGCCAGTAGAACCCGGCGAACTCATGGAACATGATCAGCGAACCAATGTTGCGTCCTATCTCGATCATCGGGTAAGCTATGGCAATGAGCAGGAAGCCTCCCACGAATACGCTAAAAAACGCTACCCAGTATTTGTCGGCGTTTGAGGCCGGAGTCATCAGGGTGTTGAGGCGTCCTCCCTTACTTTTCATTGACGAGAATACCATTGATGCGACCACTATCCATGTAATCATGCCGAATACGATATACATACCGATGACGGCATGCGGATCGCCTGAACTGAATAATCCGTTTATCAGTCCGATTCCCATCCACGCGCCCCAGAATATGAGCGTGCGCATCACAATGGCCTTCCTGTTTTCGCAGAACTGTTTTCGCGCCAGAGCCATGAAACGGCCGAAGCTGTCGAGTTGCTTATATTGTACTGTAGTTTCCATAATTGTCGGATCTGATGTTATTTATTGATTTTGGATGCACCGCTGCTCTGTGTGTGCAGGTCATTGCACTTAAGCTCGGTTATATCTGCGAACGAGGCTCCCGCCAGATTTATGAATGCGTGTTCATATTCTCCCTTGACGTCTACCTTGCCGGCACCGTTAACGTTTATAGTCAGAGTCCCGCCCTGAATCTTGTCCATATCGACCTTCCCCGCACCGTTGATGGTAACGGTGTTGTTTGCAATTTTGCTGTCGTCGATATCGATGTCGCCGGCTCCGTTGGATTCCATATATAATACAGGTGTGTCGATGTTCTTGATGTCAACGTCGCCTGCCCCGTTGACCCGAAGCAATGATATGTACGGTGCACTTACAATTACAGTAATCTTGCGGTTGCGCGCACTGAACGATCCATGATGATCATCCTCTATCTTAAGCAGACTGTCGTTGACGCTTGTGATTACGTTTTCGCCTATCTCTTTAGGCATCGTCACTGTAACCGAATAGGGACCCTGGGTGTATTCCAGGTCACATGCGCCGTTCACTTCAATCTTGTTGAAATCCTTAAGGTCGAGCCGGCGGGTTATTGTCTCTACGTTTTTCTTGACCTTTACAATCCGGCATGATGAGAGGAAAGGCACTGAACTCACTGCTATGGCTGCGACAGCCAGATATGTTAGATGCTTGTTCATGATTTTTCTACGAATAATTGGTTGATGAGGTCGGGATTGCTGTTGGTAAGCTCGAACAGGGTCTCGAGGTTGACTTCAGTCTCGCGGTCGGGGTCGTCGAGGAATTCCACTACGTTGAAGCCCCCCGGCATCGGAATGGAGAACAGGGCGCGTTTGGCCAGCTCGGGATCCTGTGTGTATCCGAAACGCAGTTTGGTCTGTATGTCGATCATGGGCCGGTTCAGCAGGATGCGGTTGTTGTCGGCTATCACGACATGGTCCAGGATGTTCTCCACATCATATACCTGGTGGGTGGATATGATGATGGTCTTGTCGTCGGTCATAGCTGCGGTGATTGCCGCGCGGAACATGCGCTTGGCCGTGATGTCAAGCCCGTTGGTAGGCTCGTCCAGAAGCAGTATGGATGTGTTGCATGCCAGTGCGAAGCTCAGAAACGCCTTCTTTTTCTGACCCAGGGAGAGAGCGCCGAGATTGATATTGCCCGGCAGGGCGAATATCTCGAGGATGCTGTGCATCAGGTCGAGGTCGAACTTTGGATAGAACACGCTGTTGATGCGTACATATTCATCGAGGGTGATGGGAGGTAGGTCAAATTCTTCGGGGACGATAAATATGTCGTTGAGGAAATTCACCTGACGGTCGGAAGGTATGTAGCCGTTGCATAGCACCTGGCCCGAGCGGGGGCGGAGCAGACCGGCCGTGAGGTAAAGCATTGTGCTTTTGCCCACGCCGTTGCGGCCGAGAAGTCCGCATACCGTGCCGGGCTCTATCTGTAACGACAGATTGGAGAGCACCGGAACATTGCGGCGGTATGAAAAACATACATCTTTAAAAGCTATCATAGTGTATTAGTGTAATAGTACACCACAAAATTAGTACAATATTTTGAAACTGCAAAATTTTCAACAAAAATTTTCAAAAAATAGCATAAAAAAATCACCTCCGTTTCCGAAGGTGATTCTAATTTATTGCGATTAAGTCGTTTAGACTTGCATTGAAAATCTAAGTAAGGCGGTTACATCATGCCACCCATACCACCCATACCAGGGGCGGGAGCGGGCATTGCTGGAGTATCCTCTTTCTTATCGGCTATGACACACTCTGTGGTGAGGAACATGCCGGCGATGCTGGCGGCGTTCTCCAGAGCCACGCGGGTAACCTTGGCGGGATCGATCACGCCGGTTTCGAAGAAGTTCTCGAACGTGTCGGTGCGGGCGTTATAGCCGTAGTCACCCTGTCCTTCGCGAACCTTCTGCAGGATTACGGCACCCTCGACTCCGGCATTGGCCACGATCTGGCGCATCGGTTCCTCGATGGCGCGACGTATGATGGCAATACCCGTGTTCTCGTCGTCGTTGTCACCTTTCAGCTCGTCCAGAGCGGGGAGGCAACGGATGTAAGCCACGCCGCCGCCGGGAACGATACCCTCGGCGATGGCTGCGCGGGTTGCGCTCAGCGCATCGTCCACGCGGTCCTTCTTCTCTTTCATCTCCACCTCGGAGGGAGCGCCGATATAGAGCACTGCCACGCCGCCGGCCAGCTTGGCCAGACGCTCCTGCAGCTTCTCCTTATCATAGTTGGAAGTCGTGGTCTCGATCTGAGCCTTGATCTGGTTGACACGTGCCGCGATGGCGTCGCTGTTGCCGCCGCCGTTCACGATGGTGGTGTTGTCCTTGTTTACGGTCACCTTCTCGGCTGTGCCAAGATCCTGTACGGTTGCCTGTGACAGCTGCATACCCTTGACCTCGCTGATTACTGTGCCGTTGGTCAGGATGGCGATATCCTCCAGCATCTCCTTGCGGCGGTCGCCGAAGCCCGGAGCCTTGACGGCGCAGATCTTCAGCGAGCCACGCAGGCGGTTCACAACCAATGTGGCCAGAGCCTCGCTGTCGACATCCTCGGCGATGATCAGCATCGGGCGGCCTGACTGTGCCACAGCCTCCAGAACGGGAAGCATATCCTTCAGGTTGGAAATCTTCTTATCGTAAAGGAGGATGTAGGGATTCTCCATTTCGCACTCCATCTTGTCGGAGTTGGTCACGAAGTAGGGGCTGATATAACCGCGGTCGAACTGCATACCCTCTACTACGTCTACCGAAGTCTCGGTGCCCTTGGCCTCCTCGACGGTGATGACGCCTTCCTTCTTTACCTTCTTCATGGCCTCGGCGATGAGACGACCTATCTCCTCGTCGTTGTTGGCTGATACACGGGCCACATCCTGAATCTTCTTGATGTCGTCGTCAACCTCGACGCTCTGGGCCTTGATGCCTTCCACAACCTTGGACACGGCCTTGTCGATGCCGCGCTTCAGGTCCATGGGGTTGGCGCCGGCGGCCACGTTCTTGAGACCTACGTTCACGATGGCCTGTGCCAGGACGGTAGCGGTGGTTGTACCGTCACCTGCCTGGTCGCCGGTCTTGGAAGCCACTTCCTTCACGAGCTGGGCGCCCATGTTCTGGAACGGATCCTCCAGCTCTATCTCACGTGCCACGGTCACACCGTCCTTGGTGATGTGCGGTGCGCCGAATTTCTTTTCGATAATAACGTTGCGGCCTTTGGGACCGAGTGTAACCTTCACGGCGTCGGCCAGAGCGTCAACGCCATTTTTAAGCTCCTCGCGAGCCTTGATGTTGAATTTTATTTCTTTTGCCATGGTTTTGCTAAATTGTAATCAGAGTAATCAGAGTAATCAGAGTTATCAGAGTAATCTGCTTGTCGCAGCGCTATCAGTCGATGACTGCGAGGACGTCGCTCTGACGCATGATGAGATATTTGGTGCCCTCGAGCTCGATTTCTGTTCCGGCATATTTGCCGTACAGCACTTCATCGCCTGCCTTGAGAATCATGGGATCGTCTTTTGTGCCCTGTCCTGCGGCCAATACTTTACCGCGAAGCGGTTTCTCTTTTGCTGTGTCGGGAATGATGATGCCGCTGAGGGTCTTTTCTTCTGCTGCCGTCGGCTCGATCAGAACGCGATCGGCAAGAGGTTTGATATTCATATTATATATATTTAATAATTTCGTTATGTTTCCGCCGTTGGGGACGGAATCTTTCGGTTGCTACTGTATATACAAAATGCGTGCCAAATGGTTCAAATCCATAGGCACGCATTAAGACTCTTTAATATAGGTATATTCGCAATACAGGCATATCCGCGGGATATGCCCACAGTGGAAGCAGGATGGGGCTTATTTAGTGAGGATGTAGGAGCGGTCGGGGGAAAGGGCACCCGTGAGGCGGCCTTTCTTCACCTTGAACTCCTGGCCGTAGACCTTGTCGCGGTATGTGCCGTCGGGCAGGCCGGTGGGTAGATTGACAAAATTGGCAAAACTGCCGATATTCACCACAGCCGCGCCTTTCTTGCCACGGTTCACCAGCCATACCTGGCCGTCGTCGGAGAACTGCAGGTCTTCCTTCTGCCCACGCATGGCATGACGGAATTTGTTGACGGCAGCAACTTCCGGGTGCTTGAACTCGTCGTTGCCTCGTGCGCCCAATACATTATTGCCGAAATAATTGTCGCGCGTAGACCCGGCGGGACGCGAGAAGAACAGAGGCGTGCCGTTCTGACGGGCTGTAAGGAACACCCAAGCAGTGCGTATCTGGTCGTCGGTGAGGTGTGCCGATTCATTGGCGTTGCAGTATGTGTCGTGGCTCTCCACCCATGTGGTCAGATATTCCGGAGCGGCCTCATGGTGCCAGTTTTTCAGGTCTTTGCCGTTAGACGAACGTTTGTCCAGGGCTTCGCGCAGCACGTGACCGTAGGAAGATGCCGTCTGGCCCATATAGTCGGCATATTCAGACTCGGGCACACCATTGTCCTGCAAGACTTCTCCATAGATGAACAGCGAGTCCTCAGGCAATGCCATGCGGACTCCCTTCACAGTCTTGCGGCCCAGAGCCACGTCCCAGAAATCGTTTTCCTTCACGCCCTTGTCCTTGGGGTCGGAGTGAACGCCTATGTGCTTGGCCGTGTCATAACGGAAACCGCGCACACCCATGCGGAGCAGTTCATTGACGAACTGCATGTAATACTTTTGGAAATCGGGATTCTCGGTGTTGACATCAGGCAGACCGCCCACGCCCATCAACGTGCATTCCGTGCGGTCCTGATAGTCGGAGATGGGACGCAGACCGTTGCTGTGAAACATCTTGTCACGGCCGCCCACGGCCTTATAGAACTCCGGCGACACGGCGTCTATGTCAAACGCCGTATGGTTCGGTAATACATCCACAATGACGCGGACATTGTACTTTGCCGCCGAGTCGAGCATGGCCTGCATCTGCTCCTTGCTGCCCAGAATCTTGTTGCCTACCTTCCAGTCGGTGGGCTGGTAGTAGTAATACCAGTTGCCTTTCTTCACTTTCGGGTCGAAGATCTCGACGCACGATCCTTCGGGAGCGTAATGAGGCTGGACCGGCGAGGTCTGGATCATGGTGTAGCCGGCATCGGCAATCTCGTGCATACTGCGCGCTATCTCTGGAAAGTTCCATGACCATACGTGCAGTATCACATCCTCGTTGGTTGCATCGGGATTGACCGTGATGCGGTCTTTGGACATGGCCGGCACAGCTGCCACAGCGGTAGCGGCAATAATCAATGATATTTTTTTCATAGGTTGTTGTTTTGGTTTTTCATTGGATTCACAAATGTAGTCACAATTTCAGAAATATGCAAATATTTGTATATATAACCAATAAGGAGTAAATTTGCAGTGGTTTAAACATCCATATTGCCAATGGAAAATCAAAAGCAGAGATATTCGCGCCTTGTGTCCATACCGGAGATAGGCGAGGAAGGCGTGAAGAGACTCAATGCATCGCATGTGCTGATGATAGGCTGCGGGGCGTTGGGTTCGATGTGTGCCATGTACCTTGCCGCCTCCGGTGTGGGACATATCACGATAGCCGATTTCGATACTGTCGATATCTCCAATCTGCAGCGTCAGCTTTTCTTCACCGAACAGGATTTGGGCAAGTCGAAGGCACAGGTACTGGCATCAAGAATCAACGCGCTCAATTCCGATACCGAGGTGACGGTTCTTGAAAAACTGATACGTTCGGACCGGGATTTAGGTGACATAACCGAATACGACGTAATAATAGATGGCAGCGACAATCCGCACACCAAGCTGCTGACCGACCGTCTGGGCGCCGATTCCGGCGTGCCGTGCGTCATAGCCGGTGTGCGTGGATTTGAATGCCAGATCATGACGTGTGCTCCGGGATCGGTGCGGTATGCCGACGTGTTTGGCGAGGATGCAACCTGCAGCGGCTTTACGCCTTGCAGCATCGGCGGCGTGCTCGGTCCGGCGGCCGGCGTGGCGGCGAGTCTGCAATGCGCCGAAGCCGTGAAACTGATTGTGGGCACCGGAATGCCCCTGACCGACAGGCTGCTGACCATGAACCTGCTTGACATGTCGGTGAATGTATTAAGTATTTAAATCACAGAAAGGTGAACGAAATAATCAGCATTTCGCATTACTCGGAGAAATCCGCAAGAGTAAAGATCGCGAACCGTGTGGTTGCATCCAAGGTGCAGCCCGGTCAGTTTGTGATAATCAAATTTTCAGAAACCGGCCAGCGCATCCCATTCCCGGTAGTGGAATGCGACGGAGAGACAGGTGAACTTGACATCATCATACACCGCGCCGACGGACTGGACGAGATACTCGGCCTGATACAGGAGGGCGGGGTTTTGCCCGATCTTCTCGGTCCTCTCGGAATGCCTGCGGTGATAGACGAGAACAAGGCGATGCTGTTCATCGGCGACGGCGCCGGCTTCGTGCCGCTTCTTCCGCTGATACACGAGGCCCGCAGGAAAGGATGCCAGGTACATGCCATAGTGTCCGAGCAGTCGTCGCAGACCAAATGCCTGCTCGGCGACATCAACAGCGCCTGCAACGACCTGACTGTGGCCAGCGAGGACACCGTGCCCGAGATTGTCAGGAAGTGGATTGAAATGTATAAGCCTGACAAGATGGTGTTCTCAGGACCCACGATGCTGATGAAGAATCTTACGGCAATTGCTCGTGAGCATAATATCCCTGCCGACTGCGTGCTGAACATGCTGATGATAGACGGCATAGGAATCTGCGGCGTGTGTCGTGTCATGATAGGAGGCGTTCAGAAGCAGACCTGCATAGACGGTCCTGTCTTCAACGCCTGGGATGTGGATTTTGATTATATATTGAACCGTCAAAGATCATTCGTATGAATTCGGATATAGAGGAGATATTTGACCGCGGCCGCGACGAGCAGTGGCGCGTGGATCTGCGCCAGACCATGACGCCGAAACAGCGCACGGCCATTCCGCGCGTCAGGATGCCGGAACTGGATCCGACGTTCCGTATCAGCAACAATCGCGAGGTGGGCGAGGGCCTTAGCGTGGAGCAGGCCGTACTGGAGGCCACGCGTTGCCTGGACTGCGCCAACCCGGGATGCGTCAAGGGATGTCCGGTGCATAATGACATTCCCGGTTTCATCAAGAATCTGGAGCGGCGTAATTTCCGCGAGGCTATCAACGTGCTGCACCGCACCACGGTGCTTCCGGCCGTGTGCGGCCGTGTGTGCCCGCAGGAGAAGCAGTGTGAGGGCAACTGTACATATCTGAAAATGGGCAAGAAAGCTGTTTCCATCGGCGCGTTGGAACGTTTTACGGCGGACATAAACCGTACGTTCGACCGCTTTATCCCGCAGCCAACTTCCACGGACGATGTCAAGAAGCGTCCCACGTACCCAATCAAGGTGGCTGTGGTAGGCTCCGGTCCCTCCGGACTGGCTTTCGCCGGCGATATGGCACGAAGAGGTTACAAGGTTACTGTGTTCGAGGCGTTGAGCCAGTTTGGAGGTGTGCTTAAATACGGCATACCGGAATTCTGCCTTCCCAATAAGATTGTAGACCGCGAGATCCAGAAACTGCGCGACATGGGTGTGGAATTCATAAAGGATTGCTTCATCGGCCGCACGCTTAGTTACGAGGACCTTCACAAGCTCGGCTATAAAGGTCTGTATCTGGCTACAGGAGCCGGCAAGCCCCGGTTCATGGGAATCAAGGGAGAGAACATACCGGGCGTGATGACAGCCAACGAGTATCTGATTCGCCTCAACCTGCTTGGCAACGCCATGTTCGGCAAGAATTCCGTGGCCGTAAACGGCAAGCGGGTTGCAGTGATTGGAGGTGGAAACACCGCCATCGACGCTGTGCGTTTCGCTGTGCGCAACGGCGCCGAGGAGGCCATGATAGTATATCGGCGCAGCATGGATGAAATTCCGGCCCGCGAGGAAGAGATACGTCACGCCAAGGAGGAAGGCATCAAGTTCTTCACCCTGCATAATCCAGTGGAATATGTTGCCGACGAAAACGGCCGTCTATGCAAGATGCTGCTGCAGCGCATGGAGCTTGGGGAGCCTGACGAATCGGGACGTCGCTCGCCAGTGCCGGTGGAAGGCGACATCGTAGAGGTGCCGGTGGATATTGTAGTGGTCAGCGTAGGCTATCTGCCCAATCCTCCGGCATCCATACCGAACATGATAACCCGCAAGGGGGGCCAGATCGAGGTTGATGACGAGACGCTGAAGTCGTCGTCCAACGGCGTGTATGCCGGTGGTGACATAGTCCGAGGCCCGGCTACCGTAATCTTGGCGATGGGCGACGGCAGAAAAGCCGCAGCCTCAATGGCCGCGGCTTTCGAGGAGGCTATGGACAAAATCAAGCTGTAAGCCTCCGTGATTCGTTGGAGTTTCAGACGTTGTGATCCAGATGCACGTCCATCTGCGGGAACGGGAAACTGAAGCCTTTCTCGGGAAGCTCCTTGTATATCCGCTCGTTTATGTCGAAATAGAGCGGCCAATAGTTGGAAGCATGAGTCCACGCACGGACCACGAAATTGATTGAGCTGTCCGCCATTTCGTTCAGACCGACGAATGGCGGACGCTCTACTTTATTCTGTACGCTCACCACGCGCTTGTCTATCAGATTCTGCTGCTTGTACAGCTCATCATCCTCGATGTATTTCTTCACCACGCGCGGGTCGCTCTGAACTATCTCCATCAGTGTCTCCTTGGCCTTGTCCAGATCTGTGCCGTAAGCCAGACATACGGTCCAGTCCACGCGCCGGTACGATTCGAGCGAGTAATTGTTGATCGAGCCGGTGGAAAGGGCACCGTTCGGCAGGATGATGGCCTTGTTGTCAACGGTATTGATCACGGTGTTGAACAGCTGTATGGACTTGACGGTACCTGTGTATCCGTTTACCTCGATGAAGTCTCCTACCTTATAGGGCTTGAGCAGCAGAATCAACACTCCGCCGGCAAAGTTCTGGAGCGTGCCGCTCAGCGCCATACCTATCGCGACGCCGGCCGAGGCGAAAATGGCCAGGAAACTGCTGGTCTCCAGCCCCAGGATGCCGATGATGCTTATGACCAATATGAAGTACAGCACCATCCTGATGAGTGACAGCACGAATGTTGTCAGCGACTGGTCTATATGGCGGTGTGTCATGACGTTGTACACCATCTTGTATAGCTTGCGGATGATGTAGCGACCGACGTAGAACACCAGGATGGCTATACCGACTTTCAGACCGAACGAAATCAGACCGTTCACCATTTTCTGAATCAACTCGTCGAAACTGAGGCCCTCCAGACCTTTCCAGAACGATTGATTTGAGACTTCGGGCACCGGTATCTGCGGCGCGGGAATCTGATCGGTCTGCGCCGACAGAAAACTTAATATGCTTGTTAAGTTCATATTCAATTCTACGGGGTTATTGTGTGTTTAATTATCTTGATTAATCCTGATTTAAAAATCTCGGAGTTGAAGGCGCACCACATTCTCCACATGATGTGTGTGGGGGAACATGTCCACGGGCTGTATGTCGGTTACCTTATAGTCGTGGTCCAGCAGTGCGAGGTCACGGGCCTGTGTCGCAGGGTTGCAGCTGACATAGACCAGTACCGACGGCTTGGCGCGAAGTATCACGTCAACCACATCCTGATGCATTCCGGCACGGGGAGGGTCGATGACCATGATGTCTGGACGGCCGTGTGCGGCGATGAAATCATCGGTCAGTATGTCCTTCATGTCGCCGGCGAAAAACTCGGTGTTGTCCAGTCCGTTCACTTCGGCATTGACGCGGGCGTCGGCCACGGCGGCCTCCACATATTCGATACCGATTACCTTGCGGGCCTGGCGAGCCACGAAGTTGGCTATGGTGCCGGTGCCGGTGTACAGGTCGTAGACCAGAGGCTTTTCGCCCTCCGGTATCTCCTTGTCGAGTCCGGCGAAACGACGGGCTACCTTATATAGTTCGTATGCCTGGTGTGAGTTGGTCTGATAGAAGGACTTGGCGTTGACGCGGAATTTAAGACCCTCCATTTCCTCGAGAATGTAGTCGCGGCCGTTCCATACGACTACTTCCTGGTCGGCGATTGTGTCGTTCACTTTTAGATTGACTACATACAGCAGCGAAGTCACGTCGGGGAAACGTTGCTGAAGCGACGTCATTACTTCGGCTATTTTTTCGGGATTGTCCTCGCCGAAAGTCACGACTATCATCTTCTCTCCGGTCGAGGCGGTACGGATCATCAGAGTACGCAACAGTCCGTGGTTCTCGCGGATGTTGTAGAAGCTCCAGCCTCGCTTGCCGGCCTCGTCATAGATGAAATTGCGCACCTCGTTGCCGAAATCCTCCTGCAGATGACAGGCATCTATGTGCAGTACCTTGTCGAATGCACCGGGTATATGGAAGCCCGATGCGTCGGGACGGTCGGTAAACTCCCGGCCTGATTTGATGTCCTCCCAGCTGCGCCATTTCTTGGAGCTGAAGGTGTATTCCATCTTGTTGCGGTAGCACCAGATGTTTTCCGAGCCGAGGATGGGCGAGACGGGGGGAATCTCCACTTTAGCGATGCGCAGAAGGCAGTCCTCTACCTGCTGCTGCTTCCAGCGCAACTGTTCGGCGTATGGGAGATGCTGCCATTTACAGCCGCCGCACAGTCCGAAATGTGCGCACTTAGGCTCGACACGCGATTCGGAGGGATGTATCATGTTCGCGATGTGTCCCTCGGCATAGCTGTGTTTCTTGCGGTCTATCTGTATATCGGCTATGTCGCCCGGCGCACCGTAAGGTATGAACACCACGATGTTGCCCTCGTCCTCGGGACGCCATTTCACCTTCGCGACGGACTTCCCTTCGGCGGCGATGCCTGTTATCTCGATGCCCTCCAACAGAGGCAGCGGTTTCTTCTTTCTTCCCATAGTTTATTTGCTGTGATCGCAGAATATGCGATTTATCGAAGTTGTCTAATCTAATTTGCGTTTATAAAAGAATATGAAGATGTGTAAACTTTATGGCAATCTTTATTAATCTTTCGGGTGCCTTTCTTCGCTCTCATCGGTACCGACCGCGAGGTCGCTGCTTCTTCGATCGAAGAAATCCACTCCGAAATCTTAATAAATCTTACCATAAAAATTAGTTTAGACAACTTCGTCTGCAAAATTACTACAAAATTCCCAAATATAATAATCCCGCATCGGCTCTCGTTTAATTATGCGATAACCACGAGTGCTTGCTACCTCGTTAAAAACAAGAAACATGATCGACAACCAATCACTGCCCCGCAAAGGCAAACCCCAGTTTACCCTTTACTTTCTCCTCCTGTCCGTAACATTCTGCGTCTGCATCATCGTAGCCAACCTGATAGAGATCAAGACCATCGATGTGGCCGGCATCACGCTGACGGCAGGCATGATTATCTTCCCGCTTAGTTACATCATCAACGACTGTCTGGTGGAGGTCTACGGCTTCCGCAAGGCGCGCATAGTGATATGGCTCGGCTTCGCCATGAACCTGTTCGTGACACTGGCGTTGCAGTTAGCCATCATCCTGCCCGGCTCGGCCGACTGGACGTCACAGGAGGCGATGGAGGCCGTTTACGGCGGTGTGCCGCGCATCTTGTTCGCCTCGTTTGTGGCGTTCGTGACCGGTTCGCTGGCCAACGCCTGGGTGATGAGCCGTATGAAGCTCGCCTCCGGCGGCAAACGTTTCTCGTTGCGCGCCATCGTCAGTACAATTGTGGGAGAGGGCTTGGACTCTCTGATATTCTTCCCGATAGCCTTCGGCGGCGTACTGCCCTGGAGCGTTGTGATCGGCCTGATAGTAGCCCAGACCCTGCTGAAGACTGTCTACGAGATTCTTGTGCTCCCCGTCACCATCTACACCGTGCGCCGCCTCAAGCGCCTCGAATCCCTCGACACCTACGACACCGACGTCCGCTTCTCCCTGTTCAAGTAAATAAGGAATAAAGATTGATACATAGGTTTTGTCAGGCGACAAAACCGATGCGGGGACGTGTGGAGGCGAGGGAAAGCGACGGCACAGGGGACGGGATGTCGGTGCCCTGGATCTCGGTGAGGGCAGTCTCGTCGGAGAGGCCGGCGGTGATGACACGGACAGCCATTGACGGAAGGATTTCGGTCTGGATCATGTTGATGACATGACGGGCATTGCCAAAAGTCTTGTCGCGTCGTGCGTAGTCGGTGTTGAGGCGTGCGGCCAATGCCAGGCGCGCATCATCGGAGAGGGTGTAATTGTTGCGTTTCAGGTATTTTTCAGCAATTTCCATCAACTCCGATTCCGTGAAATCGTCAAAGACGTAAATGTTGGAATCGGGAATGCGTGACTTGAAGCCGGGATTCATGTCGAACATACGCTTCATCTGGTCGGAATATCCGGCCATCACCAGCATCCAGTCGCGGTTGGCGTCATCGGCCAATGCGGTGAGTAATGTCTCGATTACGAACTTGCCGGGATCGCGCGGGTCATTTGGCTGATAGAGCTGGTATGCCTCGTCTATGAAGAGAATACCACCCTGCGCTGCTTCAATGGCCTCCATGGTTTTCTCGGCCTCGGAGTTGTAATTCTGGCCCAGCAGTGTGGCGCGCTCGCGTACTACCACATGACCCTTGGACAGCATTCCGGCGCGATGCAGCATCACACCCATCATCTTGGCGACGGTAGACTTGCCGGTACCGGGAGATCCGAGAAACATGGCGTGAAGTGGAGAAGTGGTAGAGGGAAGCCCTCGGTCCGAGCGCATTTTGTTGAAGCGCACCACACGCTCGTAGACCGTGAGTTTCTCCTTGACGGAACGTAGCCTGGTCAGATGGTCCAGCGACGACAGCAATCTCTCGTTATGTTCCGATTCATCCTCTGAATCCGATTCTGCTTCCTGTGATTTGTCGGCGTCGGCGTCTGCTTTCTCCTTCTCCCCGGCTATGAAGTCGTCAAGTAATTTGTCGAAGTCCAGAGTCTCGGATGTCGTGGCCGGCGAGTCCTGATGATGTACGGCAACCCATCGGTCTGTGACTGCATCGGTCGAGTACTCGTCTAATGGCTCGATTTCTATGCCGCTCCATTTGCCGCTTTCGGTTTCTTCGTCAGTGGCAAATACAAATCCTGCGACGGGATATTCCATGCACAGCAGTTCGGCGTAGAATAAGCCATTGCGGTCGTAGGAGGTGGTGAAGGGATATTCCACATACCAGATGTTGTCCTTGAAGTCGTCGCTGTTCATGCACCGCGGTTCGGCGAACATTATGAGTGGCGTTTCCTCGTCGGGCACGTAAAGCCGTAGCTCAAGTTCGGGCAATACCGACGGCAATCTGTATCCGAGCTTCTGCTCGATATTGAACCGGACGTAATACTTCTGTCCGTCATTGGTAGTGAGGGACTTATACAGAGTGTCTTCCCAAGCGGGTCGCACACCGCCGTCGCAGATGCCATACCATTCAGCGGGATGCGGCAGAGAGTTGGCGTCTATCAGCCTGAATACACTTCGGTAAATGGTATCCGAAGCGATCGGATCGTCTACCACGAGTTTGAAGGTATGGCCCAGTATCATGCTGTCAGCGGAGAAGTGGGCGTAGAAATCCTTGAAACATTCCTGCTTGCGCAGGATAATCTTCAGAGGTAGTGAGGCTACCTCGCAGCGTGATGTGACATCCACCAGGGTCAGCGTGACGTTGCGTCGCACGCCGCTGTCGAAACGCTCGTTGGTGGCACAGATCTTGACCGCGATACCGGCCAATGAAGGTTCAGCGATAAAATCGCTACGGACGTCGAAAGGAAACTGATTGATAAGCGCCAGATCGTCGACCTGGTCCAGATTGTAGGTGTAGAACTGAATCTGACCTACATATATCGGTGATTTCTTATTCATATTCATACAGTTTAAATTGATTAACTTTGCTAAATAGTGGCGTATTACCTTATAACCCGTCACTATGACTTCATACTTTTATTCCGGAGGCCTTCCTCCGGAGCCGTTTCCAATACGTCATGGTGCTCCTGTCCGACGGCCGGAGTGCGGATACGTATGGACGCACCACGGGCTGTCAGGGCATTTCTGCGGTTGGAAAATGTTGGGTGAAATTCACTATGCGCACCACATCTCCGCTTCGCCGGGAGGGGCGACACCGCCGAACTTGCTGTTGTCGAGATGTAGTTGCTTCATAGCTGTAGAAACTGTATGAAAACGAGTCGCGCCACAATGGCTGAGACCCATCGTGGCGCAAAATTAATAAATAAATCTGTTATTGCAAATAAAATCATTATAATATTTGCTGATTATGAACCTGACTTAATGACCTGACTTAATGACTTATGTCTGATTATGAACGGTGATTATTTCAGGCTTTTAAGAATCAGGGAATTGGCGTGGTCGATGACGGCGGTGTCGAGGCTGTCGAGATAGATGCGTGTGGTGATTTCGCTGTCGTGTCCAAGTCCTTCCGAAATCACCGAAAGCGGAATGCCTTTGACTTTGGCGGCCGATGCCCAGCTGTGGCGGGCCACATAAAGGGTAAGCGGGAAGTCAAGTCCGACCATCATGGCTACGCGTTTCAGATTGTGGTTGATGTTGTAGCCGACGTTACGGTAGGTATACCGTTCGTTGGTACCGGGATTACGGATAATGGGCAGAAGGTACTCGCTCGTGTTTTCGGGATATTTGTCGAGGGTCTTCTGCATTTCCTTAGTCCATGCTATAAGGAGTCGCTGACCGGTCTTCTGACGGCGATAGGAGACGTAACCGTACCTGAGATCGGTTTTCTTTAGAAACGCCATGTCTATCAGGCTCATGCCCCGCAGATAGAAACTCATCATAAACATGTCGCGGGCGAAATCAAGGCTTGGTGTCGACGATAGGTTCAACGCCTGAATCTTCTTGATATCCTTGAGAGGAAGGGCCCGTTTTATGGTCTTGTCTATTCCGGTGTATACCCGGCGGAAAGGCTTCCGGTTCTCAATAATGTCGTTTTCGACGGCTCGGTTGTATACGGCGCGGAGAATGCGCATATAGAAGGACGTGGAATTAGGTATTACGCCTCTGCTCTTGTTCCAAGCCTCGTAGTCCTCCATAGTTTCGGATGTGATGCAGTCAAGCATTATGTCCTCGTTGTTACGGAAGCGCTTGAAGCTGTTGAGAGTGGACCTGTAGGTCTCGGATGTGCGGTGCCTGCCGTTCTGCTGCATCCTGACTATGATAGCCTCCATGAAACTGAACAGAGAGTATTCCAGTTCATAGCGGCTGAACTCGTCGATGACATCATCGGCTGTATAAATAAGCCCACCGGCATCAAGACGGTGGACTATTTTGGTGAGTCTCTCTATGTCGAGACGGATTTTCTCGCGGATGGAGAGAATATATCCTTTGCGTTCGCTGTGCAGGGTTGTTGTGACGGTAGAGCGGTTCTCATTCCATTCGGATGCAAGAATCTTATACTCCGTGCGAAGCTGACGCACCTTGCGCTCGTGGATAATCTGATAATAGATTATGCCCTCGTGTCCCACTACAGTAGAGGGCCGAAATTTTACTTTAACTGATGCCATTATTTTCGATATTAATTAGCAATTATGCAAATGTACATATTGAAGTTGGGGCAACGCTTCAATAAAATATTATTTTTTGAGTTTAGGTAGAAAGGGGATGTTGGGTTGTTATACAAAAAGTGAATCAACAACCTCAAGATAATAATCAAGTACGAAACAGGTAACGTGGCTATATGACACCAAACAGACATTATGCCGGACTGACAGACTCGCAGGTAGCAGAGAGCCGTAAGATACATGGCGGCAACATCCTGACACCACCGCCCCAGGCCAAGTGGTGGAAGTTATTACTCGAGAAGTTTTCCGATCCTCTTATAATCATCCTGCTGATAGCGGGCGCTCTGTCCATCGGCATAGCGGTATACGAATACATGCAGCTGGGGCAAGGTCCCGAGGTATTCTTCGAACCCGTGGGCATCTTTATGGCCATCGCGCTGGCCACGGGACTGTCGTATATATTCGAGGCACGCGCAAACAAGGCGTTCAAGATACTGAACCAGGTGAACGACGACGAGCCTGTGGAGGTAGTGCGCAACAAAATGGTGTCGACCATACCGCGCAAGGATGTGGTGGTAGGGGACATCGTGATGCTGAATACCGGCGACGAGATACCGGCCGACGGCGAGTTGTTGGACTGCATCACGCTGAGTGTGGATGAATCGTCACTGACCGGTGAGCCATCGGCCCGCAAGACAACGGATCCTGGGCATTTCGACAAAGATGCCACATACCCGTCCAACCACGTGATGCGCGGCAGCAAGGTGATGGAGGGGCATGGTGTGATGCGCGTGCTGAAGGTGGGAGACGATACCGAGATGGGCGGCGTATTCCAGGAAGCCCAGATAGACAAGTCGGTCAAGACGCCCCTCAACGAGCAGCTGGACCGGCTGGCCAAATGGATATCGAATGTCAGCTATATAATTGCAGGTCTGGTAATTGTGGGACAGCTGATACATCTCGCGCCTCAGATGGGCGACATGAGCCTGCCACAGATACTTGCACACGTGTTGAAGACACTGATGATAGCAGTGACGCTGATAGTCGTAGCTGTGCCCGAAGGGTTGCCTATGGCGGTGACGCTGTCGTTGGCTTATTCCATGCGGCGAATGCTCAAGACCAACAATCTGGTGCGCAAGATGCACGCATGCGAGACGATGGGCGCCACCACCGTGATATGCACCGACAAGACCGGCACGCTGACCCAGAATCAGATGCAGGTGTACAAGGCCGATTTCTTTGGCAATCCGTCGAATCAGGTAATATATGAAGGCATCGCCGCCAACTCCACGGCGCAGCTCGATGTCTCCAAAGAGAAGCCCGTGGTGCTCGGCAATCCGACGGAAGGCGCCCTCCTGCTCTGGCTACGCGAAAGGGGAGTGGATTACACCACGCTGCGCGAGAACGCCGAGCACCTTGAGGAACTGCCCTTCAGCACCGATCGTAAATATATGGCCACGGTGGTGAAGTCTACCGACGGTAAGAGGATACTGTACGTGAAGGGGGCGCCGGAGATAGTATTCGGCATGTGCGGCGACACCGCCGGTGTGACCAAGGAGGAAATAGACGCCCGGCTGATGGAATACCAGGGAATGGCTATGCGTACATTAGGCTTTGCCTACTGTGAGCTTCCCGCCGACGGCAAGGAAGTGCTGAACAACGGAAAGATAGAATCGGGCAGCCTGATATTCTTGGGCATCGTGGCCATCTCCGATCCGGTTCGTGCCGATGTGCCCGACGCGGTACGTGAGGTGTTGAACGCGGGCATCAAGGTCAAGATAGTGACCGGTGACACTCCCGGCACTGCCAAAGAGATAGGTCGTCAGGTCGGCCTGTGGGACGATACCGTGGATTCCGACGTCAACATCATCACCGGTCCGGAAGTGGCCGGGATGACCGATGAGGAACTGCGCGACCGCGTTGGCGAGCTGAAGATAATAGCCCGTGCGCGACCCTTGGACAAGAAGCGTCTGGTGGAGGCTCTGCAGGCCAACAACGAGGTCGTGGCCGTGACCGGCGACGGCACCAACGACGCCCCGGCTCTGCGTGCCGCGCATGTGGGTCTCTCGATGGGCGACGGCACGTCGGTTGCCAAGGAGGCCAGCGACATAACGATTATCGACAATTCGTTCTCGTCCATAGGACGTGCCGTGATGTGGGGCCGGTCATTGTATCAGAACATACAGCGCTTCCTGCTGTTCCAGCTCACGGTGAACGTGGCCGCATGTCTGTTGGTGATGTTCGGTTCGTTCTTCGGCACGGAGTCACCGCTGACCGTGACGCAGATGCTGTGGGTGAATCTGATAATGGATACATTCGGTGCCATGGCCCTCGCCTCGCTGCCGCCGTCGCCCGGTGTGATGAAGAACAAGCCGCGCGACCGCAATGCCTTCATCATCAACCGTCCGATGCTGTTCGAGCTGATTGGCGTCGGAGTGATATTCTTCGCGTTGACGTTCGGATTCTACATCCTGTTCAACCACGTTGACATCAAGTCGCTGAAGGATCTGCTACTCTTTACGTGGGGTTCTGAGGCTCCTATTTCGGTTTACGACATGACATTATTGTTCTCGATATTCGTATGGACGCATTTCTGGTACATGTTCGACGCCCGCGCGTTCGAAACTTCCAAGAGCCTGTGCAGGCTCAAGATGAGCCAGGGGTTCTGGACCATAGTGTTGATTATCGTGGTGGGACAGCTGTTCATCACCGAACTGGTGCCTGACTTCTTCAACGTGGAACCGATGCTGCGGACGGCCGACTGGAAATGGAATCCATCAGGTGCCGAGGACTTGGGCATCATAATCCTGGCGTCGTCGGCGGTGGTTTGGGTACGCGAGCTGTACATCCTCGTGACCTGGCCGTTTCGCAAAAATAAATAACGAATACAAGGAATATAATCGCGACTCCCCGCTGCCGGCCGGCAGCGGGGAGTCGCGATTATGTTCGGTATGTAGCGGTTGTTTCATACTGGGTGCAAAATTAGACTTCAGTGTGTTCGGGAGCCTTATATATCCCGTCAATCTTGACCGGCTCGATGTGGAGGCTGATGAAGGTCTTGTCGCCGAAGTGCTCGCGAAGTTTGCGCTCGATGTTCGAGGCATGCTCGTGTGCATGGTACAGGCTGATGTCGCCCGGCAGACGTAGGTGCATGGTCATGGCAATGTTGTTGCCTATGCGACGTGTGCGCAGATTGTGAATGTTGGTTACACACGGATCCTGCTCCACTATCCGCATTATCTCGTTCTCGACATCGTCCGGAAGGCTGTGCTCCAGCAGTTCGTCAAGCGCCTGCTTCAGCAGTTTCAGAGCGGTGCCGACGATAAAGAAGCTGACTATCACCGCTGCGATGGGGTCGAGCACCGTCCATTTGGCGCCGAGGAACAATGCTCCGCCAACGCCCAAAGCCGTGCCGAGCGACGAGAATGCGTCCGAGCGATGATGCCAGGCATTAGCCACAACAGCCTGCGACCCGGCCTCTTTGCCAGCCTTGACGGTGAAGCGGTATGCCCATTCCTTGAGGATGATGCTGAGGATGGCGGCGGCAAAGGCAATGAAGCCGGGGCGCGGCAGAGGATTGCCGATGATCGCCTGATATATCTTGCAGACGCCGTTGCAGCAAATGGCGATGCCGACGCCAAGCAGGCCCAGGCCGATAATGGCCGTGGCCAGCGTCTCGTACTTGCCGTGACCGTAATCGTGGTCCTTGTCCGCCGGCTTGCCCGCAATGCGGACAAATACTATCACGACTATATCGGTAAGAAAGTCGGAGAGGGAATGCACCGCGTCGGCTATCATGGCCGCCGAGTTGCCCAGAATACCGGCCACGAACTTGAACACCACGAGCACTGCGTTGATGACGCTGCCCATCAACGTGACGCGGTATATCTGCCGTTCGCGACTCGCGTCACATTCCGTATTGTTATTATCTTTATTGATATCAGCCATAATCTTCTAAACAGTATGCATAAACCTTAAAGTTACGAATAATCTTTGGATGGACAAAATCACAGATTTTCCGGCCAGGGGTGTTTGGGGTAACGGCGGCGCAGTTCCTTGCGGACCTCGTGGTAGGTGGTGTTCCAGAAACTTGCGATGTCCTTGGTAAGCTGAACCGGCTTATAGCCCGGCGAGAGCAATTCCATCAGCATCGGTCGGGTGTCGTTATCTACTCGCGGCGTCTCCCTGATGCCGAAACAATCTTCCAGACGAGCACTCAACACAGGAGAGTCGGCACCGACACGATAGTCCAGACGTACGTTCCGGCCATTCGGTAACCGATAATGCGACGGAGCGATGGCATCCACCGACTGTTGCTGGGCGTATGTAAGCAATCCCCATATAACCTGACAGATGTCTATACGTTTCAGCTCGCGGACAGTGGTAGCATCGCCAATATAAAGAGGCAACCATTCACGAGAAGTCTCCAGAAGCCTGTCGACCGAAACATCAGGCAATTCCAGTTCGGGATGCCAGCCGGCCACGGTTTCTATCCGCTGTATGAGGCGCGTCACGTCATCGGTGAAATCGAACATGCTGCGGCCATCCTTTACGGCAGCAGCGCATATCGCCTCGGTGATCTGCGCACGGTCAATGGAATCCGAAACGGCCGTGTCAAGCAACAGCGCGCCTAAGCGTAGTTCGCGGCGTGCCACAATGCGACCCTGCTTGTTGTCCCAATGCAGCTTTTCATTCCATGTGCCCAAATCCCTCAGCACCGCCTCGTCAACAGGCGCGGCCAGGAATATTCTCTTTCCTAATGAAGCAATCGCCAGGAATTTCTTGGATGACAACGCATCTTCGGCATTTATGCGCACCTCGTCTCCGTTGGCCAGTCGGTAACGGCAATCGGTCACCCTCAAGGCCGTACGCTCGGGATATGCCAGGGCTACGAGCGTGCCTATGGCGGTCTGGTCAGGGATTGTGTTGTCTTCCTTGGCACTGACCAAGCGGCGATACTGCTCGGCAATCTTTATGATGCGACCGAATCTTCCACCGTTGTCACGTCGACGCGCCTCGCGAAGCAATATTATGCGCGTGGTAATGTCGCAGTCGTTCTCATCGTTTATCGGATCCTTCTCATCCAGAATTGCCGCTATGTCGGCACCCAACGCCTTCGTGGCATTGTCATCGGCTACGGTCAACATCTGCGCTATGCGAGGATGACATGGGATACGGACCAATTTTCTGCCGTGGGGTGTAATTTCGCCTTTGTCGTTGACGGCACCGAGGCTGCATAACAGCTGACGGGCCTTGAACACCTTGTCGCGAGGCGGAGGCGTGAGCCAGGGTAAAGCGAAGACATCGCTTTCGCCCCATGCGGCAATGTCCAATACCATAGACGATAAATCGGCTTCTTCGATTTCCGGCACACGGGTTTCCTTCATGCGCAGTTCCACGGGGTTGGACCAAAGACGGTAACACACACCTTCCGAAAGGCGTCCGGCACGGCCGCTGCGTTGCCTTGCCATGTCGAGCGATATACGCATCGTTTCCAGATGGCTGAGACCGCTGCGGGTATCAAACACCATCCCCTTATAGAAGCCGGAATCAACTACGGTGCGGATTCCTTCGATGGTCAGCGAAGTCTCGGCGATGGGAGTGGAAAGCACGATCTTGCGTGTGCCGGCAGGGGACGGAGCCAGGGTGTGCCGCTGTTCCTCAAACGGCAGCATACCGTAGAGAGTGCAGATGTGAATATCTGACGACAGATTGGCGAGAAGATCGCGACATTTCATTATCTCGCCCTGACCTGGGAGGAAGGCGAGGATGTTGCCCGACTGTTCGCGCAGCGCCCTGCGGATAGCTGCTGCGGTGTCGGCCACGCAGGTATTGGCGTCGGACTCGGCAGCCCGGATTATCTCCACGTCGTAGGCGCGGCCCTTGCTTTCGATCAGCGGAGCGTCAAAGCGACTGCATATATAATCGGTGTCGATGGTGGCCGACATGATTATAATCTTCAGGTCAGGGCGTATCAATCGCTGGGCCTCGAGAGTCAGAGCGTATGCTATGTCGGAGTATAGGCTGCGTTCGTGAAACTCATCGAAAATCACCACGGAAATGCCGTCGAGCGTCGGGTCATCCACCAGCATACGCTGCAGGATGCCTTCTGTCACGACCTCGATGCGTGTCCGGTCTGATACGCGGGATTCAAACCGGATGGTGTAGCCTACGGTCTGACCGACACGCTCGCCAATCATGTCGGCCATACGCTGTGCTACTTGTCTTGCGGCAAGGCGCCGAGGTTCCAGCAACAGAATTCGACCCTCGGGCGTGTCGGTCATAATGGTTAGCGGCAGCAATGTGGACTTGCCCGCACCCGGCGGCGCAGTGACAACCACGCGCGGCTTTTGCCTCAGTGCCGCATTAACCTCAGCGGCTACCTCACCGACCGGCAACTCGTGTATGTATTTCGCAATCATGTCTTCCTTCACTCTGCAAAATTACATAAACATCAGCATATAGCCATAATTAATATAATTTAAGTTTCGCAAGTTGAACTTGCGAAACTTAAATTAGTAACCGGATGTCAGACCAGGAGCGACAGTATAAAGCTATGAGCGTTCGACATCATCGACGAGCGGGTATGCGATATACTTGAATAAAAATGAGTGCCTTTTTTGCTGATTAGTAGAAATTTATTATTTTTGTGATTAAATTGATGTTTAATTCAGAACTACGGGAGTATGATGGATTTCTTTAAATACATGGAGTGGAAGGAGAGGACCGAGCGGAGACTTGAGCCACACTATAATACTAAAGTCAATAAACGGGTGAAGTATGCCATCTATGCGGCAATGGGAGCCGTGATGATACTGATGGTTCTTCAGTCCTTTTCCCTGGATCCGATGGACTATAGGAAATATACTGTTCTTCTGTGGTTACGCGGTTTTACAGGAGTATTCGCAATTATCGCTTTTATTTTGATAGGAGTCCTCGTGTATCGTGTAAATGCCGATTATTACAAAGACAGGTGGAAACCGGGCAGTAAGTCAGAGCGATGAACAAGGGGTAAGGGGCGGAACCGTCGCTAAAGCTCCGAACTGAAACAAAACAGGACTGCACACCAATACTTAACCTATATTACACATCAATTTTGTGGTTTTAACATATTTTTATAATTTTGCAGTCTGAAAAGATTAAGGTTTATAAAGATTAAGGTTAATAAAGCGGAAGCCGGTTGCGAGAACGTGATTGATCGGCTTCCAGTTGATGTTTTATGAAAGCAGTAGGACGTTTGGATTTTCATCCCGCGCTGATAGCGGCATGCCGTGATTACAGCATGGATAAGTTTCGCAAGGATTTGGTTGCGGGAATTGTAGTAGGAATTGTGGCTTTGCCGCTGGCAATCGCCTTCGCCATAGCAAGCGGCGTTAGTCCGACGGTCGGCTTAGTGACGGCTGTTATAGGCGGTTTCATCGTAAGTGCCTTCGGCGGTAACACCGTGCAGATCGGTGGTCCTACGGGTGCATTCATCGTAATTATATACAATATCATTCAGTTATACGGTCTGACGGGTCTGGCAATGGCCACTTTTATGGCCGGATGTATCCTGTTGCTGATGGGGCTGTTCCATCTCGGCACGGTCATCAAGTTCATGCCGTATCCTATCGTGGTTGGCTTCACGGCCGGTATCGCGTTGACGATATTCTCCACGCAGATGCCCGATTTCTTCGGACTGCATATCACCGAGCAGGTACCGGGCGATTTCATCGGCAAATGGCGGGTGTATATAGCTAACTTCAATACCATAGACATCGCGACTCTCGCCGTAGGAATGTTGGCGTTGCTGATCAATATTGTTACTCCTAAGATTTCATCGAAGTTGCCGGGCGCCTTGACGGCAATTGTATTGGTAACGCTGGCTACATGGATTATGCGGGAGTTTTTCGGAGTAAGCGGTATCGAGACTATCGGCGACCGCTTCGGCAATCTGTCACCCTCGATGCCGCAGGTAGCGAATCTCGGATTCAACATGCAGACTGTCAATCTTCTGCTACCCTCCGCCTTTACCATCGCGATGTTAGGGGCCATCGAGAGTCTGCTTAGCGCCACGGTGGCCGACGGTCGTACCGGCGACCGCACCAACTGTAACACCGAGCTGATGGGTCAAGGTCTGGCCAATGTTATAGTTCCGATATTCGGCGGCATACCTGTGACCGGAGCCATAGCCCGAACCATGACAAATATTACCAACGGCGGCAAGACTCCGGTGGCCGGCATAGTACATGCCATGGTATTATTAGGCGTGTTCATGTTCGCCATGCCTCTGATCAACATGGTGCCGATGTCGTGTCTGGCCGCAGTCCTGATCATGGTAAGCTACAATATGAGCGGCTGGCGTACGGTCGTTGACATGGTGCATAATCCTAAGGGAGACCTGTCGGTGATGCTGGTCACGTTCCTGCTGACAGTGGTGTTCAACCTGACCATCGCTATCGAGATCGGCCTGCTGTTAGCTGTGGTGATGTTCCTGCGCCGTGTAACCGAGAACACCACCATCAAGGTTTACGGCGAGCAGCTCGACGCCGCCGAGGACACCGATCTGTCGAAACACGAGGTTCTGAACCTGAATCCTGGTGTGTCGGTCTATGAGATTGACGGTCCGTTCTTCTTCGGCGCCGCTACGAAATTCGACGAGATGATGCGTATCACGCCGCAGGAGAAACCAATAGTGCGTATAATACGAATGCGCAAGGTGCCGTTTATCGATTCAACAGGTATTCACAACCTGAAGTTGCTGATAGAGTCATCGCATTCCGAGGGAATTCTGATAGTATTGTCCGGCGTGCGAGACAACGTCCGTGCCTCGCTTCACGCTGCAGGGGTAGACGGCCTGATAGGAAGCGAACATATATGTAATCACATCTCAAGCGCAGTAGTGGTGGCCAACAGGATAGCAGCGGAACACAGCGTTGTTCAGAGTTCGGTAAGTGATTAATAGTTCGCGATGAGAGGCGAAGGGACGGACGCGCTGCTTGCCCGGATAAGGCAGGGAGCCGCGATGACGACAGGGCAGAAGCTACGCCTGGCGATGCTGCTCAGTGTCCCTGCCGTGATTGCCCAGCTGTCGTCTATCGTGATGCAGTATATCGACGCCGCTATGGTAGGACATCTCGGCGCCGAGGCATCGGCCTCCATTGGGCTGGTATCAACCAGCACATGGCTGTTCTCAGGCTTATGCGGCGCGGCTGCGACCGGTTTTTCGGTGCAGGTGGCACACAGAATCGGTGCTGGTGATATGCACGGGGCCAGGGCAGTACTGAGACAATCACTGATAGCCACATTTGCATTCAGCTTGATGCTGGCGCTTATAGGCGTGGCAATTAGCGACATGCTGCCTGTATGGCTGGGCGGTGACGCTTCGATATGCGGTGATTCGTCATTGTATTTCATGATTTACGCCGCGTTTCTGCCGGCGATGCAGCTTAACTTCCTTGCGAGCGGTATGCTTAGATGTAGCGGCAACATGAAGGTTCCGAGCATGTTGGGAGTGACGATGTGCGCCCTTGATGTGGTATTCAATTTCCTGCTGATTTTTCCGTCCCATCATTGGGACATAGGCTTCCTATCGTTGACAATACCCGGCGCAGGAATGGGAGTGAAAGGTGCGGCATTGGGTACTGCTGCAGCTGAAACCGTGGTGGCGGCAATACTGATATGGTATCTGTCGGCGCGTTCCACGGAACTGAAACTCACAGGAGAGCATGGCCGATTCCTGCCAAGACGGGAGACTATACGCAAGGCACTGAACATCGGATTGCCAATGGGTGTGGAGCATGTGTTGATCTGCGGAGCGCAGATTCTCACCACTGTCATAGTGGCGCCGTTGGGAGTATTTGCCATCGCAGCCAATTCATTTGCCGTCACGGCCGAGAGTCTTTGCTATATGCCGGGTTACGGTATCGCCGATGCCGCCACTACGTTGGTGGGGCAAAGCATCGGAGCAAAAAACAGGGCATTGACACGCAGCTTCGCCCGTATCACCGTCGGAATGGGTATGGTGGTGATGGGAGTAATGGGCGTATTAATGTACATATTCGCACCGCAAATTATCGGACTGATGTCGCCGGTGACGGAAATAAGGGATTTAGGAATAATGGCGTTAAGGGTAGAGGCTTTCGCCGAACCGATGTTCGCGGCCTCGATAGTGGCATACGGAGTATTCGTTGGCGCCGCCTATACGCTTGTGCCTTGCGTAATGAACCTGTTCAGCATCTGGGCGGTGCGTCTGACGTTAGCTGCACTGTTGGCTCCGACAATGGGTCTGAAAGGTGTGTGGGTGGCTATGTGCATCGAGCTTTGCTTCAGAGGACTTATTTTCCTGATATACCTTAAATGGGAACGCTGGATGCGTAAGGTCAAGCCAAAGATGCAGCCTAATATGGGATAATGGTAATTATTTCATAAATCGGGATAACAGAAACCGTTGATTTATTTGTAATTTTGCAATGTGCCTTGAAGGTACAATGATCAAGCCTTAAATTGAACTATACATCAGGATATGAAAACGATTAAAGATACGGAATTCGGAGGCGAGCGACCGCTGTTCGAGTCGCACGATCTTCGTCTGGAGAACGTTACCATACGCGAGGGGGAGTCGGCCATAAAGGAATGCAGCAACATTGAGGCCGTCAACTGTCGGTTTGAGGGTAACTATCCCTTCTGGCATGTGCACGGATTCAAGATAGACAGCTGTTACTTCGATGTCGGAGGCCGCTCGGCGCTGTGGTACTGCGACCATCTGAAGATGACCGACACAGTGATAGACGCGCCGAAAATGTTCCGCGAGATGAGTGACATCGACATAGAGAACGTGACGATGAACGACGCGGACGAGGTGTTCTGGCGTTGCAAAAACATACGGATTAAAAATCTGAAACTGCACAGCGGTACATATCCGTTCATGTTCAGCAGCAACATATATATAGACGGCCTGGAAAGCGACAGCAAGTATGTATTTCAGTATGTGAAGAATGCCGAGATACACCATGCCAAGATCACCACGAAAGATGCCTTCTGGGAGGTGGAGAATGTGACCATATACGATTCGGAGCTTAACGGCGAGTACTTGGGATGGCACTCACGGAATCTGCGTCTCGTCAATTGCCATATCTCCGGTGAACAGCCTCTGTGCTATGCGCACAACCTGATACTTGAGAACTGCACGTTCGATCCGGCCTGTGACCGCGCGTTTGAATACAGCGAGCTTGATGCAGACATACGTGGAGCTATAACCAACATCAAGAATCCCCGTACGGGGCGCATCGTGGCCGACGAAATCGGTTCAATAACTATAGATGAGAACATCAAGGCACCGGCAGACTGCAAGATAAGTGTTAGGTCATAGTGATGAATGATAAGTGATAAATGACGAAGTAAAAGTGATGTTATGAAATACGATTTTGATGAGATTATAGACAGGCGCGGGACGAATTGCGTCAAATGGGACGGCGCTGCCAATCCGGATGTGCTGCCGATGTGGGTGGCCGATATGGATTTCCGTACGGCACCGGCAATTATTGAAGCAGTGCGTCGCAGGGTGGACCACGGTATATTCGGTTATACCAGTGTGCCGCAAAGTTACTATGACGCTGTGACCGGATGGTTCTCACGCCGTCATGGCTGGGACATAGATAATAACTGGATTATATATACATCAGGCGTAGTTCCGGCGCTGTCCGCAATCATAAAGGCATTGACTGTTCCCGGCGACAAGGTTCTGATTCAGACCCCGGTCTACAACTGTTTCTTCTCGTCAATACGCAACAACGGCTGCGAGATAATGGAGTCGCCACTGGTATATGCAGACAATACATATTCCATTGAGTTTGAGGATTTGGAATGTAAGGCATCGGATCCGAAAGTGAAGGCGATGATTCTGTGCAATCCTCACAATCCCGCCGGAAGGGTATGGAGCCGTGATGAACTGATCAGAATAGGAGAGATCTGCATCCGTCATGACGTTGTCGTGATTGCCGACGAGATACATTGCGAGCTTGTGATGCCGGGTTATGAGTATACGCCGTTTGCTTCTATTTCGGAGGAGTTCAGCCGGCATTCCGTCAGCTGTGTGTCTCCAAGCAAGGCTTTCAATATAGCCGGATTGCAGATAGCCAACATCGTGTGTGCCGATGCCTGGCGTCGTGCCGAGATAGACCGTGCCATAAACATCAACGAGGTATGCGACGTCAATCCCTTTGGCGTCATAGCGTTGCAGGCGGCATATAACGAATGTGCGGAATGGCTGGACCAACTCTTGGAGTACATACATGGCAATTATGAGTATATGCGTAGCTTCTGCGAGGAGCATCTGCCCGATTTCCCGATTACAAAATTAGAGGGAACGTATCTGGTATGGATGGACTGTCGCAAATTCGGATTGTCATCGGCCGAACTGGAGAAGCGATTGATAGAGGTGGCCGGATTATGGCTGAACGCCGGCACTATGTATGGTCAGGACGGCGAGGGATTCATGCGCTGGAACATAGCGTGTCCTCGAGCCCGTATGATCGAAGGCCTTAAGCGTTTCGAGAAGTTCGCTAAGAATATATAAGCCTCATAATAAATAACTAATCCCGGCACTTCAATCGAGTGTCGGGATTCATTTTACCTTGATATTTGGGATTAGTCTTATCGGGATTTCTCCATCTGTTTGATTTCGCGCCTGATGTTCTTTTTCAGATGTCGGGCAAGTTTTTCTCCGGCTTCCTCCATGGCGTCTCCAAGCAGGTTCATGAACGAACCGGCACGGCCGTCTTCGGCTTCCATATCGAAGGCTGCCAGCACGTCGCCCGATTCCTTGTCCCAGAACACGAAATCGGCCCAGAACTGACTGCCGTTGGTCACGACCTTGCGTACGTTGATGTCAAGACGGGTCTCCACGTGGCGGTTCACCGTGAGATGTATAGGACTCTCAACGTCGTTGAATTCCTCGATGAAATCGCCGAGCAAGTCCAGTATGTCTTCTTCGTAATCCTCGCGAAAATCCTTTCTGGACCTGTATCCGTCATATTCGGCAAATTCTATGAATGGTATTCCATCGACAGTGGCCTTTGAGAAGTCAATCTGCGCACAAGCCGTTCTGATACCGACCAATGCACGATACGAACCTTCGGTCAGTTCCTGAGCCTTAATAGTCAAGGATGCGGCGAGTGTGACGGTGCCGGCAATTAAAATCGTTCTGATATTCATGTTGCTATTGCATTTAGTTACCGCAAAGTTAACATTTTTTGATAGAAAATAAAATAAAAAGGTTGACAGCGAGGACAACGTCATTCCAGTCCCCGCCGCTAATGTAAGAGTTTGTAAAAAATGTAATCAATCAGTGATGCCCGGAGGCAACGGAATGCCGAGACGCTTGCGGCGCGCTATGAGGATGTCGTAGAAATCCCGGGGCAACACGACATTGTACATATCGAGGGCACGGTCGAACAGCGGAGCAATCTGCTCCGGCGTGAATCCGGCTATGCCGCAGCCTATACGTGTGACCAGAAACGTGTTCTGATCCCATTCATACGCCAAGTCAAGGAAACGATCTACATACGGCTTGATTGTCTCCACGCCGCCCTGCATTGTGGGAATGGCGTAACTCTGACCCTGGATTCCTTCGCCAACGCCCCACTGAGCGCCGAAGCGGTCCAGAGCCACGCGGGCTGCTCCACCGCCATGATGACCGGCAAGATTGCTCCCGAACACGAATATCTCGTCAGGAGCCAGTTCCTTGATATTATCGGGAGTAAATCTCATCGTATGAAGTTTGTGGCCTGACGCGGTTCTGGCGCAGGGTGTGGTACATACTCACCGTTCAGGCATTTCAGCATCCATGCCATATTGCGGCCTAACGTGCGCATGGTCTGGAGGCCTTCGGCATCCAGACTTGCCTCGCCCGGGTCGCGGCCATATACAATGTTCCAGTACTGCGACGGTACTACGGGCATGTTGTTGATGGTGAAATATTTGTTCAGACGGTCGAATGAAGTGGCAGCACCGCCGCGGCGGCATACGTTGACGCTTGCCGCAGGCTTATAGGCCATGAAGCGTCCGGCGGAATAGAACAGACGGTCGAGCAGAGCGCAGAGGCTGCCGGCAGGCCCGGCGTAATATACCGGAGAACCGATGACATATCCGTCCGCTTCCTGGACTTTGGTGTAAAGGTCGGCGTAAGCTCCGGTATTGAACACGCATACACCCGTCTCATAACATTTATAGCAGGCAATGCAACCTGGAATCGGATGATTGCCGATCCAATAAATTTCTGTCTCGATGCCTTCGGCATTCAGCGTCTTGGCTACCTCTGTCAGAGCGATATGCGTATTTCCCTCCTTGTGAGGCGAGCCATTAATCAATAATACTTTCATGGTGAGTAATTCTGTTATAATATCAATCTAAGAGAGTGTTTGAATTTAAACCGTTTTAACTAAAAATATGGATTTTGAAAAACTTCAAATTAATATTGAGGTCTTTTTTGGCTGATTTCGCAAGCCGAAGAAGGAGCAATGCGGGCATTGCGACTGATGAGGATTGCGAAATCATCTCAAAAAATCCTCTCAATCTTAATTTGATTTAAATCCAAACACTCTCTCGACGGAACGAGCGTTTGTTATAATAACGGTAAATAATCAGAATACGTTTATAAATGAAGAAACAATTAGGATATATAATAATTCTTGCATCCTGTCTTATGGCAGGATGCGGAAAGAGTGAGCTTGACAAGGAGTCCGCAAGGATGATGTCTATGTACGGCGAGAATCTGCCGTTACCGGCTCGGGATTCCACGGCATCATATTCAGTCAAGACATATAATGGTTATTACATAGGCAAAGCTGAGGATAGTGTGCTGAGCTACAAGGGTATTCCATACGCTCAGCCTCCGGTGGGACGTCTCCGCTGGCATTCACCGGAGCCGGCACCGGCAAGCAACGATGTGTGGCAGGCATATTATTTCGGCAAATCGGCCATACAGAGCAAGGACTTAGGTTGTCTGGGGTCATTATATCCGCAGAGCGAGGATTGCCTGACACTGAACGTATGGACCGCACAGAACGACAGTGCATCCCTTGGCAATAGACCGGTGATGGTTTACATACATGGCGGAAGTTATGGCTGGGGAGGATCTTCGGACCCGATGTTTGACGGACACAACCTGGTGAAAGCGCATCCGGACATAATTCTGGTGACAATCAATTACAGGCTCGGTATATTCGGATTTCTGGACCTGTCGACGCTGAAAGGAGGCGAGGATTATGCGGAAAGCGCCAATCTCGGCCTTTTGGATCAGATAGAGGCATTGAAATGGGTGCGTAATAACATAGCCGGATTCGGCGGCGATCCGGATAATGTCACCATTTTTGGAGAGTCGGCGGGTGGTGGCAGCGTGTCGTTGCTGCCGTTGATAGACCGGTCCAAGGGGCTGTTCCGGCGTGTGATAGCCGAAAGCGGATCTGTAGCATTGACCAGCAGCCGCAAGCAAGCCGAGGAACTTACAGACCTTGTGGTCAAGGAAACCGGTATAGACAATGTGGAAGGGTTTATGGAACTGAGCCAGGAGCAATTGACCGATCTAAGCAAGAAAGTGTATGCCCATATACGATTCCCCATGCGTGACGGCAAACTGATACCGTTGGATCCGTACAAGGCTTATCTCGAAGGGAAAGCCCGTGACATAGACTTCATGACCGGAACAAACAGTGACGAGGCAAATTACTGGATAGGGGGTATGGGAGGCATCGTGCCGTTCAAGATAGCGATTAATGTCTGGTTCGAGAACATCATGAAGGAGCTGCCTCAAGCAGAACGTACGTCATGCGAACGTTTTACCGATGATTACTCACAAGGGAGGACCTGGGGCCGCGTGGAGTTCATAACGGATCTGATGTTCCGTGTACCTTCCACGTACACGGCCCGATGTCATGCAGAGTCGGGAGGCAAGACCTATAATTATTACTGGACCAAAGCTTCAGCGCTGCCACACAGGGGTGCCTGCCATACGGTTGATCTGCCGTATGTTTTCGGCAATCTGAGCGAGAACAGGTACACGGGAAACAACGTCGATCCGAAACTTGCGGCCACCGTGCAACAAATGTGGACCAATTTCGCCCGCACGGGAGATCCGAGCTTGCCGGGTCAGATATGGCCGGAATATAACGATTCCACACGCGAAACCATGGTGATAGGCGATACCCTGAAAGTCGAAAGCGACATCCTCGGCAATCAGTACAAAATCATATCTCCGTTGGCAGACCTGTACATAAGCCCGCTGCACGACAACATCAGTCTGAACGTGCCATACGTGCATGTTATGGCCGGATGGGTGCTGTTGTCGTTAGCGGTAATCGTAGTTGTAGTAGTTGTTATCCGGAAATCGGTGCGTAAATGCAAAAGGAATCAGAGGCCAGACATGGCGTCGTAGATCTTCTGCAGATAAGCCTTTGCCCGGTTAAGAGCTTTATCGGGATTCTGCCCTTGCATTTTGAGGGGTTTGTCGGATTCGATGCTGTATGTCACAGTGTCGGTGGCCGAAACCAATCCGAAGTCCGAGGGTGATGTAAAGAACGCGTAGTGCGGTGCTACGGAGTCCATCAGATTGGTGCTGAACTTGAAGTCCTGATGCTGAATGGCAAGCGCGTCAAGCAGTGTGGCGGCAATGTCGGTCTGATCGCCGACAGTGGCAATAGTGCCACGACGCTTCAGCGCGCCTCCGGTCATGATCAACGGCACGCGATGACGGGCCTGCGGGTCGGTGAGATTGTCGGGATACACACCGTAATGGTCGGGCACAATCACGACAAGCGTACGGTTCCAGCGGGGAGAAGAGGCAAGGTTGTTGACAAACGTGGCAATGGCATTGTCAGCGTATGCGAAAGCATTGAGGCGTTTATCCGTAAAACTGCTATGGAATGGCACCTCAAACGGTTCGTGGCTACTGGAAGTCTGCACCACGCGGAAACGGGGGCCGGCGACGGTGTCCGCGGCATTCTCCGCAATGACGTGAGCGAACAGGGTATGGTCGTGCGCACCCCATTTGCTTGCTTTTTCGCTTATGCTGAAATCCTTGTCGCTTACAATATGGCCGAATCCGCAGTTTACCAGGTATGCCAGCATGTTGGTGAAATTGGCGTCACCGCCATAATAGTATGCGCAATCGTATCCGGCCTTACGCAAAGACTTCGGGACTGAAGGGAGGTGTTCGGCTTTCTTTACATACTTCATCACCGAGGTGTTGGGTTGTCCGGGGAATCCGCTGAGAATAGCGGGCAGGGAGCGATCTGTGCGGAAGCTGGAGGCGTAAAAGTTGGTGAACAGCAATCCGGAACGAGCGATGGAATCGAGTTTCACGGCTATAGGTTCTCCACCGAGCGATGGCATGAGGTGTGCCGAAAAACTTTCGGCGATTATGATCCACACGTCCGGCCGGTAGGTGTTGAGCAACGTTGTGTCGCCGGTGAATCGGGTATCGGTCAGTTCTGCGGCAATGCGTGTGGCCTCGTCGTTGTCAAAATAACGGAACTGCTTGCTGAAATCCTTCTGCTGGTTGAGCGAATAGAGCAACGAGAACGCAGGATTGACGGCTGCATGATTCAGACGCTGATTCTGGCTGAAATATGCGTAGCTGACGTTCATTGTAGAAACTGTGACGCCACCGCGTATCGGGAGAAACAGGAGGGCGGTCATAAAGAGTCCGAGAACCACGCCCCACGGTTTGCGCTTTTTAGATAACGGACTGACTTTGATACGTAAGGATGTGAAATAAAACGCGATATAAAACAGAGCAGCGACAACGAGCCATAATATAACCCCTCCGATTACCTGCCATGTAGATACGCTGGCCATAGCCGCCGACGGCGACGAAGCGAAGTAAAACAGGGGAGTGGCGTCGAGCTTGAAACCCCAGTAACCGTAAAGTACGGTGTCGCCCACGAATATGGCGGCGAGCAACAGTGACACTATTATGAAGTAAATGCGTGCAATGATATCTGTTACTCGCGAACGCACCAAAAGCATTGCCAGAATGAGCAGAGCCGGGATGACGGTAAGGTATCCAGAGACGGATGCGTCGATCAATAGGCCATGCCATATCACGGAGAGAACGTCTCCGATGCCGATGCCCGGATATAGCGATGAATAAACGAGCATGAATATGGGCTTTTCTATAATGAAAACCGCCATAAACATCAGAAATGTAACAATATACCGTAATACCGCCTGTTTCATGATTATGTAAAAGTTCTATTATGTAAGCAAAATTACTAAAAAATAAGGAATAAAAGCAGTAATTTTGCACCGGTAGAACATATATGACATGGATTTCAAGACAGTAAAATATGACGGACGTCCCACGGAAGGGAATGAGTTGCGAACGGAAGCAGAACTTAAGGTATACGATTTCCTGGACAAGTTAGGCGTGAGCTACACCACCTTGTGTCATCCGGCGGCCTTCACAATGGAGGAGTGCGAGATGGTGCGCAAGGATGCCGGTGCGCCGGTGTTCAAGAACCTGTTCCTGACCAACAGACAGCAGACCGACTTCTATCTGCTTATGATACCTGCCGACAAGCCGTTCAAGACCAAATACCTCAGTTCGCAGTTGGGATGTGCCCGGTTGTCGTTTGCCGGAGCCGAACAGATGGATCAGTATCTGCACATTCATCCCGGTGCCGTATCGCCTATGGGGCTGATTCATGACAAGGAGCATAAGGTAAGGCTGATAATAGACGAAGACCTGAAGGAGTGCACCACATACGCATGTCATCCGTGTGTGAATACATCAAGCATCGTGATGACGCTAAGTGATTTGCTGGAGAAGGTGATACCAGCCACCGGCCACGACCACACATGGGTGACCTTGAAGCCTGAATGAAACCGTCAGATGCCGTTATTTGACGCCTGCATGGCGTAACTGCCAGAACGCAACGGCAGCTGCCGCCCCCACATTGAGGGAATCTACCTGATGATGCATGGGAATGCGGACGGTATAGTCTGCCTCAGCTATCGTGGAGGCGGGAAGGCCGTCGCCTTCCGTGCCGAGTACCATGGCGAGTTTGTCAATATTACTCAGCAATGGATCGTCGATGCTGACGGAGTTGTCCGAGAGTGCTAAAGCGGTGGTTTTGTATCCGAGGCTGTTCAGTTCCTGAAGGGGATGGTCGGAAAAAGTCCAGGGCACCAGGAAAACGGTGCCCATCGACACGCGGACGGCGCGTCGGTTCAGAGGGTCGCAGGAGTCGGACGACAGTACGACAGCATCTATGCCCAAAGCCGCGGCTGAACGGAAAATCGAGCCGATATTTGTGGTATCTGTCACACCGTAAATCACGGCGACACGATGCCCGTCGGCGCAAATATGCTTAACTGAAGGCAAAGGCTTGCGTCGCATGGCACAAAGTACTCCGCGAGTCAGCTTATATCCCGTTATAGTGGTCAGCAAGTCGCGTGAACCGGTGTATATGTCGATGTCAGGACACGACTGAATTATGTCGGCGGCATCGCCTGTGATGTGACGTTCCTCGCAGAGCATTGAAATCGGTTCATAGCCGGCGCTCAACGCCACACGGATTACTTTGGGACTTTCCGCTATGAAAATGCCCTGATCGGCATGCAGCCTGTTGCGCAACTGGGCTTCCGTCAGTCCGATATACGGCGCGATGCGGGAGTCGTTGATGTCAGTTATCTCTATTATCATGTCAAGTTCGTTCTATTCTAATAAGTCAGTATTGATTGCAATTATTGTTTTACGGTCAAAAAATATTACTTTTGCAATGTTATGAAAGTGATATGTGCGTTCGATTCGTTTAAGGGATGTATGACCGGTTTGGAAGCCGGAGAGGCAGCCAAGAGGGGCGTCATGAGTGCTATTCCCGGTTGCAAGGTGTCCGTTATGCCTATGGCAGACGGAGGGGAAGGCACGATTGATGCGATACGTAGCATGACAGGTGGGCGAGAGGTGGCAATCCGGGTGCTTGATCCGTTGTTGCGCGAATGTGAGTCTAAATATATAATGGATTGTGACAGCGAGACTGCCTACGTTGAAATGGCGCAATGTGCCGGATTGACCATGCTGACTCCCGATGAGCGCGATGCGATGCACACAAGTTCGTACGGATTGGGTATGGCTATGGTAAAGGCAATAGAAGCAGGGGCGAAGCATATCACGATATGTCTTGGCGGAAGCGCAACAAACGATGTGGCCATAGGTGCGCTTCAGGCACTCGGGCTTAAGGTATATACTCGGGATGGGATTCTCAATCGGCCCGTAACCGGTGCGGACCTGATAGACATTGCCGATATAGATTCAACGGCATTGGAACAATTAAAGAGTCAATGCGACATAACGGTACTCTATGATGCAGATATACCATTCTGCGGGCCAGAGGGTGCCGTGAAACTGTATGCTACACAAAAGGGCGTTAAGTCCGAGGATCTGGATGGCCTGGAACTAGGCATGGAGAATGTGCGTGAAGTCATTGAACGAAAAACTGGAGTTAAAGCCGAATCCGTAAAAGGCGCCGGAGCGGCAGGTGGCGCCGGGTATGGTCTGGCTGCTCTGGCGAGGGCTAAGATGGAATCAGGTATAGACTATATGCTGGTGCTTTCAGATTTCGATGCAAGACTCACTGAAACAGCCTTGGTATTGACAGGAGAGGGGAAAGCCGACAGCCAGACGTTGCAGGGCAAAGTGTCCGCAGGAATTCTGAGACACTCCCGGAATTGGAATGTGCCGGTATGGCTTTTTGCCGGAAAAGTCGAGAACAAAGAGGCTCTGTTGAATTCCGGTTTCGAAATGGTGGTAGATATCAATGCCGGTCAGGATCCCACACAAAATCCAATGAACAATACCGTAGCCGGACAGCGTCTGGAAAATGCCGTGAGGCGCACGGCGGAGAACAAAATAAAGAAGCTCCGGAGGCAGTGCGACCGGAGCTGAGGATGTGTGTATTATTTCTATAATCGTTAATCAGATTACATCATAATCCAGGCCGATGTAATGCTGATACGGATGGTCGCATGCCGGGCATACCTTAGGGGGCGTCAGTCCTTCGTACACGTATCCGCAAACCAGGCACTGCCACTTGATGGGAGTGTCGCGTTTCCAGACCGTACCGTCCTGAACCTGTTTCAGGTAGTGGTTGAAGCGGTCTTCGTGACGCTGTTCGATTGTGGCGATGGCGCTGAAGTGAGCGGCTATTTCGTCGAATCCCTCTTCTTTGGCGGTTTTGGCGAATCCTTCATATAGTTCCACGCCCTCGAATTTCTCCTCCTTCGCGGCGATGGCCAGGTTTTCGGCAGTAGTACCGATCACGCCTGCATCAGCTGCCATAGGTACCGTAACGGAGCCTCCCTCCAGATATTTGAAATATACTTTGGCGTGACGCATCTCGTTCTCGGCTGTGGCGCGGAATATCTCGCCGATAGGGAAATATCCCTCTTTGTCGGCCTGCTGCGCATAGAACATGTAGCGGGTGTATGCCGATGATTCGGCAAGATAGGAGATGACCAGGTTGGCTTCGGTCTTGGTTCCCTTTACGCTTTTCTTTGTGTCTGACATATCAGTTTGTTTTTATAAGCAGATTACACGTTTCGTGACAGACGGATATCGGTTCGCCGACATCCGTCAGCCTTTACTGTATCAACAAATAAAAACTGATATTGTTTCCTTTGATTTCGATTCGAGAAAAGGTCTTAGAGTGTGTTACTTTTAAACCGTTTTAGCAATGAATAGCGTGATTATTTAAACTTCAAATTAATCTTGAGGTCTTTTTTTGGCTGATTTTGCCAAGCTTCGTCGGTCACGGTGCCCGCAACGCTCCCTCCTTGGCTTGCAAAATCATCTCAAAAAATCCTCTCAATCTTAATTTGATTTAAAAGTAAACACACTCTTAATCAGCCTTTGGATTCAGCATTCGATTCGCTTTCGTACTGGCGCTCAAGGAAAAGCTTGACCTCTTTAAAGAGCCTGGATGCGAATACGAATTCATTCAGCGACTTGCTCTTGGACCGGAATATGGTCTTGTCATTGCCGGTCCAGTCGCATCGGCCTTGATTGATGAACACGATGTTCTCGCCGATTCCCAGCACAGAGTTCATGTCGTGGGTATTGATTATTGTAGTGATTTCGTATTCATGCGTGATGTCGCTGAGAAGCTCGTCAATAAGAATAGAGGTCTTGGGGTCGAGTCCGGAGTTTGGCTCGTCGCAGAACAGGTATTTGGGATTCAGGGCGATGGCACGGGCGATGGCAACACGCTTCTGCATGCCGCCGGAAATTTCGCTTGGGTATTTGTCATTGGCGTTTTTCAGACCTACGCGGTTGATGCAGAAGCGAGCACGTTCCAACTGCTCAGCGTGGCTTAACGGGCTGAACATCTTCAAGGGAAACATCACGTTGCCAAGCACTGTCTCATTGTCGAACAGGGCCGAACCCTGGAACAATACGCCGATTTCCGTGCGCAACTGACGCTTCTGCTCTATGTCGAGCGACCGGAACTTACGTCCGTCGTATAGTATCTCGCCTTCTTCGGGTGTCAGCAGTCCGATAAGACACTTCATGAACACAGTCTTGCCAGAGCCTGACTGCCCGATTATCAGATTGGTCTTGCCGGTCTCGAACTTGGCCGATACGTCAAACAGAATCTGCTGACCGTCAAACCATTTGGATATGTTGTGAGCTTCGATCATTGCAACAGAAGTTTAGTGAGAATCACGTCGGCCAGCAGAATCAGGATAGAACTCGACACCACGGCCTTGGTGCTGGACTGACCTACCTCAAGCGAGCCACCCTTGACATAATAACCATAGAAGGCAGCCACCGAGGTGATGATGAACGCAAAAACCAGACATTTGATAAGCGAATACCAGATGTGCCATTCGTTGAAGAAAGACTGCAGTCCGTATACGAAATGCTCGTAACTGATCATATCGGTAAATTCGGCGATTATGATACCACCTAAGATTCCGAAGAACATGGAGAGGATGCCGAGTACGGGTATGAACAGGATGAATCCGATTATCTTAGGCAACACGATGAAGTTGGCCGAATTGATTCCCATTATCTCCATGGCGTCGATCTGTTCGGTGACTCGCATTGTGCCGATTTCCGACGAAATATTGCTGCCTACCTTACCGGCCAGGATAAGGCACATCATGGTGGACGAGAATTCCAGAATCAGAATCTCGCGGGTGGCCAGTCCTGTGGCGTATGTGGGAATCAACGGCGATACGATATTGATGGTCATCTGAATGCATATCACGGCACCGATGAATATGGAAATGATGATGACCAGGGGAATGGAGTCCACTCCCAGCTTATATATCTCCTTGACCAGACTTTTGAAAAATTCCCTCCATTTGTCCGGCACACGGAATACCTGCGTCAAAAAGAGGCAGTATTTCCCAAGAGTCTTTATTGATGATGCAAACATTGTGATCTGTCCAAAATTTATGCAAAGTTAGTAAAAAATTTGGGGTTAATGGTATAATTTTGTAATTTTGTAGCTAAATCTTCACAACTTTCGAAACAGAGAACAAAGATGTTGGTAATAGGTATAGCGGGCGGTACAGGCTCGGGCAAGACCACAGTGGTCAGGAAAATCATGGAAGCGCTTCCTCCGGGTGAAGTGAGCGTGATTCCGCAGGATTGTTATTACAAGGACAATGCCCATATACCATTGGAGGAACGTCTGAAGATGAACTATGACGAGCCGGCCTCGATAGAATGGACGTTGCTGACCAAGCACTTGCAGGAACTGAAGGAAGGCAATACCGTGCAGATGCCTACGTACGATTTCATCACTTGCTCAAGGCTGAAGGAAACTATCACGCTTCGTCCCACGGAGGTTGTGGTGGTGGAAGGAATACTTGTGCTTACGGACAAGACCCTGCGAGATATGACGGACGTGAAGGTGTTTGTAGACGCAGAGGCTGACGAGCGTCTGATTCGCGTCATAAGCCGCGACTGCATAGAGCGCAATCGCACTCCGCAAATGGTGATAGACCGATACCGCGAGACTCTCAAGCCGATGCACGAACTCTACATTGAGCCGTCTAAGCGCTATGCGGATCTTATCGTACCACAAGGCGGTCATAATATGGTGGCTATCAAGTTACTGACGGATTACATCAGATCGTTGCTGAAATGAGGATATTCGGGTTCGGACATAAGAAGTTGAACAGGAACGTTGATGAACGTCCCGATAAACTCACACCCGAGGAGGAGGCAGACCTGGAAGGCTGCGTCCCGAATCATGAGACCGTGACAGTGGCGTCAGCAACGGAAGTGACCACACCGGAAGGCACAGAGGTAGTGGAGACTGAAACGGAGGAACCGGCTCCGGGTATATTAAGAACCCAGGATCTTGTTAAGAAATACGGTAAACGTACCGTGGCCAACAAGGTATCGATAGAAGTGAAGCAGGGTGAGATTGTCGGGTTGTTAGGTCCTAACGGGGCAGGTAAGACCACCACGTTCTATATGACCGTGGGCCTGATCAGTCCGAATAGTGGCCGCGTATATCTTGACGGTCACGACATAACGGAATATCCTGTATACAAGCGCGCTAAGATGGGTATCGGATATTTGCCACAGGAGGCTTCCGTATTCAGAACGTTAAGTGTCGAGAACAATATCCGTGCTATTCTTGAGATGTCCGGCACCAGCAAGGAGTATCAGAAAGAGAAGCTGGAACAGCTCATCAGGGAATTCAAGCTTGAGCACGTGCGCCGCAACAAGGGCAGCAATCTGTCCGGCGGCGAGCGCCGACGCACGGAGATTGCCAGATGTCTGGCCATCAACCCTAAATTCATAATGCTTGACGAGCCTTTCGCGGCTGTCGACCCGATAGCAGTGGAGGATATTCAGTCAGTGGTCTATCACCTGAAGGAACGCAACATCGGAGTGCTGATTACCGACCATAAGGCAGACTCAATCTTAGGTATCACCGACAGGGCCTACATGTTGTTTGAAGGCAAGGTGTTGTTCCAGGGTACCAGCGAGGAGCTTGTGGCCAATCCAATTGTAAGGGAGAAATATCTGGGACGTGACTTCGTGTTCATCAGAAAAAAATTCGAATAATTACGTGAATATCATAAAGAAGACAATATATCTGGCGTTAGCCGCTGTCGCAATATGCGGCGGTATGGCCGATGCTGCGCGTAGGACTACTACGCAACAGCCTGAGTTTACAGTCGTGATAGATGCCGGGCATGGCGGTCACGATACAGGAGCGGTCGACAACAACGTGCGTGAAAAGGACATAAACCTGGGCGTTGCCAAGAAACTGGCTGCCATGATCGGTAAGAAGATGACGGACGTAAAGGTTGTGATGACACGCGACGACGACAACTTCATATCCCTGCAGGAGCGGGCCAATATAGCGAACCGTAACCGTGGCAATCTGTTTGTCTCGATACATACCAACTCTGTAGACAAGAGCAATCCGAATCGCCGCAAGGTGACCGGTTCGTCCGTATACGCGCTCGGTCTGCACAAAGACGCCAATAACCTTAAGGTAGCTCAACGCGAAAACTCGGTGATAGAGCTTGAAAGCAACTACGAGCAGAAATATTCAGGCTTCGATCCCAAGAAGGATGAGTCGTATATCATATTCGAGATGGCTCAGAAAAAGAATCTGGGCCAGAGCCTTAAGTTTGCCAACGAGGCACAGAAACACCTGGTGTCAGACGCCAGCCGGGCCGACAGGGGAGTGAAGCAGGCCGGATTCTGGGTGCTGTGGGCCACATCAATGCCGGCCGTACTGGTGGAACTCGACTTTATTTGCAATCCTGAGAGCGCTAAGTTCATGGGTAGCGACAAAGGCCAGGAACAGCTTGCATCGGCACTGTACGCCGCAATAGAAAGCTATGCCAAGAGCATGAAGCCACAATTGAGCGTAAAGAATGATCCTTCGGCCGACAATGTTAAGGAATCGAAAGAGACAAGCACAAAGAAGGAATCGCGCACTTCAAGACGAAGCAATAAACGTAGGAATAAAAAGACAGATGACATGTCGGAGACTCCGGAAACCGCTGTGGTTCCCGAAGTAAATACAAGCGATGCGGGGATTCCCGTACTTAATGTGGCCGGCTCGAATTCCGGAGCTAAAAGACAGACGGCATCTGTCGCCAAGTCCGAGGAAAGAAGCTATAACTATGCCACGGTGCACAATCGTACGCTTCCTGTGGGACAACGCCGCCGTCGCTCAGCCTCATCTAAAAAACTTAGTGATCAACGACAGATAGATAACGGCGAGATTCTGATCCGGAAGGAAACGGATTATCTGGCCAAGGTGGAGGAACCTGTTGTCGAAAAGAAAGCCGTTTCTGAACCTCTGCCCGAAGTAAAAAACAAGAATACTAAAAACAGCAAGGACAAAAATAAGAAGGGAAAAGAAAAGAAATCATCTTCAAAAAATGTTAATAACAGTGAGAAGGGTAAGAAACGTATCGTGATAAATTCCTCCACCCATTTGGCAAAAGCTGAAAACGGAAAGAAGCGGGGATCTGAGGCAAATGCTCAGAGCGGAAAGACTGTGGCCGCGGCTCAGGTTGCAAAACAGACTGAACCCCAGGCCAGCAGTCACAAACGCCATACGTCGTTGGCAAAGCGCCGGAAGAACAGTGGAAAATAATTCACGATCAATAAATTAAGATAACGAATTGACATGAAAAAATATAACAAGGAGTTTATAATCGGCTTGTGTGTGATAATAGCCGGGCTGGTGCTGTTTTTCGGCATCGACTATCTGAAGGGTATCAATCTGTTGAATCCCACCCATTTCTATTATGCCGAGGCTACGGATGTATCGGGCCTTGAAAAGTCGGCTCCTGTGACGGTCAACGGTTTCAAGGTTGGACAGGTCAGAAGCATCAAGTATGATTACGACCATCCCGGCAAGATCAAGATATTACTGGCCGTAAACGACAAGCTGAATCTCCCCGAGGATTCGTACGCGCAGCTTGCGTCCTCGCTGTTAAACGGTGGATATATAAACCTGGTGGTCGGCAAGAGTTCTAACCTCATTCCAAACGGCGGATTCGTGCCTTTGCGCAGCGAGAAAGGAATAATGGATGCCGTTACCAATGACCTGGTGCCTAATATAAACAAAATGGTGCCTCATATCGATTCGTTGATCAACAATCTTAACGATCTGGTTTCGGACCCCGCTCTCATAGCATCCGTACGAAGGCTGGACGGTATTACGGAAAATGTGTTGACAATGACCGGAGACCTTCAAGGCACGGTGAAGCGCGATGTGCCGCCGTTGATGCACAATGCCAGAAGCCTGACGCATAAACTGGATTCCGTAAGCTACAATCTGATGCTGCTTTCGCACAATCTGAACCAGCTGCCCATCAATTCCACGATGGACAATGTGTATAAGATAACGGATGAACTGTCACGCTTCAGCACTCAGCTTAACGAGGAAAATTCCACTCTGGGACTTCTCACTAAGGACCCTGAACTTTATAATCGTCTCAATAGAGTGGCCGCCGATATTGACTCGCTGGTGCTCGATGTAAAGAAAAATCCCAAGCGTTACATTTCAATCAAGCTGTTTTAAATGAAAGTATTGAAATTCGGCGGCACGTCGGTGGGCACCATAGAAAGCCTGCGGAATGTAAAGAGAATAGTGGAGTCGCTTGATTCGCCGGCCGTCGTTGTCGTATCTGCATTAGGGGGGCTGACCGACCGGCTTATCGCCACAGCCAAGGAATCGGCTGAAGGTAAGGATACGCGAATCGACGCCATGGAGTGCTGCGCCAAGCGTCATCATGACATAATCCATGAGCTCGTGTCTCATGATAAACAGGGTGAAGTGCTGGAAAAAGTTGACGCGATGCTGACGGAACTCGGCAATCTTTACCTGGGCGTATCGCTGATTAACGAATTGCCGGAACGGACTTTGGACAGAATTGTCAGTTACGGAGAGAGAATGTCTTCGGTGATAGTTGCGGCGATAGTTTCCGGTGCCTGTCACAAGGATTCACTTGAATTTGTCAAGACAGAGCGGTGGATGGGCAGGAACATAGCCGACCGCAAGGCCACCGAAAAATTGATACAACGCAACTTCCCGTTACCATTGGAGCAGCATTGCGTGATAGGAGGCTTTATCTCCCGCGATAATAATGACGGCACCATCACCAACCTGGGTCGAGGCGGCTCGGACTATACCGCGGCATTGGTGGCGGCAGCCCTGGACGCCGAAATGCTTGAGATATGGACCGACGTTGACGGATTCATGACGTCCGATCCGAGAATTATCAAGGACGCGAAGGTGATTCCCGATATGTCGTTCGTAGAAAGCATGGAACTATGTTCCTTTGGTGCAAAAGTGATTTATCCCCCCACGATTTATCCGGTATTTCACAAAAACATACCGATCAAGATATTGAATACCCATCGTCCCGAAGTGCCGGGAACGTTGATAACGGACAATGCCACACGATTGCCCGACGAGGTGAGGGGAGTGTCGTATGTGCGTGATACCGCTACCGTCACCATACACGGAAAGGTGGTGAAAGACATAGAGGAAGTGAATACGCGCACATACAACGCCATGGCACGAAACGGCATATCGGTAATGCTTGCCACCGGCGATGAGGATGCGATGGAATTCACAATCTCGGTCAAGGCTGCTGATGCGCGAAAGGCGTTGGAAACCGTGCGCAACGAGTTCGCGCCTGAAATCGGCGCCGGTGACGTGCTTAGCGTGTACCTGACGGAGCATCTTGCTATAATTGCTGTTGTAAAGGAAGGAATACGCCGAATGCAAGGTCTGGGCGCAAGGCTGACCAGTACGCTGAACCGCAACGGAATCACCGTGAACGGTCTGTCGGAAGGAACGTCGGACTCGACTCTGGCTTTGGTCGTGAACGACGATAAAGCGGAGCAGGCTCTTAAGCTGGTGCACGATTCGGTGATTCCGGCATAAATTGAAAGATATGGAAATTAAGAATCCCAAATTCGTGATAAGTTCACCGGATGTTTCCAAGTGTCCGGATGTCCATGCGCCGGAATATGCCTTTATCGGAAGGTCGAATGTCGGCAAGTCGTCGCTTATCAATATGCTGGTAAGGCGCAAGGGTCTGGCCAAGACGTCACAGACACCCGGCAAGACGTTGTTGATAAACCATTTCAGCATCAATGACGGGGAATGGTATCTGGTTGACCTCCCCGGATACGGCTATGCGCAGCGCGGTAAGGCACAGCGTGATCAGTTGCAGAAACTGATTGAGGGTTATGTGCTGGACCGCCGGCAGCTCACCAATCTGTTTGTGCTGATAGACGTGCGTCATGAACCTCAGAAAATAGACATGGAGTTCATGGACTGGCTCGGAGAGCATGGAGTGCCGTTTTCAATAATTTTCACCAAAGCCGACAAATTGAGTAATGCTGCGGTGGAAAGAAATGTGGAGGCATATAAAAATGAACTTAAACTCAGTTGGGAGGAATTGCCCCAAATATTCATTACGTCGTCCGAAAAGCCTCGCGGTCGCGACGAGGTGTTGGATTATATAGATTCCATAAACCGGGAATTAAAGTCGGAATGTAAATCTGAATAACTGTGTGAATCATGTCTATCAGGAGCTGGCTTACCGGATCGGGCAAACGGGCGGAAATGGTACGGTTCTGTCTTGTGGGCGGATTCTGCACATGTCTCCAGTACGGTGTATACGTTGTGTTCGTCGAAGCCGTAAAGCTGCCCGCGGTGGTGTCGACAATGATAAGCTACGCCATCAGTTTCATAGGCAATTTCTTGCTCTCGAGCCATTTCACGTTCCACAGCAAGGCAAACGTCGGACGCGGATTGGCTTTTACGATAAGTCATCTTATCAACATGGGGATACAGACTGGTCTTGTGGCTATATTTAAAGGTATTGTGGGAAAGACATTGGCTCTGTTGCCTGCCTTGGCTATATGCGTGCCCTTGAATTATGTGATGGTGAGATTTGCATTTAAGTCAAACTTCTTTGCCGGCAAAAACAAAAATAAACCAACAATGTCCGAAGTCCTAAAGACTGAAGACGAATATTAGAATATCAAATATGGAGAAAGTGGCGTTTTGTAGTGATCATGCAGGATATGAAATGAAGCTGCAGATGATGGAATACATGAAGTCGAAGGGCTATGATGTCCATGATTTTGGCACATATAGCGCTGAATCGTGTGACTATCCCGACTATGCCCATCCGGCGGCCTTTGCCGTGGAGCGAGGCGAGTGTGCGTTTGGAATTGCCTTGTGCGGAAGCGGAAATGGCATAAGCATGACCTTGAACAAGCATCAGGGTATACGCGCCGCCTTGTGCTGGCTGCCCGAAATTGCTGAACTGGCCCGCAGACATAATGCCGCAAATTTCATCGACCTGCCCGCGCGTTTCGTGACCGAGGATCAGGCCAAGGCTATAATTGACGCTTATCTTAACGCTCAGTTCGAGGCTGGACGTCATCTGCGCCGTATTGAAAAGATTCCGGTATCTGTAATGTGATGGAATGCTTTGTAATCCGACTTAACGGCCTGCAGTTTTATTCCCGGATAGGAGTGATGGATCAGGAACGTGTGGTGGGAAACGAATTCGTGGTGGACGTGGAAATAAGGTATCCTGCCAATCAGTTTAGTATGGAGGACCTTTGCACTACCATTTCGTATGCCGATGTATACGAAATGGTGGCACATCGCATGGACCAGCCGTGGATGCTGCTTGAATCGGTGGCGAAAGCTGTGTCCGACGATCTGCATGAACGTTATCCCGGGATTCAGAATCTTGCTGTAACAATAAAGAAAACATCGGTGCCAGTGCGCAACATGGACGGCACCGCTTCAATAACCCTGTTGTCATGAAGCCCATGTCGGGGCTGAACGTAAATGTTTAAGAACTATTCCGGTTTGTGGCTATTGCTCGCCACAGCACTTGCTGTTATTTTCGTGGTGGCTTTCTCCGATGACATCGTTATAGGTGATTATACGGTCAAGAAAGCACCGTTCGATAAGACTTTGCTTGCCAATGAATCCGATAGCATATCTGGCGACTCCCTGGCGATGCCCCGCGACACGGTCGCGCAGGTCAAGGCTGAGACGGATTCGTTGCCTCAGTCATTGTTTATATTCGGTGATTCCATGACATGGAACCTCGCCCTCCGCCTGGCACAATATGCAAAGGCCAACGGTCATACCATTCATTCTGTAAACTGGGATTCCAGCAATACCAAGATCTGGGCAGACTATGACACCCTGGCCAATCAGATTGCAAGGTACAAGCCTACGCAGATTTTTATTTCGCTTGGAAGTAACGAGCTTTATTTCAAGGATCCCCGATCAAGGTTACCCTATATCAAGAAAATACTGGAAGTAATCGACACTATTCCGTATGTGTGGATCGGACCTCCTAACTGGCAGAAGGATTCCGGTATCAACGATCTGTTACAGTCTACCTGTAAGCCTGGAAGTTTCTTCCGGTCTGAAGGCATGCATTTCGATCGGAAGGCCGATCACATTCATCCTACGCGCAAATCATCGGCACTGTGGATTGATTCCATAATGCGATGGCTGCCTAAGTCGGCGCATCCTTTTGTTGCGAATGTGCCGTCTGATTCAATTGGGAAGGTAAATCCTAATATCGTTTTCCTTAAAGCTCTGAACAAGTAATAAATTCAAGTGATGGAAGATGCTTCGACTATGACATGGGATGCTCTGCGCGACAACGCGGAAATGGCTCTGAACAATTTCTGGCAGGCGTTCGCCTATGACCCTTCGGCTCCGATGCTGTTCTCAAGCGGACTGTTCTGGGTGCTGTTCATCCTGTTTCTGCCCGTTTACGCATTGCTGAAGAAGAACAAGCTGCGCATGACTATATTTGTCGTGCTGTTCTCATTATATTTCTATTATAAATCGTCCGGCCTTTTCTTCCTGATGTTGATGGCCACATCGATGATTGACTGGTCTGTGGCAAAATGGATGGGAAAGCTGAAAGGTCAATCGGCGCGTAAAACGCTGATGTGGTTTTCAATCATTCTTTCCTTGTCCATATTAGGATACTTCAAGTATGCCAATTTCTTTCTGTGGAATTGGAACCAGATGGTGCAGGGAAATTTCCAGCCACTTGACATTATCCTTCCTGTCGGCATTTCGTTCTACACATTCCAGTCCATCAGCTATGTTGTGGATGTGTATAAACGGAAGATAGAACCCACTGAATCATGGCTCGATTATATTTTCTTCCTTTCCTTTTTCCCGGCATTGGTGGCCGGACCTATTGTAAGGGCTGATTATTTCCTGCCGCAGTTGAAGGAAAACCGCCGGGCTACATCCGATGAAATCTGGGCAGGTCTGTGGCTCATAATGTGCGGTGTGATCAAAAAGGCACTCATAGCCGACTACATCGCGCAATACAATGACCTTATATTCAACGAGCCGACCCTTTACACAGGCGTTCAGACCCTGATGGGTGTGCTTGGATATACCATGCAGATATATTGCGACTTCTCCGGATACTCGGATATGGCCATAGGCATAGCACTGATAATGGGTTTTAAACTTGGTATCAACTTTGATTCTCCCTACCAGAGTCGGAACCTGACGGAATTCTGGCGCAGATGGCACATCTCGCTCTCCTCATGGCTTCGTGATTATGTCTATATTCCGTTGGGAGGAAACAGAAAAGGGACCGTGCGTACGTATGTCAACAATTTCCTGACCATGCTTATAGGTGGTCTGTGGCATGGCGCAGCTTGGAAGTTCGTGTTCTGGGGTGCCATGCATGGGGTAGGACTTGCCGTGCATAAGATGAGTAAGCCGGTGCTTTCCAAAATATCCGACAACTGGTTCACTATTTTCGTCAGCTGGCTGATTACATTTATATATGTGTCGTTGCTGTGGGTATTCTTTCGTGCTGCCTCGTTCCAGGACTCTGTGTTGATTATCCAAAACATTTTTGTAGACTTCCAGTGGAATCAATTTCCGCAATTTTTTGAGGCCCGGATGGTGTGGTGTATCATGATGCTGTGTCTGATGGCATTCCACTTCGTGCCTCAGAGCATTGCTGACAAATGTCAATCGTTGTTCGTTAAGTCCCCATGGATTGTGAAGCTCATAGCTTTCATACTGGTAGTGCAGCTTGTAATAGAGTTCATGTCGGAGGAAGTAGCGCCGTTTATCTATTTTCAGTTCTGATATTAACAAAATTACAAATATTTTAACATTTATTGATTACGCAAATAATCAATGAGTTAAACGGATAAGTAAAGGAAATTTGAAAAAATATCGTCTTTGGACTTGACAAGGGCTGAAAAACGTACTAATTTTGCATTCGC
>CADBNR010000062.1 GCA_902796035.1 uncultured Bacteroidales bacterium | reverse complement strand
GCCCGCTATGCTCCCTTCTCGACTTGCGATAATCCCTCAAAAATCCCCTTTGAATGAAAGAAAGTTAAAAGTAAACACACTCTTAGAAGCGGAGGTAGAAGGCGACGGGGTCGAAGCGGACGGTGAAGGGCGAGGAATGTCTGGAGGCAGGCGAGAGTTCGTAGTGGAACGAGCGCTGGGTGTCCCACGACTTGATGTCGCACTTGCGGGTTTCGCCGGCCGGGATGTTGCAGTCTAATTTCACATAGCGCTTATGCAGCTGTCGTCCATCGGGCGTCAGATATTCGATATACAGGCTCACCCCCGACATGGTGCGGTCGGTGTGGTTGGTAATGAAGAAAGATTCCATCGACGAGGACCCCGGTTTGTCGAAGCCGCTGAACGCGATCTGCGCGATAGTGTAGCCGTTGTTGCAGTCCTCGCATTGCGATGCCACCATGAACGATCCGCGTTTCATGGCCGGCCCCGCATCCGTTTGCATGGTCTGTTCCGTGTCCGTTTTTTTGTTTCCGGCTTTGAGCTTCAGCGAAACTTTACGCGAAGCGCCCGGAGCCACGGCCAGACTCAGCACCAACAGGAGCGAGGCAATCCTTTTCATAGATACACGGGTTCAAGTATCCTGCTGCCGTAAGGCACGGGATACACCTTGACCATGCCCTGCTTTATCTCTGCCCGCGGGTCGGAGATGTTGAAGCGGAACAGCCTCCAGAATCTGGGCAGCAGATACATCACGCGGGGCTTGAACGAGAATTTCATCGGCTCGAACGTCAGCGACGCCTCGTTGTCAGCAAGCTTCGCGGCACATCTCGAGGGATTGGTCAGCACACCCTTCACCACATTTCGGCATATAGACATGGAATAGCTGCCGGCCACGGCCGTAGGCTCGACATGGCCGATGACGTCGCCGGGCGTGAGCCGGCAGTCGGGGCTGGAGAGCACGATGATGTCGCAGTCCTTGTCCGGCAGTCGCCGCTTGATCAGCACCCGTGTATGGTCCTCCGGGAATTCCCAGATTCCCTCCACGCGCGTCAGCGTGGCGTCGTCGCAGTATTCACGCGCTTTACCCTCGTCGGCTATCACCGCGCCCCACGCCGTGGCACAGGCCGAGGCAAGCATCAGTATGTATGCCGCTAATCTTTTCATTTTGTGGAGAATGTGTATGACAGTCCGACGCTGAGTATCTCCTTAAGCATCCACTTCTTCCACTTGCGGTCAATGCCGGAGTCGGTGGCCGTGTCGTAGCGGAAATAGAAGTAGAGCTGCGTGGAGAAGTATTTGCTGAACTGGAAATTGAGCGTGTTCTCCCAGTCGCCCACAAAGTTCTTGTAGTCGGTAAAGAGGAACAGACGGCTCCTGTAGCTGATGTTGTCGCGGAACGCGCAATAGAAGTTCAGCTCGGCGTTGCTACCATACTCGTGCAGTGTGCGCTGGTCGGGCTTCATGCCGAGCGAGGCATGGTCTATCTTGTCGTCAAGACATATCTTCAGGTTGTATGACAGCGGCGCGATCGAGGCAGAGAAGCTGAGCTTCTTGTTCGGTTTCTCGTAGTTGTAGGTCATACCGAGACCGACGTTGAGCGTTCCCGGACTCAGGAACGATGCCGTGCGTGTCTCGGAATTGGAGGCGTAACTGTTGAGGAACTGTGTCTTGAACAGACCTGTCAGCGAGTAGTACCAACGGTTGGCGGCCTTGTATCCGAATTTGAGGTTGTACTGGAACAATTCCTGCGAAATGGCGTATTTGTGATACTGGTCCTCGTGGGTCGACGTGATTGCCAGCTTGTAGTTGACGGTGCTCTGGAACATCACTCTGGGATTGTACACCGGGTTCAGCTGCACGTCCCACAGGAAATTGCCGAAGAACGCCAGGTAGTCGTTGCCGCCCTGGTACCAGTTGTGGGATATGTATGCCTGCGACAGCTGCAGCGCGATGTTGAAGTTATGCAGCCAGTTGATGCGTTGTTCGGGACCTTTTCGCGAGATTTCCACATCGTCTATATCCACGTCGGGCAGGTTCATGCCCCGGATGTACGCAATGAACGAATGGTCCTCCTCGGGCAGCGACGGCGGCACGGGCAGATCCCACACGGCATACTGTATATAGTGCGGCTGTTTCACCATCAGGCCGTACATGAAGTCGTCGGCTATGCTGCGTTCGCGTATCACGTCGCGCAGCCAGTCGGAGGTGTTCAGCTCGAACGGATGGTCGAAGTCGAACTGCTCCTCGGGAGCCTGATACGACGGTATGGCGTCGCCCCAGTCCAGTTCCGTCACGGTGTCGGTCTTGGCCATGTAATCGTCGGGTATCTTGACACCAGCCTTGATAAGCCGTTCGCGAATTTTCGCTTCCTCACGGGCGCGTATGGAATCCTCGGCCGCGCGCCACATCGAGGGCGTGGCTTGAGGCACCGTGTCGGGCAGCCACTGGCGCGACAGACTGCGATAGCCGGGAAATACCCACGGCAATGCCAACTTGCTGACCGTGGCGCCCTGCGTCAGCAGCCCGGCCACGGCTGTCAATATGGAGACTATAAATATGCGTTTCATGATAGTTAATAGTTAGGAGATATTAGATATTAGTTAGTTCGGAGCGGATAGCTTTTTATCGTAGTCCGGACTGTTGATCAGGCGGTAGGCCTCCTTGAATATCGGGTCGTACTGGTTGTAGACCTTGAAATACGTCGGATTGTCGTATATGTCGCGGCCTATCAGTCCCTTCAATACGGTAGTGAACAGTTTCCTGCTCTGTTCGGCCTCCTTGGGGTCGGGCTTGACGCCATCCTTTTCGGCCATGGCGTACAGCTCGTTTAGCATATCGTCCGTCACCTGGAAGTTGGCGATAAACTGCGTGTCGTAGGGATACATCTTCTTGATATGGTCGCGGTGCGTGTCCACGTAGCGGATGCAATACTTGTTGATGTCGCCCTTGGCCATGACGTCGCGGTAATACTTGGTGTAGTCGGTGGTGTCAAGTGGCACGAACACGTCGGGGCTGATGCCTCCGCCGCCGTAGATGGGCCGGTTCAGACGCAGCGTGTTGACGCGCAGCGAGTCCACATACTTGATGCTGTCCTGGTGCATCAGCTCGCCCGAGCTGAGACGGTCGAGTATGTCGTGGGCGTATTTCGACTGGTTGCCCTTGTCGTACGGTTTCTGTATGTCACGTCCCGATGGTGTGTAGTAATGAGCCACGGTGAGGCGCATCATCGAACCGTCGGGGAAGGGGAACGGGCGCTGCACCAGTCCCTTGCCGAACGTGCGGCGACCTACGATCAGGCCGCGGTCCCAGTCCTGGATGGCACCCGAGGTAATCTCGGAAGCCGATGCGGAATACTGGTTGGCCATCACCACCAGGCGCCCCTTGTCGAACAGCGGCTTGGTGCCGTGAGGCTCGCTCAGATGGTCGTAACGTGCCGAGGCGCGTCCTTCGGTGTAGACGGTCAGCTTGCCGGGACTCAGCAACTCGCCGAGGATGTCGGTGGCGGCGTTCAGGTAACCTCCGCCGTTGTCGGTCAGGTCAAGGATAAGCTGCTGCATTCCCTGTTTCTTCAGCTTGGTCAGCGCTTCCTCCACCTCCTGGCGCGTATCGGCGGCAAACTTGTTGATGCGCAGATAGCCGGTCTTCTTGTCCACCATATAGGCCGCGTCGACGCTGTAGATCGGAATCTGGTCGCGCGTTATGGTGAAGGCGATGGTGTCGGGACGCGCGCCGGTGCCGCGGCGCAACACCTTGACGTTGACCGTGGTGCCCTTAGGACCACGCAGCATCTTCATGATGCGTGAATTCTTGGTATTGTTGCCGGCTATGTTGGTGTCGTTCACGGCTATGATACGGTCGCCGGCCAGCAGGCCCACGCGCTCGCTCGGGCCTCCGGCTATGGTCTGTATCACATAGAGCGTGTCCGAGCTCATGTTGAAGCTGATGCCGATGCCGCTGAAGTTGCCTTCCAGCGGTTCGTTCAGTTCGCGCGTCTCCTCGGCGTTGGTGTAGGCCGAATGCGGGTCGAGTTTGTCGAGCATGCCGCGGATGGCGTCCTCCACAAGTTTCTCCTCGTTGACGGTATCGACGTAGAACTGGCTTATCACGGCCTCGGCCACGCGGAGTTTCTGGTTCGACGACACCTGCGCGCTGAGCAGTCCAGCTCCGCACAAGGCACCGACACATATAATGGCGAGTAGTAATTTCTTCATATCGTATGCAAATAACAGGGTTCTATTTTGTGTGGGAGGGTGTGCTGCCCGAGGGGAGCAGCTCCGAAACGTCGTGGCCGAAACGCTCTAATTCGCGTGCCGTCGAGCTTGAAATCCAGGCTAATTCAGGCAGCGCGGGGAGCAATACGGTCTCGATGCCGAACAGACGGCGGTTGGTGTCGGCCATATTCATCTCGTACTCGAAATCGGCGGTGTTGCGCACCCCTCTAAGTATAAACGCACAACCCAGCCTTTTGGCCAACTCTCCTGTCAATTCCGAGTACTTGACCACGTCTATCCTCGGGTCGCCGGCATACAGGTCACGTATCGCCCGAACGCGGCTTTCGGTGTCGGCGTCCTTCTTTTCGATGTTGATGCCAATGGCTATGGTCACGCCGTCGCACATCGACAGCGCGCGGGTCACGAGCGACTCATGGCCACGGGTGAATGGATTGAAACTGCCCGGAAACAGGGCGATGCGCCGGCTGGCGGCGTCAGATTTCGGAATCATCTTCTATCACGAGATTGTTGATGATGAATTGCTGGCGTTCCGGCGTGTTCTTGCCCATATAGAACTTCAACAGCTGGTCGTAGGCGTCCTCGCGTTTCAGCTTCACCTGGTCCAGGCGCATGTCCGGCCCGATGAATTCGGCGAACTCCGTGTCGTTTATCTCGCCGAGTCCTTTGAATCGCGTTATCTCCGAATACTGGCCGAACTTGCTTATGGCGTTCTCGCGCTCCTCGTCGGTGTAGCAGTAGTAGGTGTCCTTCTCCTTGTCGGCGTTCTCCTCGGCACTGGCCTTGCGCACCTTCGGCTTGCCGTTCTTGCGGCGTGCCGACCGCTTGTCGCGCACACGGAACAGGGGCGTCTGCAGTATGTAGACGTGCCCTTTCTTCACCAGGTCGGGAAATAGCTGCAGGAAGAATGTTATGACCAACAGGCGGATGTGCATTCCGTCCACATCGGCATCGGTGGCTATTATCACCTTGTTGTAGCGCAGGCCGTCAATGCCGTCCTCGATGTTGAGCGCCGCCTGCAGCAGGTTGAACTCGTCGTTTTTGTACACCACCTCCTGAGTCATGCCGTATGAGTTCAGCGGCTTGCCCCGCAGCGAGAACACAGCCTGTGTCTCGGCGTTGCGCACCTTTGTGATGGTGCCCGACGCGGAGTCGCCCTCGGTGATGAATATGGCCGACTCGTCGCGGCGGTCCTCCTTGGCGTTGGCCTTCAGCGGATCGTTGTAGTGTATGCGGCAGTCGCGCAGCTTGGGATTGTGCAGCGACACCTTCTTTGCTTTTTCGCGCGCCAACTTCGCCACGCCTGACATCGCTTTGCGCTCTTTCTCGCTGGCGGCTATCTTGGCCAGCATGGTCTCGGCGTCGTCGGTGTGCTTGTGCAGGTAGTCGTCCAGTTCCTTCTTGATGAAGTCTCCCACGAACTTGTTGACTGTCAAAGTGGAATCAGGCGCCACTTCCTTTGAGCCTAATTTCGTCTTGGTCTGGCTCTCGAACACCGGCTCCTGAATCCTGACCGATACGGCGGCCACCATACCGTTGCGTATGTCGGAAAATTCGTAATTCTTGCCGCTGAATTCCTTGATGGTGCGGGTCACGTGCTCGCGGAAGGCCGACAGGTGCGTGCCGCCCTGCGTGGTGTGCTGGCCGTTGACGAAGCTGTAGTATTCCTCTCCGTTCTGGTTGGTGTGTGTCAGCACCACTTCGATGTCGTCGCCTTTCAGATGGATGATGGGGTAGAGGGGCTCGGAGGTCATGTTCTCGCGCAGCAGGTCCAGCAGGCCGTGGCGGCTCTGATACTTCTTGCCGTTGAACATCAGCTGCAGCCCTACGTTCAGGTAGGTGTAGTTGTTCACCATCATCTCGATGGTCTCCGGGTTGAACCTGTAGCCTTTGAACAGGTCGTCGTCCGGTGTGAACTGCACCAGGGTGCCGTTGGGTTCGTCGGTGGGGGTGGGAGGTGTCTGCGACACCAGGTCGCCACGGTCGAACAGCACCGTCACTTTCTGGCCGTCGCGCACCGATTCCACGCGGCATGTGCGCGACAGGGCGTTCACAGCCTTAAGGCCCACGCCGTTCAGACCGACGGATTTCTTGAAGTTCTTGTCGTCGAACTTACCGCCGGTGTTGATCTCGCTGGCCACTTCCTTCACCTTGCCCAACGGGATGCCACGGCCATAGTCGCGTACGGTCACGGTGCCCTCCTCGGTCAGCGTGATGTCGATGCGGTTGCCGGCCTTCATGTTGAACTCGTCCACAGAGTTGTCCAGCACCTCTTTCATCAGCACGTAGATGCCGTCCTCGGGATGCGAGCCGTCGCCTAACTTACCGATGTACATACCGGGACGGCGGCGTATGTGCTCGTTCCATTTCAGTGTCTGGATGGCGTCGTCGGTATAGCCTCCCGCATCCGACGACATGCTGACTTCCGGCGCGTCCTGCTCCGGAGTCTGTCCCGAAGTTTGTGCCGAAGTCTGTGCCTGAGGTTGTTCTTCCTCTGTCTGTAGTATGTTTGCGCTGAAAAGATCTTCTGTCATGACAGCTACAAAATTACAAAAAATCTGCCATAAATCAAAAAGACCCGGCTCTGGGAGGAACCGGGCCGATATGGCGTAAAGAAAAAATGTTACATTTATTTGCGGCGGCGGCGTACGGAGCGCTCGGCGTTCGAGGCGGGACCGTTGCTCGTGGATTTCGGCTTCACGGTTTTGGCCTTCCTTGCGGTGCCGCGCTTGCGTGTGCTCTTGCGGGCGGTGGTCACCTTCTTGGTCTCCTTGGCCGTTGCTACGGTTCGCTCGGGGATGGTGTCGCCGGCTGCCAGGGCCTTGGCCACTTCCTCCTCACGCTCTTTCTGAGCCAGGTATTCCTCGCGGGTCGGCACCCACAGGTCCTTGCCGTAGTTCCTCAGGCGGTTGTCGATGCTGTCCTGGGCGCGGGCCAGGTCGTCGGGATCGGGATACATCTGCATCATCGACTGGTTGCGCAGGTTCTTGGTCTTGTATATCTCACCGTCGTACATGCCGAGGTTGAAGTAATCGTCCAGACTGTACTGAGGCAGGTTGTTGTCGTCGGTCAGGAACACGTACTGCTGTGCCAGCCAGGGGCGCAGCTGGTCGTATTTCACCCAGAACATGGGATACTTGGCCTCGCCGCCGAAGTCGCCGGTGCGGTTCAGCACAGGGCAGATGGCCTCCACGCGGGTGCGCATGCGGTATGTGCGCTTGTCGAACTCCCATTTCTCGATGATATAGTAGTTCAGCACCTGGGTGGTGGGCACGTCGGCCTCCTCGATCACATAGTTGGGGTTACGCTCGGAGTGACCCTTGCCAGTGGTGTAGTATATGCCGAAGCGGTCCAGCATGTCGTTTACCTTCAGCTGATACTTGTCGGTGAACACCTCGCGGCCGTCAAGGTACTCGTATGCCGGCACTTTGCCAGAAACCACTAATTCAAGGATGGTGCGGAACAGGTTCTTCTGTCCGTCGATTATATCCTCGGGGAAGTATAACGGCGTGTTCTGGTCTTTCGACAGGTCAATCTGGCGATATATCTCGCGCATGTACTGCAGGTCGGCGTCATGGGATTCCTTGACGGTGTAGAAGTCCTGCATGCGCTCGGTGACGCCGGGCTGGGTCTTCTCCTGATTGCGTTTCTCTTTGGGCGAGCGACGGCGCACCGTGCCGGCGTTCTCTACCTGGGCTATCGCCCCGGCGGCTGCCAGACCCACAAGACCGGTCAATAATATTTTACGATACAGTTTCATAAATGTCCGTTGTATTGCATGCTACGGGGCGGTTAGTTCAGGGCCACCTCCATAGGCGAGATGTCGCGTGTTATGCCGTCGGGGCCTTTGGCCTTGACGTTGGTGATAAAGAATGACTTGCCGGGTTTCAACCGCTTGAACTGCTCGCGCTGGCGCGCCGAGAAGCGGCTTCCGTCCGACACTTCGGGGATGAAGTTGCCCATCTGGTCGACAAACGCGGTGGTGAACGACACCACGGAGTAAGTCACGTTAAGAATGTCGTCGTCGATGGCGGCTCCCAGTCCCTCGGCGCCCATCAGCATTGCCTTCGAAATACGTCGGGGGCTGCCCTTGTAGTGCACTGTGTTGCCGTCGGCTCCCTTGACGGGGAGATAGACCGTAGGATCGGGCAACTTGCGCACGCGGAACGTCATTGAGCCTACCTGTTGCGTGCGACCCTCCACCTGGGCCGATACCGAGATCACGGCCTCTGTGCCAACCTTGCCGGGATGCGCTATCCAGGTGTCGCCGTTGCGCGTCAGCGTGCCGTTGGTCATGGTGGCGTTCACGGCGTTCATCGGTATGCCCGGCACCGAGATGGATATCGGGTTGTTGATGCCGGCATACAGCACGTTCATCATCGTGGGCGATATGGTGGCCATAGGCTCTATCACCGTGTACGATGACTTGAAGGGGCGCTTGTCGACGCTGCCGTCTCCGCGGGCCACCTCAATGTATCCCGAATAGTCGTGCGTTCCGACGGCTCCGGGCACGAACTCATAGAGTCCGTTCGGGTTGTTTAGGCGCGAACCGTTCACGTATATGGTTGGGCGTTGGGTGGTGTCGATTGCAGCCAGCACGATGTTGGCCGAATACTTGCCGCCGCGTATTATCATGTTGGAGTTGGGGATGACGTATGCGTTCAGCTCGTTGACGCGCACATCGCCTATATCCACGCTTGTAATCAGCGACGACAGAGCCTCGGACTCAGCCTGGCGAATGTCGTTCTGCAGCTTGGTCAGCATGGTCACGGCCGCCACGGCCGGCATGTTCTCGAACATGCGCTGTTCCCAGGGCAGAGGTGTCACCGAACCGGGAGCCGGACTGTCCTTGGTGGCCAGCATGTCGGATACGGACTTACGTTTGGCCGGGTCGGCTATCATGGCCGTCACCACCTTGGAGTATTCGCCAAGTGCGGCACGCAACTTGCGTCCCTCCATCGTGGTGGGGTTCAGCATCGTCACCGACGCGGCCTCCAGGTCATCGTTGTTCACGATGTTATGGTAGTCGCCGTTCTCACCATCGGCCTTCTTAGCTATCTGTGTCTTGTACTGCTCCAGCATGTCATAGAGGCGTACCGACTCGTCGCGCAGTTTCTGTCCGCGTTCCCATGCAGCTCCGGCTTTCGTCGGGTTCTTGGCATAAAGCCCCTCCAGGTATTCGAACTGCACCTTGTTGCGTGCCGACATGTTGACATTGGTACGGTCAATGCCCTCCTGCACCTGGCTGAAGCCGTTCAGCACATCGCTCGACACGTTGAGGGCCAGCATAGCCGTCAACACGATGTACATCAGGTTGATCATTCGTTGACGCGGCGACATCCGCGCCACATTGTTACTTCCGCCTGCCATCTGTTATCGGTTTACTGACGGTCCATCGACTCGTTGAAGGGGTTTGTGCCGGCCATCGAACCGCCCATCATGGGATTCTGCATGTTGATGGTCATTGCGGTGATCATCTTCTCGTACACGGAGTTAAGCTGCTTCATGTAGCGGGCCATCTTCTCCGTCTCCTCGCAGTATCGGCTCGACTCGCGCGCCGACTTCTCGTACATGTCGCGTATGTCCTTCAGGCCGCGGTTCACGCGGTCGATGCTTTCTAACTGCGACGCGATGCTCTTGAGCTGTATCTCGTAAATGGTGTTCAGTCCCGCGATGTTGCGGTTCAGGTCCTCCATCTGGCTGACGTATCCCTGCGAGTTGGCCGAAATGCTTTCGGAGTTCTGCGTTATGGCCTGGTATGAATTGAGAAGGGTGGCGCTCACTTCGTTCAGTGCCTGTGTGGTCTCGTTCAGGCTCTTCATCTGTTCGGCTATGCCCTGCATACCCTCCAGATAGTCCTGCGAGGCGCGGGCTATTTCCTCGCCCTGCTCCAGTTGTTCCTCCGTCACTTGCGGGAATCCGGCGCCGCCGGCACCCTGCAGATTGATAACGCCGCTCACGTTGCTGTCCGACAGCGTCATGTCGTCGCCGTTGGCGCCGCCGTTTATCACGATGCCGCCACCGCCGCCCGAAAAGTCGGGACGGTCCTCGGCGTTCTTGGTGTCAAGCACGGGGAACACATCCTCCCACGCATACTCGCGCGGCGGACGGTCGAACGCCGTCAGCACGAACATCGCGATCTCGGTGCCCATACCGATGCACAGCAGCAGCGAACCGCCGGGAAGATGCAATATCTTGAACAACGCACCCCAGATCACGACTGCGGCGCCGATGGAATACGCAAAATTGAAGAAACGCTGGCCCTTCTCTCCGTGAAGGAACCGTTCTATTACGTTGGCGTATTTTCTGATCTTTACCATTTTACTCTACAGTTTATGCGTATCGTTGTTATTTCTTCTTTTGCTTAGCCTTGTTGCCGCGTGCGAATCCTATCTGCGAGCGCACGTTGCGGAAGCCGATGTAGCTGCGCTGCTCGTTTTGGTATTCCCAAGCGCGCAGGTCGGAGCGCACGTTCAGCGCCGCGTCCTTCCACGAGCCGCCGCGCACAATCTTGCGCTTCATCTTGTACGGGTCCTCCTTGGCCGCGTCGTAGCGGTACTCGGGGTTCAGGTCCGACGTCAGTTTGTCGATGCTCTCTGTGTAGGCGGTCGACGTCCATTCCGACACGTTGCCGGCCATATCGTATATGCCGAAGTCGTTGGGGTTATACGTGCCCACCTGCGAGGTGATGACGTGGCCGTCCAGCACATAGTCGCCGTCCCGCGGCTTGAAGTTGGCGTAGAAGCAGCCCCGCTCGTCCATCGGCAGCGTCTCCTCCCAGGGATACATACTCTCGGAGTTGCCGGCTCGTGCGGCATACTCCCACTCGGCCTCGGTGGGGAGGCGGTAAGGCTCGATGTAGATGCCCTCGCGGCCCAGCGTGCGGCGCAGGAAGTCCGTGCGCCAGTTGCTGAAAGCGTTGGCCTGTTCCCAGCTTACGCCCACCACCGGGTATTCGTTATATCCGGCATGCGAGAAGTACATACGGGTGTACGGCTCGTTGTAGGCGTTCTCGAAGTCGTTAATCCAGCACGTCGTGTCGGGATACACGTTCACGATGTATGTGTTGAGGAAGTCGTAGTCGCCTGTAAGGGCGCGGCTTATGGTCTCGCGGCGTATCTCGCCCTCCTCGGTCAGATATGCCGTGTCCTTCGATATGATCGGGTCGGAATCGGGAGTGGGGAGGTCGGTGTTGTATTCGCGGGCCGCACGGTTCATGCGGTTCTTGCGCTTGGCCGCCGCAGTGTGGTTATAGATCTCGTATCTATAATTCATCTGCGTGGGGTCCAGCTCCTTGCGTCCGGTTATGGGGTTGGTGCGGTACACGCTCTCGATGGCGCGTGCCTCGTCCTCGTTGGCGTTGCGCCATGGTATGGGCTTCGTCCAGTTCAGATACGGCTTGATGGGATTGCCCTCGCGGTCTTCCTCAATCTTGAACGCCTCGTTGCCGCCGTAAGCCGGATCGGCCAGACGCTCGCGGATGATGCTGTCGCGTACCCAGAACACAAACTGCTTGTATTTGGAGTTGGTCACCTCGGTCTCGTCCATCCAGAAAGAGTCGATCGACACGCCGCGCGCGTTCTTGCGTATGCCGGCCACGGAATCGTTTTTGGCCGGACCTAAGGCGATGTTGCCGCGGTCTACCAGCACCATTCCGTAAGGCGCCGGTTCCACCATCGAGGTGCCGCCCACACCTGTGACCTCGCCTCCGGCACTGCCGCGCCGCAGCCCCGAACACGATGCCATGACGACACATATCGCCACGACGCCTATGGCGCCTGCTATCGTTCCTATGCTATGGTTCTGTTTCCTTTTCATCAGTCGTTACATTATACGAATGGAGCGGTGTTTGTTCTTGTTTTTGTCACCGTAATTGAGTTTGATCATATATCCTGCCACCACCTCATGGCTCCCCGACGACGCCCTGTTAAGCGCCGAGAGCGGATAGCTGTAGGCGTAGCCTAAGAAAAAGTTTTTGAATTCGGCTCCAATCATGGCGCTCACGGCGTCCTTCCACCTATATCCCAGGCCGAATGAGATGAATTGCTTATAGGTGCTGCGCATGCTGACCTCGGCCGAAAAGTTGTTGAAATCGGTGCGTACCAGCAGCGATGGTTGTAATGAAAATAACGAGTTTTTGATCGGAATATTGCCGTCGGCGGTGAAATAGAGCTGGCGCGCCACGGTGGCCGAGAACTGCTTTGTTTCGGTCTCCGACGAGTTTTCCTCGCTCAGCTCGATCTTGGGCTGCAGCAGGTGCAGTCCGGAGATACCCACCGAGAAATATTTGTGCGTATATGTCACGCCGGCCGAGAGGTCGAATGCCTGTCCGGCCACATCCTCGCGGGGCAGCGCCTCGTCGTCGGGCTGGTGGTAGTCGTCGCCCTCGGGAATGTACACTTTCGAGCCTTTGAACTTCACGCTGTAATAGGCCGGCTGGATGCCGATGGAGAACACGCCCTTCAGTGCGCGTATCTGATAGGCGCCCTGCGCCGATATCCACAGATTGTTGTATAGACCCAGGGACTCGGACATGGCTGTCACTCCCACACCCATGCGCTGTTTCTTGCCTAATTTCAGCGGCATGTCGGCGGTTCCGATAAATGATTGCGGCGCGTTCTTGATGCCTACCCACTGCAGGTTGGCGCCCAGGCGTATGCGCACGTATTCTATCTGTCCGGCGTAGGCCGGGTTGTAGAATGTGGGCACCGCCCAGTGCTGTGTGAACTGCGGGTCGTTCTGCGCCATGGCGCGCCCGGGTGCCAGCAGAACCGTTGTCAGCGCGATCAGGATAACTATGAGTTGGAACGGACGCTTCATTTATTCAAAGAAGAATGTGATCATCACCATTCGCGACTTGGTCTTGGCGATGGCTTCGGTGATGCGCATGGTCTGCACGTCGTCCTCCAGTTCGGGACGTTTGTGCTGCAGAATGTCGGTGAGGCCGAAGCAGAACTTGATCTCAGGGTTGAGCTTGAAGAAGGGGAGATAGAAGTCACAGCCTATGCCGCAGGTCAGATATGCGTCGGCCGTGTTGAATTTCAGATAGCTGTTGCGTTTCTTGTCCACGTCAAAGGCACCCATGGCGCCGACGGTGACATACGGGCGGGCGTTCTGCCAGCGTATGCCGGAGATTTTCAGGTCCAGGGGCAACAGTACATACACGCTCTTAACGTCCTGGCGCAGACGCTCGTCGCTGGTGGGCGACATGAATTCCACTGTCTTCGAGCCGAACGACATCCCGGGCCAGAAGCGCAGGTTGAAATGGTTGCCAAGTCTGAGGTCGGCCAGCACCGACACGTCAATGCCAGGCGACCATGCGGGGACGGAAGCATACCATTCGTTGCCGTCGGAGGTGGGCTGCCCGTTGTTGGTGAAGATCAGGTCCTGAAGGGACATGCCTATCGAGAAACCGAGATGTATCCGTTTCTGGTCGGCGTAGGGACGGTTCAGAATCTTGTCGTTGCGCGCTTCGGCATGGAATGTCGGCGCACACACCGCCACGGCCGCAAGTATCAGCCTGAACACAATGGATATGCTTCTCGGTTTACGCATAACTTTAAAACGACTCTATTTATTGATTATTGCTGATACAGTCAATTTTGCGAAGTTATGGGAAATGGTTATATTTGCAATAAATATTGAAATCAGATGCGAGTTGAGGAATTGCGGCGCGAGTTGCGCCGGGAGCTTGAGCCGGAATATGGCCGCTATGAGGCTGAGGCGATGACGGAACTGATATTCCGTCATCTCAAGGGTTGGGACCGTACGCAGTTGCTGAGCAACGGCGATCTGCCGGTGTCTGAGCGTATGTTGTCGGCTGCCGGGCGGATACTCAATCGCTTGGCCGAGCACGAACCGTTGCAATATATACTTGGTGACGCCCGCTTCTACGGCATGGACCTGCATGTGGCTCCGGGTGTGCTGATACCCCGGCCCGAAACTGCCGAGCTTGTGGACGGCATCGTTGACCGCAACCGTGACAGGTCCGACCTGCGCGTCCTTGACGTGGGATGCGGTTCGGGCGCCATCAGTGTGGCCCTGGCGCGCAATCTCCCGTTCAGCCGTGTCTCCGGGCTGGATGTTTCCCCCGAAGCAATCGAGATAGCGCGCGGCAATGCCAAGGAGCTGAAAGTGAATGTCGATTTCGTTCAGGCCGATATATTCGCATGGCAGGGCGAACCTGATTCTTTCGATATTGTGGTGAGCAATCCTCCCTATATAGCCGAATTCGAGAAGAAGGACATGGAGGCCAATGTCCTGGAATACGAGCCGGTACAGGCACTGTTCGTGCCTGATGATGACCCGCTGAGGTTTTATCGGCGTATATGCGAGGTGGCTTGGAATGTATTGGTCTCCGGCGGCCAGTTGTGGTTTGAGATAAATCCGCTGTATGCCTCGCAGATGCGACAGCTTATGACCGACACCGGATTCTCGGATGTCGAGACATGGCTTGATAGCTATGGCAGGATGCGGTTCGCGTATGGAATCAGGAGGTAAGCGTATGGAGTCAAGGAACAAGAAGGAGGTGACGCCGCAGAAGGCATTGGAAATGATGGCGGGCTTGTGCGCGAAGTCCGAGCAATGCCCGTATGACATCATGATGAAGCTGCGTAAATACGGTCTGACGGAGGAGGACGCGGACGAGGTTCTGGACAGTCTGCGCGAACTGAAGTTTGTAGACGAGGCGCGGTATGCGCGCAGTTTCGCGCGCGACAAGGTACGTTTCAGCGGTTGGGGCCGCAACAAGATACGGCAGCAGCTGATGCTGAAGCATATACCGGCTGCATTGATTACCGAAGGGCTCGCCGCCATCGAACCGGCCGACTACAAGGACGCGCTGATTCGCGCCGCCAAAGCGAAGGTCAAGTCGTTGGACTTGACCGAGTACGGCGACCGCACAAAGCTGCTGAAGCACCTCATGACCCGTGGCTTCGAAGCGGAGCTGAGCATGAAGATGGTGGCGGCGATGGTAAAACGACTGACTAAAGATTGAATCTTTATGCCGCAACCAACCCGCCTGACCCCTAATGGAAGTTCCCACTCCTCCCACTCCTCCCACTTCTCCCACTCCTCCCATTCATTCCACTTCCTCCACTCTTGACTCATGCGTACGCTAATTGAATATATTTTACCGGGAATATGCCACTTGTGCGGCGAGACGCTGAAAAGCGGCGAGCGGTACGTGTGCATGCGTTGTCTGGCGCGGCTGCCGCGTACCGGCTATCACCGTATTCAGGACAATCCGATGGCTGTGCGGTTCATGGGGATTGTGCCGTATGAGCGGGCGGCGGGGTTCTTCTTCTATACGCCCGATTCGGAACTGGCCTGCTTGATTCATGATCTGAAGTATCATCATTTCAGACAGTTGGGACGTTTTATGGGCTGGGTGATGTGCCGCGACCTGCTGATGTCGGGTTTTCTGAACGGTGTCGACGTGCTGATGCCTGTTCCGATGCACTGGTGGAAACGGGCCAAACGAGGCTACAACCAGGCCGAACAGCTGTGCATCGGATTAGGGGAGGATTCGGGCATTGCGGTCAGTACTGCGCTCAGGGCTATTAAGCCTCACCGCACGCAGACCCGCCTGTCGCATAAGGAACGCCTCGAAAATACAAAGGGCATATTCCGGCTGAAGCATCCGGGGGAATTCGCAGGCAAACATATACTGCTGTGCGATGACGTATGCACCACCGGCGCCACGTTGCGCTCGGCCGCAGAGGCGATAGTCTCCGCGTGTCCTACTGCCCGCATCTCGCTGCTTTCGCTCGCAGTTACTTTCTGATTCAGGAAGATATCGGGAAACGATGCCTAACGGATTTTGTGCAGACGGAAAGATGATGAAAGGTAGGGGAGGGTAAAGTCGAGGAAATCGGGATTCCGGAACTCGGCCTTGATTTCGGTCTGCAGCGGTTTGCCATCGGCGTCACGCCATTCCACGTCATATACGTTCTCGGTGGAGGTGGGTGTAAGCTTACCCTTGATTGCACCGCGCTCCCACAGCTGTTTGTTTTTCGACGCACCGGATTGGTACAGTATCTGATAACCTCCGTCCGCATCGCCTACGATGGCCAGCTTATACTCGCCGCCGGGCCGGAGCATGTTCTCCTCCATGGTGCGATCATACATCTCCCATACCCCCTCTATCGGATTGGTGGAACGCAGCAGATAGCTGTCCAGTACGTCCGGATTGGCCAGATATGACAGTTCCGAACGCCTGTCGTCGGCGCATTGCAGGCATATCCAGTCGGCGTTGACCATGCCTCCCTCGTTGGCACCAATCACTATACCGGTGGGATTGAACCCTCCGGTCTGCCATCGGGCCACGTCGTTATAGTCGCGTTCACCTCCCTGTAGCGTCCAGCTTGCGCCGTTGTGCGTCAGTTTCCAGCAGTTCCAGCCGTCGGTCCAGTCGAAATGGTCGCGAAGACCGGTCTCGGTCAGAGTCTCGCCGTTAAGACTCACCTTCACATAGAGACTTCGCGGCCCGTAAGTATCCATATAGTCGTCGATGGGACGCACCTTGATGCGTAGCGTGTCCTTTTCGCCTGGAAGTTCCATATACCATCCCGGCAAATTATGACGGTCGTACTTTACGTTCGGTTGACTGTGGATGTCCCTGACACGGAAATCGATGGAGAAGTCCGGATTGGCGAGCGGCAGGGTCACCGGACTTCCGGCGTCAATGACAAGGGGAGTTCCCTCGTTCTGGCCGTGGAAACCACGGGCGGAATTCAGATAGACCGGAGCGCGAGGCGCCGCTGAAGCCAAGCCTACTATGGACGTGATGATGCCCACCACTCCGAACAGCCCGATGATGCTGCCGGTGATTTTATTGATGAGCCACATGCTGCGCAGGTTGAAGTGCGCGCGCACCTTGTCCACAAAGAATGTCACCACCCACCACCAGCACAGCGCGCCGATGATTATGAACAGGAACCCGATGAGATAATGGCCGAACTGAATATCGGGCAACAGGAAGTTGAAGCGCGCGAACAGTCCGATTATCAGGAATATAATCAAAGGATTCGACACGGTGAACAGGAAGCCGTTCAATATGTCGAGTTTTGGCGATCCGGGATTGTCGCCAGGCTTGCGGATGCTTTTCGAAGGATTTGAGAAGAACAGGTATGCGGCGAAACCTATCAGCACGGCCGAACCGACTAACTGTATCATGTTCTGGTTTTGCTCCAGGAATTCCTCGATGAAGCTGAGTCCGAAGCCGGTCAGCAGGCAATAGAACAGGTCGGATATGGCGGCGCCGATACCCGTGTAAAGTCCGGTCTTACGGCCTTTGGAGAGGGTGCGCTGCACGCACAGGATGCCCACGGGTCCCATCGGAGCCGAAATGATGACACCTATGGCGAATCCGCGCCACATCATGTATAATATACCCTCCAGGATGGTCATGCCTGTTTTATTGGTTTGTTATGATATAGCCCCCCATTCCGTTTGCGGGAGGCACGCAGTAATAGATTCTCAATCCATATCCTTCGGCTTCGGCTTTGCCCGAGATGGGACGGCCTGCGGCCTCGAACACATCGTATTCCGACTTGCATACCGGGCATTGCGCCACGGGGAACGGATGCCCCTCTGCCTCCACCATTTTTACGCGCACGTCGCGGCGGCATTCCACCGGGCAGGCCAGGTCGTAGGCCAACGGCACGTTCGCCTCGTTGGTGAATGCGTCGATGCCGCACACCAGCAGCACGCCGCCGAATCCCGTCATGGTGCGTTCCAGCCACTGGAAGTTGGACGGCTCGCGCAGTTCGCGAACAAACCGCTTGTACTGACCGAAATATGTCACGCCGTAGGTCTGCCACGACGCCTGTGGCGTCAGGTTGATGTTCACGGCATAATTGGGGATGCGGTCGGAGTCGATGGTGTTGCAGCCGGTAAGGAGTATAGACCCGGACAACAGGCACGACAAAGCCGCCGACGGCAAAAGCCGACGGACGCACCATCTGTCGTTACAGCTGTTACTGCGGATTTTCAAGATTTTATTTCAAAATTCAAGCCTCAGGACACCCGTTTGCGGGGTTTCCTTGAGGCTTGGTATCAGGCGTTCAGGTTTCTCAGGTTCTGAGCCACCTCGTCCACCATTTTCTGCATCGGGCCGTTCAGCATCGGTTTGAGCAACGCGGGCACCTGGATGTCGGCCTTTACGGTGACTTCGGCGGCGTCGCCGCCCACGGCGGCGATGTTCACGGCCAGGGTGACGGGCACCGGAGTGCCTACGCCTTCGTAGCTGACGTAAGTAGGCCGGGTGCAGTCGCTTTTCACCAGCGTGATGGCGCCTGTCGGGCCGCCGGGGATGGTCAGCGTGTTCTCGTCCACGCGGATTCCCTCAAGCATGGCGCGCTTGTCTTCGGGTACACTGTCGGCCGGGATGCCGGTGATTTTTTCGGCCAGACCCTGCAGGTCGGTCAGAGTGTCGTATATCTGGTCCGCGCTCTTGCGCACGGTCACGGGATTGCTTTTGTATTCTGCCATTGGTTTGGAAGTTCAGAAAGTTTAAAAAGTTCAGAAAGTTAAGAGAATGGTGCAGACTCTGTGAATCAGGCGGTTTTGTTTCGGTAAAGCCACTTTAGCGGCTTCTTTCAGGCACCCAGTTGGCGGGGTCCTTACGCCATTCCTTCAGTGTCTCCACGTCTTCGGGCTGTATATAGTCCGTAGCCAGGGCTGTCTCGACCATCACGTTGTAAGTGCACAGCGACACCATGTCGATGTTGGCGTTGTTCAGACGCTTCACCGCCATCGGGAACTCATAGTTGAATATAGCCACGCCGCCCAGCACCTCGCAGCCGGCATTGGTCAGCACCTCGGCGGCCTTCATCGTGCCTCCGGCTGTGGCTATGATGTCCTCCACCATCACCACCTTGTGACCCGGGCGAAGGTTGCCCTCTATCAGGTTCTCCAGACCATGGTCCTTGGGGGTGTCGCGCACGTAGGCGAAGGGGATGCCCAGGGAGTCTGCCACTATGGCGCCGATGGATATGGCGGCGGTCGATACGCTCGCTATCGCATCCACACCGTCGAAGTGCTCCACTATGTTCTTCGCAAGCTCCGTCTTGACGTAGTTGCGTATGTCGGGATACGACAGCAGACGGCGGTTGTCGTTATATATAGGCGAATTCCATCCCGAACCCCATACGAACGGCATATCGGGCTGTAACTTTATGGCGCTGATGTTTAAAAGCTTCTCAGCAAGCTGACGGTCTGGTTTCATCATAAGTATCGATTTTATATATCAATATTTCATATTGCGGTACAACAACCTGAGTTCGCGAAGGTTGTTTTAACTTACAAAATTACATTTCCTTCGGCATAATTGCAAGCAAAAACGACCTATGTAATCAAAAAAGTGTCAATTCGACGGTCATTTTTTGCCTATTATGTCCATCCAATAGACGTGCCTGACGCTGACCGTACGCTCGGATCCGTTCTTAAGTTCCTCGTAGACGGCGGGTCCGGATCCGTCGTCGGGATAGGGGATGTAGGTCCACTTCCTGCCCGATTTGTCGGCGAATTCATATATCGGGCTTACGTCCGAGCCCTCCATGCTGAGCGTGCCGGAGAATATATCCGACGGATCGCCGTGGAGGTCGTTTCCCTTCCTGAACACCAGCAGTCTCAGGGCGTCTTTTGAATCGGGCATGGCATTCCTGGCGGCATCGATGCGCATCACGTCGCCGTTGTTGTAGGCCAAGGTGCCCAGCAACAGCGAATCGGCACCGTATTCGCGGAAAACGGCACAGTTTTTCAGCAGGTCCTTGCGCAACAGCGCGTCGGCCTGCTTCTCACTCAGTGTAGCGGAACGGGAATATTTCTCGCCCGGGAGCACCTTATGGCCATAGCCTACCAAGGGCCAGTGGCGGGGATGATGCATTCCCTCGTACTTCTTGATAATGCTGACAGCCTGCTCGAACGGATCCGTGACGGATTCCGGCAGTGTGGCTGTCGATGGGCTTTCATTTATAGTTGCCTTTTCATTGTTTGCTATAGAGTCTTGCTGCGCCTCCGAGCGCATGGCGATGGCTCCGATCAACGCAACGACGGCAAGCCCGTATAAAGTTAAGCTGATCTTTTTCATCACACTTTATAACGGCTTGCCGTGCGGCAATGTTCAGCAGGAACACTTGCTGAACATTGAGTTGAAAGAGTTTAGAGCTTGTTTAATAAAAAATGTTACCGATAGGGCGGCCATTCGCCAGGCAGATTTCCCCTTGCGTTGAGGGAGTTATGGGTTTCCATAACGACAGAGACGCAAGGGGAAAGATGTCGGCGAATGGCCGGTAGGTGGTATTTTCTTTACCCTGATAAGCGAGTTTTAACATCTTTAATACATTTTCTCTAACCCATCAATATG
>CADBNR010000061.1 GCA_902796035.1 uncultured Bacteroidales bacterium | reverse complement strand
GGTCGGAGACCATGCCTCTCGCCTCCAATCCAGAGGAGTGCGATTCTCCCGCACCCATCTATCGATTGAGCATGCGAAAGTTGAATTATATCATACTCTCCATTGTTGTTTTGGTTCGTTGGTTCAAGATGACTAACAATGTTGAACAAATTCTTCAACACCTCACACATGCCAATCCGAAACTCACATATCTTATAGCAATCGGAGAAACCGAACAGGCGCAAAAAGCCGCACTAACGATGCTTGTAGAAAAAATGTATTCTATCTTCTACAATCAATACGTATATTCTAAGGCAGAAGAAATGAATAAAGAAATAGCCCCTCTACTGCCTAAAATCAAAAAGCTTGGACTTGAGGTTCCGGAATATGTAACATCCGGTGAAAAATTCATTGATTACATGAATAATCTTACGGACAATACAGTGCCGTACAAAGAGGAGATACAGGATCCCTATTCTCGATAGCCCCGTCTTTTACCAGTTAAGATAAAAAGTGTAAGTTTGTGAAGTGATTCACAGACTTACGCTATTTATTTGTGGACCACAAATTCACTGAACAGATAAAGCAATGGCTTGAAAAGCCGGAAGACGAGCGCGACTATGCTGTCGGCGCTCTTTACCTTTTGAAGCTGTCGGGCAATAAGATTATGTACCGTAATCTTATTGCCAATCCTTTGGGTAAAGCCGAATTTATCGAATATCAGCTTCATAAGTATTACAACTTCCGAGTTCAAGCCCTGACCCACGCGCAGGTCGAGGAAATGGCCGCGCAGGTAGCAACCATTGACTATGGCGCTTCGTGAAAAACTTGCCATACCTTTACATTTATGTAAAACATTTTTCATAACTTTGCGTTGTAATTACAAACGCAAAGAATTATGAGCGAAGTAGAACTCCTCTTGGTCAACAGCAGCGACAGTTGCACTATGTACACGATTCAGTTCCTGTCTGATGATATGAGCGAATTTGAAAAATCGTTACCAAATTCAGACCGGACGCCGAGCTGAATCCTGACTTTCAGGCAATAATGAGATTCGTAGAACAGATTCTCTCCAACGGCGCACTGGAACGATACTTCCGCAGAGAGGGCAAAATGAACGACTCAGTCGTTGCGTTGCCGGTGCTGAAATCCAAACTTCGTTTATATTGTCTGCGGCTTACTGACAAAATTCTCGTCCTCGGCAATGGCGATGTGAAGAACAGCCGGACATACCAAGAAAACAATACGTTGAAGGGATACGTCATGGACTTGCAGAAATTTGAACGTCTACTCAAGCAGGAAGTACGTTCAGGCAATGTGGAAATTACGGAAAAAGAAATCATAACCGATAAAACATTTGACTTATGAAGACTGCCAACATTTCTTTACAGGAAATCTTCAATGAGATACCTCAGGAAAAGCGTGAGGAAACCCGGCTTTCTTTTGCCATCTCTAACAGACTGGACGCGCTTATGCTTGAAAAGGGTTTGAATAAAAAACAGTTTGCCGAAGCTCTCGGGAAACGGCCCAATGAAATAACCCGATGGCTCAGCGGAGAGCATAATTTCACTATATCGACTCTCGCCATGTTATCCACCTTCTTCGGGCAACCGATTATTACTGTGGAATAAACATAATCCGTCATTCCTATGTGCTGTGATAATTCGCTAACTCATATTGCGAGCTTCGGCGCCTACTGTTCGTTGGATCCGAAGCTCGCTTTTCTATGTAGTATTGTTCCGACTATCGCTAATTTAGAGCCGATGCACTGGTTTACATGGCGACGGCTACGGTGCCGGTGACGAACGAGGAGGCGTCGGAAATCAGGTACTGGATGGTGCCGCACAGTTCCTCGGGATTGCCGAAACGCTTGAAGGGCGTCTGGCGTATCACGTCCTCGCCGCGCTGCGTCAGGCTGCCGTCGGGATTGGTGAGCAGCGCACGGTTCTGGTTGGTCAGGAAGAAGCCCGGGGCAATGGCGTTGACACGTATGCCCGAAGTGAATTTAGTCGCAACCTCGTTGGCCAGGAACGCCGTGAAATTGCTGATGCCGGCCTTGGCGGCTGCGTAACCGCACACGCGCGTCATGGGCCGGAACGCCGCCATCGACGAGAAATTGACTATCGCTCCCTTGCCGGCTTTCACCATAGGTTTCAGGAATACCTGTGTGGGAATGACCGTACCAATAAGGTTCAGGTCAAGGACTCTTGAAAACTCCTCCACCTTCAGGTCAAAGAATGTCTTGTTCGGGGCGATGGTCGCGCCGGGCATGTTGCCTCCGGCTGCGTTGAGCAGCGCGTCGACTTTGCCGTATTTGGCAAGAATGTCCTCGCAGTTCCGACGCACCACGTCCTCGTTCATTACGTCGGTGGTGAGGAACATGGCCTCGCCTCCCTTGGAGCGGATGTCGTTCACAATCTTGTCGCCCTCATCCTTGCGACGACCCATAATCACCACTTTGGCGCCCTCCAGGGCTAAGTACTCCCCTATGCAGGCACCCAAAACTCCGGTACCGCCGGTGATGACAACTACCTTGTCCTTAACAGAAAAAGTTCGTTCATATATTTCAATTGAATTTTACTATGCGATATGCCAAAGGCATTTGCCTGCGGCGAATCAAGCTACGGTTTAATCCAATAGTTCTGTATTGACCGCGGCCATCACACCGCTTATCATGCCTAAGGCCAGCATACGGCCGTGGAATGTATAGCCTGCGTTGTAGCCCATCTTCTCGTCGCCTAACATCAGCGGGGCGTGATCCACGCGCATCGGCACACCGGGACGACGCGTCCCGAATATGCGGACTATCTCAATCAGCCGTGTGTCAAGATGCGACGATTCCTTAAAGTCGCCATCGGGAAGCACCCTGCATATTCGGGCATGGACGAAATGCGTGCGGTCGGCATACTTGCGGGCCAGGTCCACCACATCGTTGTGTGCTCCGGCACTAAGCGAGCCGGCACAGAATGTCAGGCCGTTATGCTTTGTACAGGTCCAGCAACTCGCGGAACTTCTGCACGGGGTTCAGGTCGTTCTCCGAAATATTGCCGTTCACGAAACCCTGTGTCTTGACTATGATGTTGTCGACAAGTCGCTGCTCCCCCTCGGCATCCATGTTCTTCTTCAGTTCCTCTACCCGTTTCAGGGTGTCGGCGTCCCAGTCGGCCTCGGCGTCAGGGCGCTTTACGATATAGATGTCGAAATAGGCGAATTCCGCACGGTTGAAGTACAGGTTGGACGTGCCGTCGGGGTTGGGATACTCCAGATCGGTGCGCGCCCAGTCCAGAACAGGCATGAAGTTATAGCACACGGTCTTGACGCCGGCTTTGCCGAGATTGGCAAGCGACTCTTTGTAATTCTCAATAAGCGTGTCGCGGTCGGGACCTGCATACTTGATCGTTTCGCTGACCGGCAGACTCTCCACCACGCTCCAGCGCAATCCATGGCTACTGATGTAGTCGCGCATTTTCGTCACCTCCTTTAAGGTCCATACCTCACCGTTTGGAATGTGATGCAACGATGTCACGATTCCCTCCACGCCTATCTGGCGCAGCATGTCAAGTGTTATCCTGTCGTTCGGCCCGAATCACCGCCATGTCTTTTCCATATAGCGTTACTGTGTCTTAATTTTATTATTTATTACGCTTTTTACTCCTCTTGTCACCATACAAAACGTAATAATCGTTGCAGTTTAGTATCTATTTGTTAACAATATCGAAAATCATTTCTTAAATTCCTCCGAATATATTAATTTTGTGGATGAAGGATATAACCCACCCTCAAAAACACGCAAACCCGAAATTAGGCATCGTTCCTGAAAAATATTAACGCCAGGGCGGTGGATTTTCGAGGTAATTTAGCTCCTATTCAGTCGCTGAGCTGAAGGTTATTCGGTCTGTGAGGGAGCAGCCTCGCGGCTGTGACTGAGGAGAGCGGATAAATTAACCGAAAAGACGCCGTGCAAGGCACAAAATATTTTTGAATTGTTAACATTAATATACAAACAATCGGCATGTCCGTAAGAAATATTACCTCAGCCTCGCAGCTGCACCTCATCTTTAGCCTTTTGACTCAGTCAAATAGTCCACTATGTGACTGAGTCTGCAAGACTAAATCCGAGGTACATCTGCGCCCCTGGCGTATATATTTTTTTAAGGAACGATGCCAACAAAACACTGCATATATGAAATTCGGATATTTCGACGACGCCGCGCGCGAATACGTCATCACGAATCCGGTCACACCCTGGCCTTGGATCAACTATCTGGGCAACGAGGATTTCTTTTCGCTGATCTCCAACTTTGCCGGAGGCTATTGCTTCTACAAGGATGCAAAATTCCGCCGTCTGACGCGCTACCGTTACAACGGTGTGCCTATGGACGCCGGAGGCCGCTACTTCTACATCAAGGATGGCGATGTGACCTGGAACCCTTCGTGGAAGCCGTGCAAGACTCCCCTGGACAAGTACGAGTGCCGTCATGGCCTTGGATATACGCGTATCGCGGGCATCAAGAACGGCCTGGAATGCTCCACCCTGTTCTTCGACCCTTTGAAGACCAATGCCGAGGTGTGCCGTCTCACCCTGACCAACCGTTCGGACAGCACCAAAAACGTGAAGCTGTTCAGCTTCATTGAATGGTGTCTGTGGAACGCACAGACCGACATGGAGAATTTTCAGCGCAATTTCTCTACGGGCGAGGTCGAGATTGACGGCTCGACAATATACCATAAGACCGAATACCGCGAACGCCGCAACCATTACGACTTCTACACGGTGAACTGCCCTGTCGACAGCTTCGACACCGACCGTGAGTCATTCTTAGGACTTTACAACGGCTTTGATACTCCCGACGCCGTAGCTGCGGGACAATGCGCCAATTCCGTGGCTCACGGATGGAGCCCGATAGCCGCTCACTGCATCAACGTGGAGCTGAAACCCGGCGAGGCACGCGACTTCGTATTCCTGTTAGGATATGTTGAGAACGCCGACAGCGAGAAGTGGGAATCGAAGGGCGTAATCAACAAGAAGAAGGCCCGCGACCTGATGGACCGTTTCGATACAGTTGAAAAAGTGGAGCGCGCTTTCGGCGAACTGCGCAACTACTGGGACCGTCTGCTGGACATCTACCACGTGCAGAGCGAAGAGCCGAGACTGGACCGTATGGTAAACATCTGGAATCAGTATCAGTGTATGATCACGTTCTGCTTCTCGCGTTCGGCCAGCTTCTTCGAGTCCGGCATAGGCCGCGGCATGGGCTTCCGCGACTCATGTCAGGACCTGGTGGGATTCGTGCATCTGCTTCCCCAGCGCGCCCGTCAGCGCATACTTGACATCGCGGCCACGCAGTTCCCCGACGGCAGCTGCTATCATCAGTACCAGCCTCTGACCAAACGCGGCAACAACGACATCGGTTCCGGTTTCAACGACGATCCGATGTGGCTCGTATTCGGCACGGTGGCATACATCAAGGAGACGGGCGACTTCTCCATCCTGAACGAGCCTGTGAGCTACGACAACAAGCCCGGCAGCGAGGTGCCACTGATGGAACACCTCACCACCAGCTTCAACTTCGTGATCTCGCACCTCGGCCCTCACGGTCTGCCTCTGATAGGCCGCGCCGACTGGAACGACTGTCTGAACCTGAACTGCTTCAGCAACGATCCCAACGAGTCGTATCAGACCACCGAGAACAAGAAGGGCGACTCAAAAGCCGAGTCGCTGATGATATCCGGTCAGTTCGTGATGTGCGGCCGGCAGTATGCCGAGCTATGCAAGGCCATAGGCAATACACGCGAGTACGAGCGCGCCATGCAGCATGTCGAGGCTATGGCCGAGGCCGTGAAGAAGCATGGGTGGGACGGCGAATGGTTCCTGCGCGCTTACGATTACTTCGGACGCCCCGTAGGCTCCAAAGAGAATAAGGAAGGCAAGATATTCATCGAGTCGCAGGGATGGTGCTCCATGGCCAAGATAGGTCTGGAGGAGGGTCTGGTGAACCGGGCCCTGGAATCGGTCAGGACTTATCTTGACTCTCCCCACGGCATAGTGCTGAACAATCCAGCATTCACCGAGTATGTGCCTGAATACGGCGAGATCTCGAGCTATCCTCCGGGCTATAAGGAGAACGCGGGCATCTTCGCCCACAACAATCCCTGGATTATCGTGGCCGAGACCATCGTGGGCAACGGCGACCGTGCCTGGGAATACTACACCAAGATTGCTCCGGCGTGGGTGGAGGAACACAGCGACCTGCACAAAGTGGAGCCATACGTTTACAGCCAGATGACGGCAGGAAAGGACGCGCCGAATCCGGGTCAGGCCAAGAACTCCTGGCTTACAGGTACCGCAGCCTGGAACTGGCTTACCGTGTCGCAGTACATATTAGGCATACAGCCGGAATTCAACGGGTTGCGCATCGACCCCTGCATTCCGTCGGATATGAAAGGCTATGAACTGGACCGCACGTTCCGAGGCGCCCACTACCACATCCGAGTCATGAATCCCGACGGCGTCTGCAAGGGCGTGAAGTCAATCACCGTAAACGGTCTGCCTGTCACCGGCAACATCATCAACGTATTCCCCGAGGGATCGAACAATACCGTCGATGTCGTGATGGGATAACCTGCTGCAAAACAATCGAGTAGGAGGTAAACACTAATCGCAGGTGTTTATCTCCTGCTTTCGTGTTTACCGACCTCTCACACCACCGTACGTGCCGTTCGGCATACGGCGGTTCCTAACACGGATGCAGTTTCTCGTAATATTCCATAAGGGAGGGATAGTGCGCCAGTTTCAAGTTCTCCGTTGATATGGCCCGCGTCAATATAGGACTATGGACGGTGCGCCAATAACCCTTTCGGGTATTTGCCCACTGCCATGCCTGCCATTTGGCTATGCCACACCGTTGCAGGTTCTTGTAGCGTGTCCGCACCCGTTTCCAGCATTTCCATATGCACATGCGTATGCGGCTGCGCAGCCATTCGTCTGTTTCCTTCAGAAATTTGCGCATCTCGGCAAGCCGAAAGTAGTTTACCCACCCTCGGATTGCATAGGTCAGTTTCTCCTTGCGCTTCTCGTAGCCCCAGCCGTTACTCCGTGAGGTCAGCTCTTTCAGCTTC
>CADBNR010000060.1 GCA_902796035.1 uncultured Bacteroidales bacterium | reverse complement strand
CGCACCGCTCCCTCCTTGGCTTGCAAAATCATCTCAAAAAATCCTCTCAATCTTAATTTGATTTAAAAGTAAACACACTCTAAGAAAAAGCTTAAGAAAAAACGTAAGCAAAAGCTAAAGACAAGCATAAGCAAAATAAAATGAAGACCAACGTAGCTGTATTTTTCGGAGGAAGGTCGGTGGAGCACGAGATTTCGGTGATCTCGGCGCTGCAGGCCATCAACGCTTTCAATAAGGATAAGTATGAGATAATTCCTATCTACATCTCGAAGCAGGGCAGGTGGTATACCGGCCCGCAGTTGCTCGACATCCGCAATTACCGCGACATGAACGCGCTGACGGCGGCGAGCGAGGAGGTGTACATGCGTCCCGAATATGGTGATTACAATGTGTACAAGGCCAACCCGGGCGGCGGTCTGTTCAGCAAGAAGAATCCTGTCGTGACCACTCTGCACGCGGCCATACCGGTGCTGCACGGCACCCACGGCGAGGATGGAATCTTCGAGGGTGTGCTGGAGACCATCGGCATTCCCTTCGCAGGATGCGACACTCTCTCCAGCGCCAACGGTATGGACAAGATCACCATGAAGATGATACTGAAATCCGAGGGTATTCCTGTGGTGGACTATGTATGGTTTACCGATTACCAGTGGCAGCAGGACCATGAGGTATGGCTGGACAAGGTCGAGAAGGAGCTTGGCTATCCCGTTATCGTAAAGCCTGCCAACTTAGGCTCGAGCGTGGGTATCAGCAAGGCTTCGGACCGCGCCGCGCTGACCGAGGCCATCGACAACGCCACCAAATTCGCCGAGCGCATCATAGTGGAGCACATGGTGGAGCAGCTGAAGGAGATAAACTGCTCGGTATTGGGCGACGCCGACGAGCATCAGAGCTCTGTCTGCGAGGAGCCGATCAAGAGCGGCGACTTCCTGAGCTACGAGGACAAATACATGGGGGGCACCAAGACGGACGCCGGCATGCAGAGCAGCGACAAGCGCATTCCGGCCGACCTGCCCGAGGCTGTGAGCGAGAAGATTCGCCACATAGCGGGCGAGACCTTCCGCGTACTGAGCTGTCACGGCGTGAGCCGCGTGGATGTGATGATCGACGAGAAGGACGGCGCCATCTACGTGAACGAGATCAACACCATACCGGGTTCGCTGAGCTTCTATCTGTGGGAGGCCAGCGGCATCAGTTTCGAGCAGCTGATGGACCGTCTGGTGCAGCTGGCGCTGAAGCGCAAGCGCCTGCAGGACCGCAAGACATTCACGTACGACAGCAATATCTTCGCTCTGGGCGGCGGCGTCAAGGGCGCAAAGGGTGCCAAGGGCGCCAAACGATAACAGGAAATTACTTAGCTGATATATAGACAGCCATGGATAAGAAATTCAAGGAATACAGCAGCCAGTTGAATCTGAGCGATGTAAATAAAGAGGTGCTCGGGGAGTGGGACAGCCACAACCTGTTTGAGCGCAGCATGAAGGAGCGCGAGGGATGTCCGTCGTTCGTGTTCTACGAGGGACCGCCGTCGGCCAACGGCATGCCCGGTATCCATCACGTAATGGCGCGCACCATCAAGGACATAGTGTGCCGCTACAAGACCATGAAAGGCTTCCACGTGAAGCGCAAGGCCGGCTGGGACACCCACGGACTCCCCGTGGAACTCGGCGTGGAGAAGAACTTAGGCATCACCAAGGAGGACATCGGCAAGAAGATAAGCGTGGATGAATACAACGCAGCCTGCCGCCGCGAGGTGATGAAATACACCAAGGAATGGACCGACCTGACCCATAAGATGGGTTACTGGGTGGATCTGGACAATCCCTATATCACATACGATTCCAAATACATGGAGACCCTGTGGTGGCTGCTGAAGCAGCTGTACCAAAAGGGCTACCTCTATAAAGGCTATACCATCCAGCCCTATAGCCCGGCCGCCGGTACGGGACTGAGCAGCCACGAGCTGAACCAGCCCGGCTGCTACCGCGACGTCAAGGACCTGACGGCAACGGTGCTGTTCGACATCGTCGACCCGAAACCAGAGATGACCGGCTGGGGCCGTCCCTGCTTCCTGGCATGGACCACCACGCCATGGACACTCCCCTCGAACACGGCCCTCTGCGTAGGCCCGAAGTTCGAGTATGTGGCCGTGCAGACCTACAACCCCTACACCGGCGAGAAAATTACCGTCGTGATGGCCGAGGAACTGGTGAAGGCATACTTCAAGAAGGAGGGTGCCGAAGCCGACATGGAGGCCTGGACACCGGGCAACAAGACGGTGCCTTACCGCATCGTCGGCAAATGGAACGGTATGGGCCTGGTAGGCATGCGCTATAAGCAGCTGATGCCCTGGGTGAAACCGACCGAGAAACTCGACGACCATTCGCCCGAATACGTACGCAAGTATGCCGAGGCTCATCCCGACAAGGTTTACGGCGTTGACCGCTACAAGTTCGTGGAGCTGGAGAGCGAGGCCTTCCGCGTTATCCCCGGCGACTACGTGACGACCGAGGACGGTACGGGAATCGTACACATCGCGCCCACGTTCGGTGCCGACGATGCCAAGGTGGCCAAGGCAGCCAATATCCCGCCGCTGTATCTGATAAACAAGCGCGGCGAGACACGCCCGATGGTGGACCTGCAGGGACGTTTCTATCCCGTTGAGGACCTGGCCGAAAGCTTCGTAGAGAAGTGCGTGGACGTGCCCCTGTACTCCAATCACGCCGGAGCATACGTCAAGAACGCATACGACCCGAAGTTTAACGAGGGAGGCAAATACAACGAGGCAGCCGCCTTGGCCGCCGACGACCTGAACCTGGAGCTGTGCGTCGAGCTCAAGAAAGAGGGCAAAGCCTTCAAGACCGAGAAGCACGTACACAACTACCCGCACTGCTGGCGCACCGACAAGCCCGTGCTCTATTACCCGCTTGACAGCTGGTTTATCCGCACACCCGATGCCCGTGCGCGTCTGATGGAGCTGAACGAGACCATACAGTGGAAGCCCGCCGCCACCGGCTCGGGCCGCTTCGGCAAGTGGCTTGAGAACGTGCAGGACTGGAACCTGTCGCGCTCGCGCTACTGGGGCACTCCGCTGCCCATCTGGCGTACGGAGGACGGTGCCGAGGAGATGATAATCGGCAGCTACGAGGAACTGTGCAAGGAAATAGACAAGGCCGTGGCCGCCGGAGTGATGGCCGAGAACCCGATTACCAAGAACGGATTCGTCCCCGGCGATATGAGCAAGGAGAATTACGAGAAGATAGACATGCACCGTCCGTACGTGGACCGCATCGTGCTGGTGTCTCCAAGCGGCAAGCCCATGCGTCGCGAGCTCGACCTGATTGACGTGTGGTTCGACTCGGGTGCCATGCCTTACGCGCAGATACACTATCCCTTCGAGAACAAGGAGCTGCTTGACAGCGGCGAGGTATATCCCGCCGACTTCATCGCCGAGGGCGTGGACCAGACACGCGGATGGTTCTTCACGCTGCATGCCATAGCCGGCATGGTGTTCGACTCAGTGGCCTACAAGGCCGTGATAAGCAATGGCCTTGTGCTGGATAAGAACGGCATGAAGATGTCCAAGCGACTGGGCAACGCCATCAATCCCTTCGACAATATCGAGCGGTTTGGCGTCGACCCCGTGCGCTGGTACATGATCAGCAACTCGTCGCCCTGGGACAACCTGAAATATGACGAGGCCGGCGTGACCGAGGTAAGCCGCAAGTTGTTCGGCACGCTGTACAACACATACAAGTTCTTTGCCCTGTATGCCAACGTAGACGGCTTCACCGGCACGGAGGCACAGGTGCCTGTGGCCGAGCGTCCCGAGATAGACCGCTGGATACTGTCGCTGCTCCACTCGCTGATAGCCGAAGTTACGTCTGACCTGGACGACTACGAGCCGACACGCGCCGCACGTGCCATAGACACGTTCGTCAACGACCACCTGTCCAACTGGTATGTCCGTCTGAACCGCCGCCGTTTCTGGGCAGGGGAGATGGATACGGACAAACTCGCCGCATATCAGACGCTATACGAATGCCTGAAGACCATCGCGCTGCTGATGGCGCCCTTCTCGCCCTTCTACAGCGACCGTCTGTACGGCGACCTGATGGCCCCGGCCATCGAGCCGGACGGATATGCGTCGGTACACTTGGCGGATTTCCCCGTCAGCGATCCCGCGCTGATAGACAAGGATCTGGAGGAGCGCATGGCAATGGCGCAGGATGTAACGTCGTCTGTTCTGGCACTGCGCCGCAAGGTGAACCTGAAGGTGCGCCAGCCGCTGCAGACGCTGCTTGTGCCCGTAATGAACGAGCATCAGCGCAAGGCCCTGGAAGCCGTGACCGACGTGATTCTGAGCGAAGTCAACGTCAAGGAAATGAAGATTGTGGACAACGCCGAAAGCGGCCTGGTGAAGAAGGTGAAAGCCGACTTCAAGAAGCTCGGCCCTCGCTACGGCAAAATAATGAAGGACCTGGGCCGCGCCATCATGGCGATGGACGCCGCCGCTATCTCTGAGCTGGAGGGCAAAGGCGAGTATAAGTTCGCCTCGCTTCCCGGTGAGCCGGTCGTGACGCTCGATGACGTAGAGATTACCACCGAGGACATCCCCGGATGGCAGGTATCAAACGCCGGCCTGATGACCGTGGCTCTGGACGTGACCGTGACTCCAGAACTCCGCAACGAGGGTATGGCCCGTGAGCTGGTGAACCGTATACAGAACATTCGCAAGGAGAGCGACTTCGACATCACCGACAAGGTGAAGGTAGAGCTGCAGGACGTACCCGAGGTGCGCGAGGCGCTGAAGGACTTCGGCGCCTATCTGGCCGAGCAGGTACTGGCCAACGACGTGATGCTGGTAGAGAAGCTGGAAGGCGACGGTGTAAATGAACTTGACATAGATGGCAGAAAGATCAACGCTCGCGTCACCCGCGACTGACAGCCGGGTCCGCACGTCGGCATGGGTGGTGACGGCCGTGATACTGGCCGTGCTGCTCGTGGATCAGATCATAAAGATATGGGTCAAGACCTCGTTCTATATGGGCGAGGACTTGCCCATCACTTCGTGGTGGCACCTGAAGTTTATCGAGAACAACGGCATGGCGTTCGGGATGGAGCTGTGGAACAAGCTTGTGCTGACGTTCGGACGCATCATAGTGGTGGGGCTGCTGATATGGTGCCTGGTGAAGATGGTGCGGATGGAGGGCCTGCGGCGCGGCTTCCTGGTGTCGGTGGCGCTGATAGCCGCCGGAGCCGCCGGCAACATCTTCGACTGCGTGTTCTACGGCGTCATCTTCAACGACCCGTTCCCGCCGGAAATTGCTCAGCTGTTTCCCCCGGACGGAGGTTACTCCACATGGTTCGAGGGCCGCGTGGTGGACATGATGTATTTTCCGCTGTTCGACTTCGTGTGGCCCGACTGGATGCCGTTAGTGGGCGGTAAGTACTATGAATTCTTCGCTTACATCTTCAATGTGGCCGATGCTGCGATATGTGTGGGCGTGGCCATGCTGATACTCTTCTACAGCCGCGACACGGGCGTAGCGTATGCTGTCCTGACTGGTGGAAAGAAAGTTGAAGAAGTTGAAAAAGATAAGAAGAATGTGAACAAGGACGGTAAGTAATGATTATTCATTATGAACTTTCCATTTTAAATTCTAACTGTGAAACTGTTTAAGGTAGGATCGATAGCTGTGTTGGCGGCATGCATGGTCGTAATGGCCGGATGCGTGCGCCGTCCGCGTCATGTGATGAGCGACAAGGATATGGCGGGCATAGTGGCCGACATGGAGCTTGCCGAGGCCTATCTGAACAGCGGGCAGCAGGATATAGGCAGCCGCGAGGAGATGCGCGAGCGCATGGTGGAGGGTGTGCTGAAACGGCACAAGGTAAGCCGCGAGGACTTCGATTCCACTTTGAGCTGGTACGGCCATAACGTAGACGCCTATTACAAGCTTGACGCCGAGATAAACCGTGCTCTGGCTGCCCGCCAGAAGCAACTTGCCAGAAAAAGCGGCAGCATGAAGGAAGTGGACGTGCAACTTGACGATATCTGGCCCTATCGCCGCACGGCGGTGATATGGGAGAAGTCGGGCAGCAATGTGCTGCGCTTCTCGGTACCTGTGGCCGAGGCCGAGAAGGGCACTCAGTTGAAATGGATGATGCGTACCCGTATACCTTCCGACATGGGCGTGGTGATGGGTGTGGAATATACCGACGGCACTATATCGTATGTGTCCCGGTCGGCCGGCAGCCAGCGTAAGATAGAGGTAATATGCCAGACCGATACCGGAATGAAACTGAAGCGCGTATTCGGCTACCTCAACGCCCGAAAGCCTCAGGAACTGCCTGTTTTCCTCGACTCGATACAGCTGGTCAAGGAGCCGTACGACTCCACATCGTATTATCGCATCAATTCCCAGCGCAGTCTGAGCAAGCCGTCGCGCCCGACACCGAAACCTGCGGAGCCCGACACTGTCAGCAATTAGCAATTAGCAATTAGGACAGCTCCGCATCGAGTTCGAATGCTACGATATAAAACAAAAGAATGGCGATCCTTAGGTCGCCATTCTCCATTCTCCATTCCTAATTCTTAATTCCTAATTCCTCATTCCTCCATTATGCTTTCTTTAATGGACGCTGCGATGTAGCGGACATGGTCGTCGGTGACCCAGGGACCGGCGGGGAGGCAGATGCCGACCTTGAACAGCGCCTCGCTGACGCCGTTGGTGTATGCCGGCGCGTCCTTGTATACCGGCTGCTTGTGCATGGGTTTCCACAGCGGACGCGACTCGATGCCTGCGGCATCCAGCGCCATGCGCAAGGCCTCCACATTGTCGTTTGGCTGGCAGTCGGTCGTGGCGGAATCCACGGTGTGCGTCACGCCGGCCGCGCCGCCCACGGCACCGGTTATAACCTTCCGGTATGCCATTTCCTGACCCTTGACCTTCAGGTCCGGGTCCAAAGTGGCCGTGCAGAGCCAATAGTTCGAGTCGAATTCAGGCGACGGAGCCTCGTGCAACGTAATGCCCTTTACATCCTTCAGCAGCTCGCGGTACAGAGCCTGCACATGACGGTGATGGGCAATGTGCTCGTCGGCGATGGTCATCTGTCCGCGGCCGATGCCCGCGCAGATGTTGCTCATGCGGTAATTATAGCCTATGGATTCATGTTGATAGTAGGGGTACGATTCGCGCGCCTGGGTTGCATACCACAGAATCTCGCGAGCCTTGTCGGCATCGGGACAAATCAGCGCGCCTCCACCCGAGGTGGTTATCATCTTGTTGCCGTTGAACGACAGCACGCCATACTCGCCGAAGGTGCCCAATACCTGCCCGCAGAATCGCGAGCCGAATCCTTCGGCGGCATCCTCGATGACCGGTATCTCATAGCGGTCGGCAATCTCCATGATGCGGTCTATCTTGTACGGCATGCCGTACAAAGCCACGGGGATGATGGCCTTCGGTTTACGGCCTGTCCTGGCGATGCGGTCCTTGATGGCTTCTTCCAGCAGGTCCGGATCCATGTTCCATGTCTCAGGTTCGGAATCGATGAATACAGGCGTGGCGCCTAAGTAAGTAATAGGATGGGAGGATGCGCAGAAAGTGAACGACTGCACCAGCACCTCGTCGCCCGGCTTGACACCGCAGGCTATCAATGCGAGGTGTACCGCCGCCGTGCCTGCCGACAGCGCCACGACCTTCTTGTGCAATTCATTAGTAGTGCAGGCTGTCCCAGCCGTGTAATCCGTAACGGGAGAAATTTTATTTACGAATTTCTCCAGATCTTCTTCGAAGCCGTTGACGTTTGGACCGAGGGGCACGACCCAGTTCTGGTCGAACGCCTCCTTTATGAAATCCTGTTCCTTGCCGCTCATGTGAGCCAGGCAAAGCAATATACGTTCACTCATATCGTGTAGTTTAAAAAGTTTACAAAGTTGAAAGAGTAAAGATTATAGTGCAGACGCCCATAGTAGCGCAGGCTGTCCCCAGCCGCGCATGGCAAAGGGATAATGGCCTCTTAGATTAGCTCGTTGTCGTAGCACATGTGGCGCCCGAGGACGGTGCAGATTATCATTTTAATGTCCTTGATGAAGGAATAATGATGGAGGTAATATCTGTTGATACGGACTTTGTCCGGGAAAATCACCTCGTCGTTATATCGTTGCGGATCCGATTGTTTGGCAAGTAGATCCTCCTCATCGCGATACTTGAGGGAAGCCGGGCCCGTAATGCCGGGACGTAGCTTCAGCACCTCGCGGTCGGCACCCTGCAGCATGTCGGCGTAGCCGGGGACGTCGGGACGGGGTCCGACAAAGCTCATGTCGCCAATCAGCACGTTCCACAGCTCGGGCAGTTCGTCGAGCTTGTAGTGGCGCAGTTTCGCACCGAGCGGTGTGATGCGGCTTTCGCCAGCCACGGATACAGACGAACCTCCATGATTAACGGTCATTGAACGGAACTTATACATGGTGAAAAGTTTGCCGTCGCGGCCCACACGTTTCTGCCTGAAGATTACCGGTCCTCCGGGCATCTTTATCTTGACGAGAATAGCCACGACCAGCAGCACAGGCCAAAGAACGGCCAGGCCAATGAGAGCCATCAGCCTGTCGAACAAATATTTCAGGAACATAATTAGAAGGTGTGTTTTATACCGAAGAAGATAAGGACAGTCGATATAAGCTCGTGCTCTCCGAGCCCGTACACTGTGTTTTTATACAAAAGGGCAAAAGGATATAGAACTTGTCAGTTGAGAAGGTCGTCCATCAAATCCTTGACAGCATCATACGGTCCGACAACCTTTCCTTGACAGGCTTCTTCCAATGAACGTTCCAGACTACCCATGCTGTGACTCGCACGAGAGGTCTTTGTGTCGGCAAAAAACTTAAGAAATTTCTTGAGCATCCTATGAAATGAAGATATATTGTCTGGAAGTTATTCAACGTTCATGCAGAAACGATTTTGCATTTCTTCAGAACACCAGTATTCAGCTGCTTGATTATCCGGAAAGTAACGCTTCAATATCTTAGCCATCGCAATAAGCTGTTTGTTGACAAACGGCACAGGTAGATCCAGCTCTTCATAATCGTATTTATTGTATCTTTTCAGCAATAATAGCAGACTCGACCCGAATGAATCAATCATATTGTCAGAATATTCAGACACCAGCACTGATAAGACATTTATGATTGGCGCTAAGGCCGTCTTATGTTGTGTCAATGCTCGATCGATTATTAAGTTGACTTCTCTATGAATGGACGATATTCCGTTAATCTTGGCTTGATGGACAATATCATGCAAAGTATTGGAAATCTGATTATAGTTGTCTGAGACCAAATTCTCCATAATGGATTCGGCATGAGTCCACTTGCTCAGTTCCAGTTCCACACGTTTAGTAAGAGCGGGAATATCTTTTGTGGATGGTGAGAGTTCATCCCACGTCAGATATCGATGCATTCTACTCAACAATCGAGTTGTACATCCTTTCAAAAATCCGGACAAACGTTTCGAATCTTCAACGCTTTCGATTTTTGTCAGATTATCATTGAGATTATCAATAATCCTGTCCTGCTCCTCTACGGTCCATTTTATCTTATTGGAAATATGTTCGATTTCGAAGTCATCCACCGAGCTGAATGATGTGCCGCTGATTCCACAATCCCATATATTCAAGGCTAAAATGAGTTCTTTAAGTGCCGGGATTCTTTTTTCAGAAACAACGAAAGTCAGATTGTGCAGAGTCTCTTTGTTTCTTGTCGCAAAGTCAATTCCTTCTGTCTCAATCTTTTCGGTTATAATTGCTTCCTGCTTATCTGAAAGCATATTGTGATGGCTTAGATACGCAATAAGCAGATTACTCTGGCTGAACTGATTTCCAATAATGATTTTATCAATCGAAGACTCGAAACGATTGTCAATCAATTCCGTGTTTGTAAAATGCAGGCCATTAACAATAATATAATTAAATAGGATCGGATTTTGGCTATAGAATTCGCTGATCAATGTCAGCATCCGTATTTTTTCCTCATATTTTCTCAAAGCCCCGAGTCCTTTGCATACGAATTTATAGAAATCATCCCTGTAAGATACATTCTTTAAATTTAAATGCTCAAAATAATATTTCAGCGCGCTATGAAATTCATCTATCCATATGTCACTCTCTATGGAGGGGAAAAGTTCGCCAGTGACCTGAAAAATTGAGAATATCATGCCATTCGGAGTCGAATCCGACACCAATGCCTTCAGTAAACGAGTGATTATATCAGGCAACTGATTTCGAAACGCGGTGCAATCTGTATATGCCATTTCCTGGCCGATTCTGCGCAACAGCTTTTCATCTCGGTATAATAATGAATAGAACAGAGCCGGATAGGGGAAATTTCTGAACAGATGCCTGAATACCTTGAACCAGTTTTGAGTGGATACAGTCCATACAAACCCCTCTGTTGTCGGTATGCCGGATTCTATTAAATAGTTTATCACACGCAGCGCGGCTGGGAACGATGATGTATCGACATTATCTATTAATTGGGTGGTGTGCGTTCCATATACGGATAGTTTCTCGATCGTTTTGTCTATCTTGTTTAAGAAGCTTTCAAGCACCTCACCGGGAGAATCCAATCCAGCCCTGTTGAAACCTTCGTAACTATATTTGGCGGGGATCTGGAAATCACATTGATTGGCTATTACAGTGTCGATAAATGCTATTTCAATACCGTCTGGCTTTTCTGTGATACGTTTATCCACTAAATTGCTTAGGTCGTCGTCTTTTTGGTTGAGTAAATGAAGCAACATCAATTTCTTGCTAAGGAAAATTTCCTTTTTGGGATTCCAATCAGTGCAGATATCGATGGCTCGGGCAAAATCCAGAACGAACAAGGCACGGAGTATGGATTCGTATATATCGGAATCAAGATCAATATTCAACCCCATAGGTTCCAGATCCTCGTCGCATGACATTGTTGCCTCCCGATGTAATAAGGGGAGACATAAAGGATTCTTGGTGATATTACCGGCCTTTTCAGGCATGTCTCCATACAAGGCGGGCCATTGGCCTAAGTCGGTCAACGCCCAGAGAAATGCATCCTGTTCCTGTTTGTTCCAATTCTCTTTTTTACGAAACAGTTCCCATATTATCCGTTCCTGATGCGCACCGGATTTGGGAAGGTGATAGGCTTTCCTCTTTTCGATTACACACTGCAGTCCAGCTGAACAGTCTTGGCCGGAATTGATGGCGTGCGCCAAATTGCTCCAGGCTGCGATGTATTCTATTTTTGCAGTGTTGCTGCCTGAAGACATATATGGATCTTGAGCCATTTCAGGATTGTATCTTTCAATCCATATCTTGCTTCCTAAATCCGGAATGGTTTCTACCTCGATTTCTTCAAGACGTTCGACAGAATCAAATTTACTTTTTATAAAACCTTCGCAGATAATTTTATTTCCAGCCTTTGTAAATATGCCACTTCCTGAAAAACCGCGCAACATCTCTAAATCGCGTCCGGATGCAAATATACCCTCAATTGACCGATATGTTTTCGGAGCGACATATTTTACATCAATGCGTGTTCCGGAAGGATATGATTTAGAAAATCCGTACGTATTGGTATGCTTTGAAAACGGCTCGCCGATAAACATCGGGGATCCTTTATAATAGGCTTCCTGATATGGCATAGGTTTGAAATCCACTTCCATAACCGCAAGGTCCAGGTCTTCACGATCCAATATGATGTTAATTGCCTTGAAAGTCCTTTGATTGTTCATTGCAAAGTTAAAGAATACATCATTAAGGCAAATCCAGGTCCCACCATCTTCGATAAGACAATGCCTCGCGGTCAAGACTCTGAATGAGTCATTGTCGGAATACAAAACTCCAGATCCTAAAGTTTTTTCATTGCCTTTTGAATCAGAATATCTGATGCCAACCGCATATGGATATAAATCATTGGGATGTGGATAATCTGTATTCTGAAGAGTCTGAATCGTTGGTAACTGGCTCATGGATCCTATAATTTAAATCAGCATCAAGTGTCTCGTTAAATATAGCGTGGTCGTATCGTTGAATCCGGTCTAAAGGATAATTGAAGAACAGATTGACGGTCCTGTCATAATTTCTTTCGGGGTGGCATAGAATGTTGGCTATTGTTTCCCGTTGCGGATGTCTCGATCTGCCGGAACCTCCGTTAGTAGAGATAAGGAAATTGTCACAGTCTATGATGTCCAGCAGGTTGTTGTCTGTATTGTTCCGGCTGCCATGATGCGCGATCTTGACGAAATCGACTTTCAGTTTATTCTCTTTTGAATATCCTCCAAGGGTTAAGATTTTCGTAATTTCTTTTGGGAAAGAATCGGCAAGCATCAGGATACTTAATCCATCGCATCTTAAAATGAACGAGATGGAAGCCATATTGGTCAGCTGCTGATAGTCGTTAGGATTGGGCTGGGACTTGGGCCTCGCAGCGAGTTCTCTGCATGGAATATTTATGTCGGGATTAACAGTAGGAGCCATCGGTGTGGTCTCGGCAGTATTTGGGAATTTATCGCCGAACTCCTCCATAAACTTCCTGTATGTTGCCGGTGAAGGACCGATTATTTCCAAGGATGCGAACGGGAACTCGATATTTCCGCAACTGCTGTGGATATCAGACCTCCAGATCAACCTTTTGCCTGATTGAAGCGACTCAAGGTAATCGGCCAGTTTTCCTGCTTGTTTCGCCGATAATTCATCACTGATGTCAAAATCGATGTGTTTGGCGCAGTCCGCCCATACTTCATGTACCGGAAACGGCAAATCTGTGATATGATTTTTGATATAATTAAGCAGGCCGGTGATATGGTCGCTGTCGTGATGGGTCAGAATCATCAAATCGATAGGATTGAATTCCTTTATTACATCGATGAAACGGTTTAGTCTCGGATTGGTACAGGGACCACCGTCAACAACGATTATTCCGCTGTTGTCACCCTTGTTGCAGTGGATAATAATCGCGTCGCCATGCTGAGCCGGAAGAAAATCAATGTATGACTGTGCCATGATTAGTGCCGGGATGCTTTGAATTCTGTGTCAATCTGATGATAATATAATCTGCGGTATTCATTCTTGTCAAAATACTGACAATAATAGCCATTGCCGGGTAAATCCAGCATCTGCTGCTTCAGCCGTTTAGCCTTTGCCGAGTCACCCCAATACATTCTGTCGCAGAAATCCTTCCACCATCCGTTTTTAATTTTATCATAATACAGGTCAAGCAATTCTTCAGTAAAGACATATCTCATATTGGGATTTACCGTGTATCCCATGTCAGAGCAAATCTGCCGATTCTCTGCCTCGTTGTCCTGGGGGTTAACATATAGATTGAATGCGAATGCTGACAGTGAGATATCCTTGGTCTTTAGAATCAAATCCGAAACCGGACTTAATTCATCTTCAGCGAACAGTAGCTCACCGCCATTCCATCGATCAATGATTTTCTGATCCTCCACAGGGTTATGTCTGAATGGAATCGCGACTGTTTTAGGATTATTGTTAATGTCCCTGACACCGGAATTCTGCAGGAATCCCTTTTGCTGACCACTTCTGGGAAATACCTGTAGCCCTATGGATGAGAAACCGTCTAAGGTGAACGTAGTCGCCGGATCAACGGAATAATGATAGATTACGCCGTATTTGATATTCGGATTTTCAAATAGACGGTATTTATCCGCGGCGAGCCATTTGGTTGCACCAAAGAATGCCGCCACTTCGATATCCGAAGAAAAATCCAACAGACCGGTATTGAAACCGTAATGTTGTGCCAGACCATAGTAATTCATTTCCAGGAATATGGTCTTTGATAAGCCTTCTAACGCTATACCCGCGTCAAACATCCTGAAAAGGGGATGGGTTTTCAACAGAAGAAAAAACTCAGCTACCTTAAGGTTTGCGATAAGTTTCTCTTCTTTTGAACTTCTGTCAAAACCGGAGACAATCGATTTGTGTAAAGTGTTTTGTCCTCGGTATAGAAACGGTCTGTTCTTGAGGTTTGGTTTGAGGGCGAAGCGTCCGCTGTCGAGCCTGGACACTATGAAGTCTTCCTTGGAGCCATCATTGGAATAAGCTGCATACGGATTATGTAATCCAATCTGCTTAAACATATCCATGGGAGGAATATTGAGATGTAAGCTATTCCATCCTCTGGCATTGACGAAATTATTCTCTATAGAATGGCAAAAATTGATAACCTCACCGATATTGGGCAGTCCCATGATTTCATCTTGAGACAAGTTCAGAATATTATCGTCAGGTCCATTCAAACTGGAATCCCATTTGAGGTGAGTATTTGGATTGTAACAGGTTATCATGATGCCGATAAAGAGTTAGTGTTGCAAATTTATCTTGACGTTGCAAAAATAAACAATTGTTTCAATTTATGCAATATCAAGTAAACGCCCTCGACCTTGTAGCGGATGTAGAACCAATCGTAATCGGCTTGCCACTTTGTCCAGAAAAGAACTCTTCGCTTGAATATGTCATACTTGCAGGTTTTGGTTTGTCCCGCAAAGTACGGCATTCTCGTCAGTCCCTGCAATACGTCATTTTACACGCTTACTCACTGACAGTATGCACGCCTGGAAAGCGTGTATACGATTAAAAATATATTGCAAGACGGAGATGGTGGATGAATGTCATTACAATACGGCCACGGATTTCCGGATATTGTCGAGGATTCTTGATAATTTAGAGTCGAGGCGAGCCGACTGGATGTTGTAGGCCAATTGCAAATCAAGCCAGATATATGCCGGAATAGAAATGGCGGCTTCTATTTTCAAAGCATATTCGGTTGTGACAGGCCGTTTGCCGTTTATAATCTCGTTTAATACGGAATACGACACATCAATCAGTGTTGCGAACTTACGTTGTGATGTAGCGCGAGCCTTCAATTCATTTCGGAGTATTTCACCGGGATGGATGGGCACCGAGGGCTTAAGATTGTGCGGAGCGTATATTATGTTATCGGCCATAAAGCGAAATTAGAAAATTACCTTGATATTCGCAAATAATCGAACAAAATCCGCTTTCAAATCCTTAATATGCACAAAATCCGTCACTTGTTGACTGCCAGTCAAAGGCTACAGTTTCGTTTTTCAGGCAATTCACTGTCGCGCGTTTTGGAGCAGCTGGGAATTACCTCGTTTTACATGTTATCCAATAATTGAACACTAATATATGATTTCCGCTAAACTGGATATCATAATATCTGGGCGATATTCTTGGACTATGTCGAAACTTTGGGAGTGGATGTTTTTGCCGTTATCTTTCAGGCAGATAGTTTGCCATCCTAACGAATTTGGGGCAATAAAGTCTTTCGCTGTATTATCGCCTATATAACTATAAGATTTGGACGGATATTTAGACATGAAATATTCGTAGTTTCTTATATCCGGTTTTGAAGAACCGAATTCCTCAGAAATTACAATATTATCCACAGCAATCCATCGGGTCAGTCCTAATGCTTTAATCTTATTGCGTTGCGTAACCGAACGACCATCTGTAATTAGCCCCAGCGTTTTGCCATTAGCAACTAATGAATTCAGTACGGATGCTATGTTTATATCCAATTGAATTGTCGGGATATGATTTCTATATATTTCAAGTAGTTCTTCAATGGGAGTCGGCAGAGAATATTTAGATCTCAAATGCTGAAAGGCATTTTCTCCATTTTTCCATGCATCAAACAGCTCCGTGGCATAGCCGGAAGCGTTGAAATGCTGGGCTACTGCATTAAAGCCGGATTTAACAAACGACACCTCTTTATATAAGGTGTCGTCCAAATCGAATACAATAATATCAGACAAAGATAGCGTCATCGTATCGAAGCATCAGCAAGTTGTCTTTCCAATCGTCGGAATATTCAATGTGTTGGTTAAGGTAATATTCGAGAATAAAGAATTCAGGATAATTGGCACCAGCGGCATAACTTTGCGGATATCCGCCTCCGAAACGAGGGTTTATTTCAATTCCGACTATATCATTGTTCTCTTTGTTATAGAAAAACTGTCCGCAAATGCATCCTTCGCATCCGTTGATATGAGATAGGTGTTCATGGATATAAGGCTCAAGGAATGCTTTGACGGTTCTGCCTTTATTGATTTCCCCTGCGCGAATTTCAATTCGTTCTCTCGGAACCGCCATCTTAAGCTGATGATCTTGACCGAAATACATATCCACGGTATATTCTTGATATATGCTTTTGTCGATATACTCCATGAATATTAGTTTGGGATCTTCGAGGATGTCTACAGTTAGTTCTTCTGCGCATTTAATATAATGCAAATTGGAACTTAAAGACCCATCGTAAGGCTTGGCAAACATTGGGAAGCGGGGATTGTACTTATCAATTTTCTCAGGTACACGTATACCTTTACTTTCGAAGAAAGCTCCCGTATTGCGTTTATCACGACACATCATGATGAAATCGTAATCTGATACGCCTAGATGGATGCCGAGTTGTTCAAAACGCGCTTTATTCGCAGCGAGAATTGCTAACTCTGTGTCGATAGTTGGTACTACAAGGCCGATATTATGTTCAAGGCATATATCTTGAAGAATATCAATATAATCCTCGGATGTGACGCGTGGAACAGGAATGCATCCGTCTGATACATAACCGGCAGGTGCCATCTTGGGATTCATGTCGGTAGTATAAACTTTCGCTTCCGGAAAGAATCTATTCAGAGTCTCCTTGAAAGCCTTGACGAGCACCACACGCTTACCCGCTGATGTAATCAATATGTTATGGTTCATTGTTCCCATAAAGATTTAATTATTCCCGTTGAAGAATTCCATCGTCGCGTGTCCTTCCTCAGCTATGTCGGCACGTTTGATGACTTTTTTCAAAGTTGTCAGCACTATTTTACAGTCTGTGACGAAAGAGATATGGTCTACGTACCACACATCCAACTCGAATTTCTTCTGCCACGAAATCGCGTTGCGGCCATGACACTGCGCCCAGCCGGTAATGCCGGGACGCACTTCATGGCGGCGTGCCTGTTCGGGGGAATAAAGTGGTAGATATTGAACCAATAAGGGACGGGGGCCGATTAATGACATATCGCCTTTCAGTACATTCCAAAGCTGTGGCAATTCATCGATAGAAGTAGAGCGAACGAAGCGACCAACCTTAGTCAGACGGTCTGCATCAGGAAGGAGGTTGCCGTCTTTGTCGCGTTCGTCAGTCATGGTCTTGAACTTGACCACCTTGAATATCTTACTATCCTTACCGGGACGTTCCTGAAAGAAGAACGCACCTGCGCCCTTGTTGGCATAGTGTAACCAAATGGTCACGGCAGCTAACGGCACTGACAGCACAAGCAATGTACCGCCAGACGCCAATATATCGATTGTGCGTTTAAAGAAATCGCGGTATGGTTTCATTTGAAGTTCATTTTGCTAAATGCGGAATAATCCAGATTTAGTCAAAAATCTTGACGTATTCCTTTGCATTAGCAGATGTGAAATCTTGTCCGGCGGTCAGGGTATTGGTTTTCAGATTTGACATATAGTGGGAATCTTGCGAGCATTGACGGATAAACTCAGCAATGCCTTTTATATCATCGGGGCGATACGACGCGCCACATTCATATTTGTCTAAAATAGCACCGACTTCAGTGTTTGGTGGCGCTATGTTAAGAATGGGAAGACCATATCCGAGATAATTGTAAGTCTTACTTGGTACACTTACATTGGCGGTTTCAGGTGTCAAGGTGACTACTCCCAGTGATGCAGCATTCATTGAATATTTGATTTCGTCAAACGGCAGATAGGTATGGAATATCACATTTTTCAAACCAAGATTATCTGCCATTTCTTGTAAAGCAGCCTTTTTACCGCCTTCGCCTATGATGAGGAAAACGACTCTTGGATCGTCTTTCATTTCATGGGCTACCCCAACTAGTGTCTCTACATTGTGTGTATATCCGATATTACCGGAATACATCACTATGAATTTACCTTCCAATCCAAGAGATTTGATAAATGGATTTTCGTTTTCAGCAACGAATTCGGGCTTGCCGAATGTGCTCCAGTTGGGTATGACGCTAATAATGTCAGGACTGCAATATTGTGCAACCTGTCTTTTCATACCGTCACTGAGCGTGATTATTCCACAACTCTTTGCGAAAATAGCTTTGTTGCGTTTTGACCACCAGTTTACGATAAGCTTTGGGCAATGAATATTTAGTAATGCATCTGGATAAAGATCATACTCCACAATTCCGAATCGGTCCTGGAATTTGTCAGCCCATAAGTAAGACATCGGGGGATTTGTGAAATATAACACATCTTTAGGTCCTTCAATGTTCTTAAGGACCCTTTTCATTTGCAAGGACCCTTGACCCCAAGTCTTGATTCGTTTAAATATTGAGCCTTTTTGATACGGAACAATATTCAAGACTTTTATAGACGGGTGTAATGGAACTGAATCTTCAGATACTCTTCCACAAATGAGATAAATAGTCTTGTATTTACCTACAAATGCGTTACAAACATCTATGGTAAGAGCTCCAGTCGACTGATTGACTATGACTAACGTATGGGGATGCATATCAATATTTATCTTTCAGCCCTCATGGGATTGTGCAGGAAGTCATCGTAGGCCAGACGTATTCCGTCAGGCAGTTCTGTACTGTATGTCCATCCCAAGGCCGTGGTTTTGCTAACGTCAAGCAGCTTGCGAGGCGTGCCGTTCGGGCGCGTGGTGTCCCACAGTATTCGGCCCTTATAGCCTACTATGTCAGCCACCATTTCCGTGAGCTCCTTTATGGTCAATTCTTTGCCCGTACCGGCGTTTACCGTCTCGTTGCCGGAGTAATTGTTCATCAGGAATACGCAAAGGTTAGCCAGATCATCGACATAAAGGAACTCGCGCAATGGACTTCCGTCACCCCAGCAGGTCACTTCCTCCAGACCTTGCTCTTTTGCCTCATGAAACCGGCGTATCAATGCAGGCAGCACGTGTGAATGCTCCGGATGATAATTGTCGTTAGGTCCATACAGGTTGGTGGGCATTACTGAAATGTAATCCGTACCGTACTGGCGGTTGAGATACTCGCAGTATTTGAGTCCGGAGATCTTGGCCAAAGCGTATGCCTCGTTCGTATTCTCCAGTTCCGAGGTCAGCAGACAGGTTTCCTTCATGGGCTGTGGAGCCATGCGCGGATAAATGCACGACGAGCCAAGAAATTCCAGTTTCTTGCAACCGTTGCGCCAAGCGGCGTTGATCACGTTCATTTCCAGCATCATGTTGTCGTACATGAAGTCGGCCAAATGATTCTGGTTGGCAATAATGCCGCCTACTTTAGCCGCTGCAAGAAAAACATATTCCGGCAGCTCGGCAGCGAAGAAATCGTTCACCGCCTGCTGGTTTATCAGGTCGAGCTCGCCATGTGTCCGGGTAATAATGTTGGTATATCCCTGACGCTTAAGCTCGCGGACTATTGCCGAACCTACCATTCCACGGTGTCCGGCCACATATATCTTGGAATCTTTCTGCATCATTTCACTATTCCTTTTTCCAGGTATTCCGCCAAGTTTGTGCGTACATGCTCTCCTGCCCGCTCTACGGCTACCTTTGCCATGTCTGCGTCTACCATTAGATTGACAAGCTGCTCGAAGCTGGTCTTCTTTGTCGGGTCCCAACCGAGTTCTTTTTTGGCTTTGGTCGGATCTCCCCAGAGGTTGACCACATCGGTCGGACGATAGAAGTCCGGAGATACCTCAATCAGGACTTTCCCAGTTTTAGCGTCTATACCCTTTTCATTCTCTCCTTCGCCTTGGAATATCAGTTCAATGCCAGCTCTACGGAATGCATACAGACAGAACTCACGTACAGAATGCTGCTCTCCGGTGGCTATAACATAATCGTCGGGTTTATCTTGCTGAAGGATGAGCCACATGCATTCTACATAATCTTTGGCATAACCCCAGTCACGCAATGATGACAGATTGCCAAGGTAAAGCTTTTCCTGTTTGCCCTGGGCAATGCGAGCTGCTGCAAGTGTAATTTTACGGGTTACGAAAGTCTCGCCACGACGTTCCGATTCGTGGTTAAACAGTATTCCCGAGCAGGCATACATGTTATATGCCTCGCGATATTCCTTTACTATCCAGAAGCCATAGAGCTTTGCCACAGCATAGGGGCTATATGGATGGAATGGAGTCTTTTCATTCTGGGGCACTTCCTCAACCTTGCCGTATAGCTCTGAAGTCGAGGCCTGATAGAATCGGCAGGTTTTGGCAAGTCCGCACTGGCGGATACCTTCAAGCAAACGCAGCACACCTGTAGCATCCACATCGGCCGTAAACTCCGGCGAGTCGAACGAAACTTGTACGTGACTCTGAGCCGCAAGGTTATAAACTTCGTCAGGCTTGACCTTATTCAATACCTGTATTATTGACATCGAGTCCCCGATATCTGCGTAGTGCAGATGGAAGTTGGAATGTCCTTCAAGATGTGCGATGCGTTCACGGAAATCAACGGATGAACGTCGTATCGTACCGTGCACGTCATATCCCTTTTCAAGCAGGAACTCCGCAAGGAAAGATCCGTCCTGTCCTGTTATGCCTGTTATTAGTGCTGTCTTCATTATAAAATCTAAATTGAATTCGAGAGGTGAGTAAGAGTCTGATTGAGCAATATCGGATTCCTAATCCGAGATATTCCATAACTCAATTTATATAGAACTACTCCCCGTTGAAAATTGCAAAACTCTATTTTTGATATACTTAGCAGGATTTCCACCAATTACAGTCCAGGGTTCTACATTCTTGAAAACGGCTGTCCTGGCCCCAACAACAGCTCCTTCTCCAACAGTCACTCCAACACCTATAAAAGCTTGTGCTGCGACCCATGAACGCTTGCATAAAGTAATTGGACTTCCAATCAAGGGATGTCTAGGATCCGTATAGTCATGTGAAGCAGTGCATAGAAATGTTCCTTGTGACACAACTGCATCTTCTTCTAAGATTATGGTTGACACATTATAACAATTTACTCCCATATCTAGGCATGCACCACGCTTCATTATAAGGTTGTATGGACAATAAATTTTAGCACCACTATAGACTATAGCGCCCTTTTCTATTTTGGCTCCGAATAGATTTAGAATAAAACGCTTCCAATTGGACCCCATACTGCGCGGTAGCCATCTACATAACAAAGCCCATATTAAAGTCCATAATAATCTATACACCTTGCCAGGAGGTGTAATAAATTGTGTTTCCTTGTTCATTTTAAATGATTCAATATATATAGATTTAACAATTAATTTTTGTCATCTACTAAAAATCTATATACAATACTTCGGTGTGGCGTCCTGAAAAATATTGACGGGTCAGAGGGTTTGAGATTATGAATGAATGTTAAACAGTCCGAAGACTGTGGAGACATGCAGGTATGAGCCTGAGGTCCCCGAGGTTGGGGTAAAAT
>CADBNR010000059.1 GCA_902796035.1 uncultured Bacteroidales bacterium | reverse complement strand
TATATCTTGTACCTCACCGTTTTTAAGTTTTAAGTCATAGTTATTAGTGATGAAGTACATCGTACCTCGTAACTCTGACTTCTGACTTATTATAGTTTGTACTTCTCCAGGCGGCGATACAGCGATTGGCGGGTGATGCCGAGCTGCTTGGCCGCATCCGACATATTGCCGTCGCAGCGTCTCAGAGCCGCAAGAATCGCCTCGCGCTCCATTTCGTCCAGCGTCTCGGTATGGTCCCGGGCCTTGCGCTCCGTTTCGCTGCGTTCCAATCCATTCCTTACCTTGGATATGAGGTCCTCATTGCTCCAGGGTTTGGTCATGAAGTCGACCGCACCATAATTCAGAGCCTCGACCGTCAGCGGAATCGTGCCCCAGGCTGTCAGCATGATCACCGGCATGTCCGGACGGAGTATGCGGAATTTGCGCAGTATCTCTATACCCTGCCGGCCGGTCGTGGTCAGCGTCAGGTTCATGTCCAGGATGGTCAGCTGCACGCGCTCGTCGCGCACCGCCGTCAACGCATCCGCCTCCGTACTGACAGGCAACGGATCATAGCCGGCGCGTTTCAACGCAAGGGAAATGGAAGTCCTCACGGCATTGTCATCGTCTACTATCAGTATCATAATGCAAAAATAGTAAAAAATTAAGAGAAATCTTTCCTGTCTCTGAAAATATGCATCTACATCTTGCAGAGCTTGTCGATGTCGGCGTTTATGTCGCCGCCGTGTTCATAGTCGTAGAGCGTGAGCGACCGGAGCTGGTACCAGTAGTTCCAGAACTTGTACAGCTCGTTGATATAGCGGCGTTTGCTCTCGTCCTTCTTGGACTGCGAGTCGTTGAGGTCCAGGGTGGAGATCTTGCCTATCAGGAAAGTCTCGAAATTAGTGCGGTAGCGCTGGTCGGCAATCTCGTTGGCGCGCGTGGCGATGGACAGCTGCTGCTGCTGGTTGCCGAAGCGTTCCACCAATACGAACAGCTGCTGGTGGAAGTCGAGCGATTCCTGGCGCAAGCGGCTTTCGGTGACGCGCCGGTTGCTCTCGGCCACCTTCACCTTGCCAAGCCGCTTGCCCCAGTCCAGCAACGGAATCTCGAAACCTATCTCTATCAGCTGGTTGCTGCGTACGCGCGAATACGCGTCGGTGAACCGGCGGTCGGTGCCCGTGATGCCCACCTGCGCATACAGATTGATCTGGCGCATGTCGCCCTTGGCCTTGGCCACCTCATAGTCGGCCTCAAGCTGACGGCGCCGTATGTTTTGCGCGAACTTATTGTTGTCTAATGCCCGTGTCAGCGCGTCGTCGTAAGTGACGTCTGCTTCCGGCACCTTGTCGGGCACAACGGGAACTATCTCCACATCCTCGCCAAGATCAAGGAACGAGCGGAGCGTGAACATGTCGCTTTTCAGCGTGCTCTTGCAGTCGGTCAGGTCGGACTGCGCGTCCAATACGTTCAGTTCCATCTGACGCAGGTCGTTCTCGCTGATCTGCCCCATCTTGCGCTTCTCCATAGCCACGCTGTACAGCTTGTTGGCGTTGTCAAGGTTCTGTTCTGCTATGGCCACGTTCTCGCGGCTCATCACCAACGTGAAGAAATGGTTTACCGTGGCCAGCGCAACGTTTTCCGTAGCACTCAGGAACGCCGCCTTGGCTTCGGAGAAGCGCACCGGCTCTATGCGGTTGTCCCACTTGAAGGTATTGACGCCGAACACCGGCTGCTGCAGTGTCAGGGCCACCGGCACGGTCAGGAACCGGTCGGAACCGCCGTCCTCGAACTGCCGCATATAGTCCAGCGAGGTGCTGAGGCTGATCTTGCCGCCGGTGAAGGGAATGTTCTGGTTGATGGACAGTGTGGCCGTGGCGTCGAGATTGTGGGTGCGCACGAAGCTGTACTCACCCGATTCGTTCATATACGACGTGTAGCGGTCGTTGTACGACGGGAGTTTGCCTCCGATCGATATTTCAGGCAGACGGTCGGCGCGATAGCTGCGCCACTGCCAGTAGGCCGTCTTCAGCTCGTCCAGGGCCACGGCGGCGTCCACGCTCTGCACGCGCGCCATGGCTATGGCGTCGTCGAGCGTCAGGGTAAGCTCACGCTCACCCCTGGCGGGGCAGGGGACGAGCGCAAGCATTCCTGCAATTATAGGTATGAAAAACTTATGTGACTGCATCTTAGAAACTGTTTAAATTTATTACGAATAAATTTTTATATGGATTCTTAAAATCCATTGAAAATAAATTTAAACAGTTTCTTACATGTCTTTGAGAGCCGCCGCAGGGTCGATGCGGGTGGCGCGGCGCGCCGGCGCATAGATGCTGCATACGATGGTAATGCCTAAGACCAGTATCGTGGCTATGGCACCTCCGGCCAACATCGTGTTGTTCAGTTCAATCAGGCTTAAAGTAGCTCTGAGCGATTCCTCCCTGAACAGCCAGAACGCGAGCGGAACGCTTATTACGGCAGCCATGGCCAGTATGATCAGGCCCTCGCTGAAGAAGCGGGCGTAGATGTCGGCGTTGGTGGCGCCGTTCACCTTGCGTATGGCTATCTCCGACACGCGCTGCTGGGTGCGGAACCAGAATGTGCCGAGGAATCCCAAGAATATCACCAGCATTATGAACAGCGAGCAGATTATGAAATTGCGGATAGCCTGATTGATGTCAAGATGCACCCTGTCGCGTATGTCGCTCACGGACTCCATATTGGAAAGATAGAGATTGCCTGCCTGACGGTCCTTGTCGGTGAGTGACTCCAGGAATCTGTTTCCGGTTCCGGGCTTGACCCTGACCGCAATCATGGATGCGCGGTCCGGGGCAATAGGCGCATAAAGGGTCTTGTGCCACAGACCTTCGTAATCGTTGCGTCTCATGCCGGGGGCCGCCGCGCCGACACGCCGGTAGCTGAGCGAGTCGTTTACGCTGTAAGCCTCGCGCCCCACTGCGTCAAGAGCCTTGGGCTCGTCGGGGTCTTCCGGTTCTTCGGTTTCTCCGAGCACGATCTCGCCCTTGCGCAGAATGTCGGCCAGCTGCTTGGGCGTCTCGCCCTTCAGTCCGTGCAGCTGCAGCACTTCCATCATTTCAGGCGACATCTCGCGCACGTTGACGGTGAATTCATGGCTCTTTTTGCCGTCGGGAGTCTTGTAATAATACTGATTGCCCATGAAATTATAGTTGTAGGGCAGGGAGTTGAATCCTCCTACGGCCGCCACTTCCACATACTGATTGCTCCGCAGTTGCGTCATCAGCAGATCCAGGTCCGACTGCCAGGTATGAATGCTGTCCCATTCCACGTATCCTTCGCTATCCTTTTGAAGAATACCGAAATCGGCAAAATATACGTCTTCAAGTTTCTGACCGCCGGCATAACCGTGCTGTGTGTACAACGCGTACAAGGTTCCCAACAGGTACTGAAGTATCAGAACCACTATCACCAGCTCCAGAATAAGCCATACGTTTGCTTTCCACTCGCGGAGCATCTGTGTCAAGAGTTTACGTTTCATAGTTTTTATTTGTTGTTGATGGCTTCCACCGGATTGAGGCGCGATGCCTGCCAGGCCGGAATCGAGGCGCTGATGATGTTGAGGACAAAGCAGACAGCCACTGCGATAAGAATTGTGCCCCAGTTCAACACCGAGCTGATGGCCGGTGTGACTTCGGTGCCGAATGTCCGCATGTTCTCGTACAGTCCGCTGTATGTCATGGCGAAGATCACGCCTAAGGCCACGCCCACCAGACCTCCGACCAGAGTGATAAGGAAGTTTTCCCAGATTATGTCGGTGATGATGCGCGAGCGGGTGCATCCGAACGCACGGCGTACGCCTATCTCGGTGATGCGTTTGTGCATACGGCTGTGCAGCAGATTGCTGAGGTTGATGGCCGGGACTATCAGCAGGATGGCATACAGCACGTAACGCATCTTTCTGTCGCCTGACGTGTCGGGGGTGACGTTGCTGCCTACGATGTTCATGGCCAGTACCTCCTGGTCGTAGGGCGACTCATGATATACGGTTTCCCATCCCTGCGGTTTCAGCTCCGTGTCGAGATTGGCATACCGGGCCTTGACCTGGTCGCGGATACTCTGGAAATCCACGCCATCCTTTACTAAGAGCGCGGCTGCCACGCCACCGAAATAAATGGACCAGATGTCATCCGACTGTGCCGGCGTGGCCGGAGTTCCAAAGGTGAAGAACACGTCGCCATGGGCAGTGGTGGCCAGGGCCGAAGTGTCCTTGACAACACCGATCACCGTATATTTCTTGTGGTTTAATGTTATGGGCATACCTGTGGCGTCTGCCTTGCCGAATGCCTTGCGGGCGGTGCTCTCGCTGATCACCACTACCGGCAGATCTGAAGCCGACTCGGCGGCCGTGAAGTAGCGGCCCGCAATCAGCTCATGGTCGAAAATCTTGAAGAACGCGGCATCCACGGTGCGGGCGGTGGCCTGAAATGTCTCGTTCTCGGTGCCGTGTACCGGAACGTTGTAGCTGTCCTGTGACATGAACGATGTCTGCTCCACGCCTTCGAGTCCGTCGTAAAGTTGCTTTATTACATAGTAGCTTGCGCCGCCGGAGTTGTCGCTGTTGCCATTCGGCTCTTTGATATTGAAGTATCTGCCCACCATGAGGCGGTCGCGGCAGCTTTCGGGTGCGAAAGGCACTGTCTTGACGCGCGAGGTGATGGCTACGATCATGAACAGGAACACCGACATGACCGTGGCGATGAACGTGACGCCGCTGATCAGCGGCTGACGCCGCATGTCGTATATTATCTGACGTATTTTCTGTTTCATAGTCTCTAATAAGTTTAAAGAGTTTAAAGAGTCACCCTATTATTCGGCCGTCGAAGAAGCGGACTATGCGGTCGGTCTCCATTGCCTGGGCCTCGTTGTGCGTCACCATCACGATGGTGGTGCCGTCTTCCTTGTTGAGACGGTGCAGCAGGCCCATCACCTCGGCGCCCATCTTGCTGTCCAGGTTTCCGGTCGGCTCGTCGGCCAGGACTATCTGCGGCTGTCCCACGATGGCGCGGGCTATGGCCACACGCTGGCACTGGCCTCCGCTGAGCTGCGATGGCAGATGGTGAATGCGGTGCGTCATCTCCAGGCGCTCCAGCACCTGCTCCACACGCTCCTTGCGCTGACGTGCGCTCAGTCCGCTGCGGTATATCAGCGGCAGTTCCACGTTGGCCGCCACGTCCAGCGACGGAATGAGGTGAAAGCTCTGGAACACGAAGCCGAGGTTGGCGTTGCGGAAATGCGACAGCTGGCGGTCGGTGAGTCCGTCGCAGGACTGACCCAACAGGGTGACGGTGCCTTTGGTGGGCTTGTCAAGAAGACCGATGATGTTCAGCAGCGTCGACTTGCCGCAGCCGCTGGGGCCCATGATGCTTACGAACTCTCCCTGATTCACGTCGAGGTTTACGTTCTCAAGGGCGGTGGTCTCTATTTCTTTGGTGCGGTATACCTTCTCGATACCACTTAGGGATATTATAGGCATATTGAGTTAGTTTAAGGAGTTTATAAAGTTGAAAAAGTTAAGATGAATGTGGAGAGTGAACGGGGGAAGTTATTTCTTGATTTTAAGTTTCGATTTGTTCTTATATTTCTCCAGGTCGTTGATCACTATCCTGTCGCCCGGTCTGAGACCCTCGAGCACCTCGACGTATTCGCGGTTGGAATCGCCGGTCTTGATGCGGCGTTTCACCAACCGGTTGTCGCCGTCCATCACGAAGACGTTGTATTCCCCTTCCCCCTTGAAGAACGATCCGTTCGGCACACGAAGCACCTTGTCCTTGTATCCGTATGAGATATACATCTCGGCGCGACCGCCCGAGCGTAGATGCTTGTCGCGCGGATTGTCCAGCCGCACCACGAACGACACAATACCCTGCTTGGCCTGAGGTGTTATGTTGGTGACTGTGCCGGTGAGCTGAGCGCCGTTGACGCGCACATTGACCGCAGAGCCTACATCGACCTTGCTGCTGCTGGCCTCGGGCACTTCGCCCATCACCTTGAAGCTGCTCAGGTCCGACACCACCGCCACGCGCTCGCCGGCGCCGATGCGTGTGCCCAGGTCGGTGACGATGAAGGTCAGCACACCGTCAAGGGGAGAGGGGATGCTGCCACGCTGCAGGGTCTTGGCCATCATCTCGATGTCGCGGTCGGCCGACGTGACGTTCAGTTGCTGGCCGCGCTCGGCGGCTGCGGTGCGCAGGCGTTCGTTACGGAGGCGTGTGCGCAGCTGCTCCAGTTCCAGCACCCCGGCATGGTAGGCTGTCTCGGCCTGGCACACGCGGTCTCCCGTGCCGCTGCCGATGCTGTCCAGACGACGCTCGTTGCTGACCTCGATGCGCAGACGGTTCACGTTCATCTCGCTAACCTTGATCTGCATTTCCAGGTCGCTTATGTTGGTTTTGTTGGTGAGTTCCAGCTGACGCAGTTCCTGCTGCTGGCGGGTGCGCGCGTCCTGCAGTTTGCCAAGCGACGTCTCCTCCTGTTCCAGGTCCAGCTGCAGCAGCGGAGTACCCGCCTTGACCGAATCGCCCGGTTGGGCGTAGACCTTCAGCACACGGGTCTCGACCGGCGAATTGATTATCTCCTCGTAAGCCGGCACTATGCGGCCGCTGGCCGCGATGGATATGTCGAGCGGGCCTTCGTCGGCCGTACCTAAGGTGATGTCGCGGCTGTTGATGGTAGGCGCCATTCCCGACATACCCCATATAGCCAGTCCGACCACGGCAACGCCGACGGTCCCGGATATTATAAGTTTCCTGCGCCGTTCGCGCCTCAGTATCGATTTATCTATTTCCTTGTCCATAGATTCGGTCAGTTTTATTGACGTCCGGCCTTTCCGTAATCCGGCCGCCCTCTGTCAAATTTTCTGACGCAAATCTACGATTTATTTTTACTCAAATCCAACTATTGTTGATAATCAGCCTGTTAAGAGTAGGTCTTTTGTCCGATTCCGTACAAAAGGCCCGCAGCTGCCGTCACTGCGGAAACTGCGGGCCTTAAATTTTCAGGCATAATTCTTTCTGTATTATCCTGCTTTCTCCGGATATGTCGATGTTATCTGCTCATACACATTCTCCATATCCTTATAGTATGCTCCCATCATACGCATCCAATGAATATACGGGATGCCAAGTTCATTTTCTAATTTTATAGCCAGCGATGGGGTGAGTTCTGCGTCCGAATTTATCATTCGTGAAAAGTTGGAAGGTTTCATTCCAAGCCTTTCTGCGAAATCCTTCTGTTTAATGCCTCGTGCTTCTAATTCTCCCTTTAGAATGCGAAAAGGATGGACCGGACTTGTTGGCTTTACTTCATTTCCTCTACTTGTCACCATAATGTTCTGATATCTCTAACACATTAATTTTAATTCCATTTTCAAGTTCCTCGAATATAAGTCGGAATTTAGTCTTATACCCAAGTCTGATGCTGCTTTGACCTTTGCGGTCATACCGTAGATGTTCGTATGCCAATCGCCGATAGTTCATTAATTGAGAACAGTTGTCTACAACGCTGAGAATACGAACGGCATCTTCGATACCCGTGCGTAGCTCCCTGTTACTTAACCATCTTAAATATGGCCTGGATGTAGCTTTACCGAGAAGGATAAAATCCTCCAGTTCTTCATCGTCAAACTCTATTGTCATAATACCTTCTGCAAATATAACGCTAAATTATCAAAAATGATAATTATATCAAACAAATTTTGTAATTATTTATGATTTTAACACATCCTGATAAATTAATCTTATAATTATCTTGTGTTTATTATCGTCTTAAGCTTCCGTACAACTTTGACGGCGGGGGTACCGTTATAGAAGTATAGATTTAATAAAACGGGTTGAGATTATGAGACTTGGCGGGAGAAGAACCAGCAGCAATGTGGAGGACAGGCGCGGGGTGTCGGGCAAGGCCGTGGGAATCGGCGGCGGTATCGTCGGTATATTGATTGTCGGGTTGCTTACACTGATGAACGGGGGCAGTCTGGGTGATGTGGTCAGCAATGTCATAGGTCAGCAGTCCATGACACAGACGACGGAACATTACTCGGAAAGCGAGGAAGACAGGCAGTTAGCCAATTTCGCTTCGGTGATACTGGCCGGCACGGAGGATGTGTGGACCCGGGTGTTCCGCGAGCAGGGGTGGGGCGAATACCAGCCTCCGAAAATGGTGCTGTTCCACGGCTCCGTGCAGTCGGCGTGCGGGCATGCCACCTCGCAGGTAGGACCCTTTTATTGCTCGGCGGATAAGACGGTATATCTGGATCTGGATTTCCTGAAGGATATGCAGCGGGACATCGGCGGCAGCGGTGACTTTGCCTGGGCGTATGTGATAGCGCACGAGGTTGGGCATCATGTTCAGAATCTGCTCGGCACGCTTCCGGCGGCGCACGAGAGGATGTCGCAAATGTCGGAACGAGACGCCAACCGCGAGAGTGTACGCCTTGAGTTGCAGGCCGATTATTATGCCGGCGTGTGGGGACACAAGGACAACGAGATGTTTAATTCCATAGAGCCGGGCGATGTGGAGGAAGCGCTGGACGTGGCGTCGAAGATAGGCGACGATTACCTGCAGCGCAAGGCGTACGGCAAGGAGATGCCCGAAAGTTTCAACCACGGCCGTTCCGAATGGCGCGTGCGCTGGCTGAACAAAGGTCTGTCCACCGGCAATCCCGACGGCGGCAATACCTTCTCCGTCCCGTACTCCCAATTATAGATGCCATCATCTGATTATATTGAAAACTGTTGTTCGCAGGGGAAGTCAGTTTTGGAAATAACTCGGGCGAATTCCGTAGAAACACTACGAAATTCGCCCGAAAAGATGTTTCAGAACGGTTATTCGTCAATATTTGACTTTCGCTTCTATTCGCTTCTATACGGTCAGTTTACTTCGTGAGGTTGATGCCGATTTCGACAGTGGTGGTCTGGTCGACGATCTCAGGCAGAGCCTGGAGCATGCCGGGAAGCATCATCGAAGCCATGCCGCCCATTGTGGGATCCTGCGATGCGATTGCCACGATGGCGTCGATCATATCCGGGTCGGACAGGATGGGAGCGGCCATCTTCAGGATAGGCAGCAGTGTCTCGGTGCCGAGGTAGAAGCTGACGATGTTGGGGTCATCGATTTCGGTAGGATTCTCGCCGTTCTCGTCAAGCTTGATGCTCTTGCCGTAATGGATGGGAAGGCCGTTGGAAATCATGGGGACAATCTCGGTCATAACCTGATTAAGCAGAGCGTCGATGTCAAGGTCGGCACGTGTCTTGGCCTTCTTCGGCACGTCGGCGTTGGCTACCGCTATGGCTGCGGGATCCAGGAACAGCAGGATGGTATTGTCATCCTTTACCACATAACGGGCCAGGCCCTTGGGAGACGTAGTCTCTGCGGGAGTTTCAGCCTCGGTGTCGAGATACCGGGCCGTCACGCTGCCGTCCTCGCCGAATGTCACGCTTTTCAGCACCTTGGTCAGAGCCTCGGCAGCAGCAACCTTCTCGCCGGCTACATCCACCTGTACCATAGCCAGGGAGAGGCTGAGGATCGTGCTGATTGGCATCTCGCCGAACATGGAGGGAACTTTCTTTGAACTCTGCCAGTTAATGCGGAGTATCGAGGGAATGTCATTATTCCATGCCGGCATGTTGTAGGTGCCGGCCATCGAGGTGTTCTTCAGCTTGATGTCGGATACGTTCAGATTCAATGTGTCGGCGCTGACGGTGCCGTTGTAGGCGTATGTGCAGTATTCGGTCTCGGCGTTGCCGGTGAACGTGCAGGTGTCTTCGGTGCCCTCGAGTGTTACGGGAATGGTGAAGGTGGTGGCACCGGGGATGAATGTGGAGGCCGGAACCTTGATCTCGGGCAGCGCGCTGCCCATGTCGCCTAAGAAGCCGTTGATGGGCATCTCGTCGGTCTTGACGGTGATGTTTGCCGTTCCCTCGGCCGTGGGTGCGAACTCCGCGGTCATCGCGTCGGCGGGAGCCTGGCCGTCGACGGTGATGACCAGCGTCTGCCCGGTTGTGGTGTAGGTCTTGGATTCCAATACGCTGCCCGGAACTTCGGGTGAGTCGCTGCTACAGGACGCGAGCATACCGACGGCTCCCATCACTGCGAGATACAAAGAAATTTTCGTCTTCATAAAAGTTATTATTTTGTGTGTTGTAAGGAACGATGCCTTAACTTTAATCCGCGAAATGGTTCATGACAAACCGGTTGCAAAATTACACACAACCTCTGCGACGGGCAATATCCAAAAGGGACAATATTAGAACAAAGCGGATAAATGGCAATAATGCGCCCTCTATCCGCTTGGGTTGATCGGAAATATCCTGTTATCCGTTTATCTGTGCATTGTCAGATTATCTGTGCATGATCAGGGCCGAGCGGGGAGAAACCTGCACTTGCTGGGACGTGACGGTGCCGAGGGTATTGTCGAGGTCGATCTTGCCGTCGCGGGCCACTACCTGCCATTTGCCTTTGGGCAGCTTAACTACCTGCGGGTGGTCGGCGCCGTTGAATATCACCTTGATTTCCTTCCATTCGTCGCCGTTGGCGTTGTTCAGCAGCGAATAGCTTATAAGGTTCGGCTGTTTCTTGGAGTCGATTTTGTCGAACTTCAGGTTTCTGGCAATCTCCTTGGCGTCGGTCATGCGGAATGCGGGATGTGCCTTACGCAACGCCGCCAGACCCTTGTAGTATTCGAACTGATCGCGGTATTTAGTCTTGTTGGTCCAGTCGATGGCGTTGATGGAGTCGGGCGACTCGAAGGAATTGTGCACCCCCTTTTTGTCGCGGAACACCTCTTCGCCGGCAAACATGAACGGCGTGCCCTGCGATGTGAACACGATGGTCTGCGCCAGCTTGGCCGCGTCGAGCATTTCCTGTTCCGTAGCTCCCGGCATGGACTTGTGCAGCTTGTCGGTCAGGCAGAGGTCGTCGTGACACGATACATAGTTTATTATCATCTCCGGACTCTTGGCGTAGGGGAACTTGGAGTTGTTTCCCTTGGAATAATCCACCTGCGGGTGATCGGTGGCGGCCACGATGCCGATCTTGACAGTCTCCTCGTTGCCCGGTTTGCCGGTAGCGAAGCCGGGGTCGGCCTCGTTGCTGTAATGACCCTTCACGGCGTCACGGATATCGTCGGAGAATACCGCGATGCCCTCCATCTTCGATACGTTCTCCTTCAGCGCGCGGCGTTCCGGCTGCAGCGGCGAATCACCGGCCGTCCATCCCTCGCCGTAGATGATGATGTTAGGGTTGATTTCCTTCAGTTCCCGGGCCACGCGGTTCATGGTCTCGGTGTCGTGAATGGCCATCAGATCGAAACGGAACCCGTCGATGTGATATTCTTTCGCCCAGTATTTTACGGAATTGACTATGTAATCCTGCATCTGCTTCAGGTCGGATGCCGTCTCGTTGCCGCAAGCCGAAGCGTCGGAATATTTGCCGTCGTTCCAGTGACGGTGGTAATAGCCCGGTGCGGTCAGTTCGAAGTTTGAGCCGTCGTTCTCGGCCGTGTGGTTATATACCACATCCATCACCACGCCGATGCCGGCCCGGTGCATGGCCTGTACCATCTCTTTCATCTCGCGGATGCGGGTTGCGGGATCCGAAGGATTGGTGGAGTAGGAGCCTTCGGGCGCGTTGTAATTCTGCGGGTCATAGCCCCAGTTGTAGGTGTTGTCCTGCAGATTGGTCTCGTCCACGGAGTTATAGTCGTAGCTGGGCAGGATGTGTACGTGCGTCACGCCCAATTCCTTGAGGTGGTCGATGCCTGTGGACTCGCCCTGCGGGGTCTTGGTGTCGTTCTCGGTGAACTGCAGGAACTTGCCCTTGTTGGCAATGCCTGACGAACGGTCCATGGAGAGGTCGCGCATGTGCGCCTCGTATATCACTGCATCCGTGATGTGCTTGGTGACGGGACCCTTGTCCTGCGCCCAGCCTTCGGGGTTGGTGGTGCTGAAGTCAATGATGGCGGCGCGCTTGCCGTTCGCACCCACGGCCTTGGCCCATACTCCCGGCGTTTCGTCCAGCCACTTGCCGTTGTGCTTGATGCGGAAGGTGTAGAACTTGCCGTAAAGCTGCTGCGGTACCGAAGCCGTCCATGTGCCGTTGTCGGCGTGGAATGTCATGGGCAGAGTCTGAACGGGCTTGCCCCCGCGTCCCTTGTCGTAGATATTCACCACGGCGTCCTGTGCCTTCGGGCTCCACAGACGGAAGGCCGTGCCTTTGGAATCAACGTTCAGTTCCAGATCGTCGCCCGAATATGTGGGCCAGTCGATGAACTGCGCGTCGTAAGTGCTGTTGGTCTGCGCCATCATCGGGCCGCAGAGCAAGAGTGCTGTTGTCAAAACTGTGATTTTTTTCATGGGTCTGTATAGGTTGCTGACTTTATGTATAACAATTAGCAATTAGCAATTAGCAATTAGCAATTAGCAATTAGCAATTAGCAATTAGCAATTAGCAATTAGCAATTAGCAATT
>CADBNR010000058.1 GCA_902796035.1 uncultured Bacteroidales bacterium | reverse complement strand
CCGTTATTATTAGGCTGAAAAGGGCTTGTCCACCATCAAAATCAATAAGAATAGAGCATTATAGCCGTTTGCCGGACACCAATAATTATGATATTGCTATTGGTGCTTATTCGGGATAATTTAGATTCACATCAGTAGCGTTGTCCAATACGTCGAGGTACCTGCGGGCATCTTTTCTGGCCTGATCCAAGTCCATGAAGGAGTAGTTTCCGCAGTCACGCGGAGTCGCACCCGGCACTTCCCCCTCAAAACCGGCCACAAACCGCATTGTCTCGCGAATCAGAGGCAGAATGTCACGACTGGAACATTCACCCTGCACCAACAGATAATTCCCGGTGCAGCATCCCATCGGCCCCCAGTAAACTATTCTGCTCTGCCACTCGGGATGGTTGCGCAGAAACGTGGCGGCCAAGTGCTCCATGGCATGAAGCGACTTTGGCGTTAAGGCTGGCTCGCGGTTGGGGCGAGTCATTCGGATGTCAAACGTCGTTATCACGTCGCCTGAGGGCGTGGTATCGCGTCGCGATACATAGATGCCCGGTTCCAGACGCTCGTGATCGATTGTAAAGCTTGCTATCTTCTTCATTTACGATTACGTTTCTTTATGATGGTCTTGGCTGTCTTGCCCCACGGTTTGATCTGCTCCTCGGTCCAAAGCATACCGTTGTCCGATGCATCATGCGTGACCATAGAACAAGTCTCGGTCTTGTCGGCAATGCTCCAGAACAACATCGACAGCTTATGCTTGTCGGCGAACTCAACCCATTTCCGCATTGATTCCTCGTCAACGGGGCCGTCACCGGTTGCCTCCATACCGCCACATTCCGATATAATCAGCGGCAGGCCGTTGGCTATGGCCTTTTCTGCCTTGTCGATTAATGGCTGTTTGTGTGTAGCCGCGTAGAAATGAAGCGAATAGAGCAGGTTATCATACTTCAGTGGCGATTCGGAGGCGATGTCTACATCCTGATCCCAGGTGGGGGAGCCGACTATTATCACCGAATTGGGGGCTTTCTTACGGATGACAGGTATTACTTCCTCGGCGTAGGCCTTCACTTCGTCCCATTTTACGGTCTCAGGCTCATTCCATATCTCGTACAAGATGTTGGGAGTATCGTCATATTTCTCGGTAACTGCCGTGAAAAATTTCTTGGCATTGTCCAGGGTATTCTTATGGGTATGCCAGTCTGCGATAACGTACATGTCGTTGGCTATCGCGGCATCTATGACGCGGTACAGCTTGTTCATAGCATCGATGGAATCGGCGTCGTAGCAGTTCACAACGTCCCATGACGTGTGCGCACCGATGGCGGCACGGGTTATATTCGCGCCCCAGTTCTTCTTGAACGCCATCACTGTCGAGTCGTTATAGAAGCGGCCCCAGTTAGAGTGCCATCCCAGCGATGGTCCGTTCAGCACCATTGTGTCACCCTTGGCGTTCAACAGATACAAACCCTCTACATGCAGGGGAGTCACAAAGGTTGAGTCCTGTGCGTCAGCGTTATCTGTCGGTTTCTTGGTGCCGTTGCATGATACGGCCGCACTTCCGACCATAAGCATCAAAGCTGCTATAGCTGTAATTTTCTTCATTTCTCGTAGTATTATCTTAATTTAGTTTCAAAGAAAATAAAACATTGGCTAATAATCAAATCAAGGCACATTTTTACAACATATTGCAAAAATAATATCAAGAAACCGTATGCTTTTCTTTCAATTTCATATTTTCACTACCCGGCATGGTCCTGAACACCTTACGCTGGACTAAGAAGGCGGCAATCACTACCATGACGCTAGTAGCGGCCCACGATATGGGATATATGCTGAGCAACGTAGGATAACTGTAATCGATTAAGGGAAATACCCACACCCATATAAGCCGCAATACGCAGGATCCGAAAATGGTCAACAGCATGGGAATGACCGAATACCCGAGTCCCCGCATATACGAACCGGATATCTCGTAACTTGCGGCTATGGACTGGAACATCAGTACGTAATGAAAGCGGAGCTTGGCGTAATGTATCACTTCGGGGATATCGGTGAACACTCTAAGTGCGCCGTTTTCGAAAAAAATCAGGGCGAAATTGGCCAATAAAGATAGGCCGAAAGCGTATGCCATGGATATGGCCCAGACACGTTTGCAACGGTTCTTTAACCCGGCGCCGTAATTCTGGCTTGTGAATGCGATGGTCGCGCTGTTTATGCCTCCTATAATGAAATAACAATATGCCTCGTATGTCAGGGCTGTGGCAGAACCGGCTATGGCATCGGCTCCGAATTTATTGATGGACGACTGGATGAAAATATTGCTGATTGAAAACACCATTCCCTGCAGTCCGGCCGGTACTCCGATGCGCAGCATTTCCTTAAGGTCCGGCATTGATAGTTTCCATCGGTGCGGATTCAAAGGCATCTTGAACGGATCGTTCTCATGGTTCAGGAAGAAAACCATTATAGCGGCATTCACGGCATTGGAAATAACCGTGGCCCATGCCACACCCTCAACGCCCCAGCCGAACTGACCGGTAAACAACAGGTCGAGCAGAAAATTGCACAGAGTGGCCACGAACAGAGACTGAAACAGTTTGGGAGTGTCGCCGATGCTTCGTAATATAGACCCTCCGAAATTGTAGATCATCATGAAAGGCATACTGCAGAAAAATATCCGCAGGTATTTTTCTGCCTGATCTATTACATCGGCCGGAGCACTCATGGCCTCGAGTATGGGACGTGTCAGTGTTGTTCCTATGGCTAAGAGAAGGAGTCCCGACACTATGGATATAATTGCCACCGTACCTACGGATTCGCGGATGCGGTCTGATTTGTTTTCGCCTATAAAACGGGCTATCACGGCATTGGCGCCTACGGCTATTCCTACGAACAGATTGACCATTATGCTGATGATCGGGCCGTTGCTGCCTACGGCCGCTATGTCGTGACTGTCGGAATAATGTCCTATCACGGCCACGTCTATCACATTGAACGACTGCTGCAGGATACCACTGGCAATCAACGGCAGCGCGAACCATAGGATTTTACCGGCCAGCGGCCCTGAAGTCATGTCGACATGATGTCTTGACCTTGTTAATAATGCCATATCTTAATCCTAATACCATTTTTTAACGTATCCGTACGCCGCTAAATTATATTTTGAGGTTTATCCTGCGAATATAATCAAACGATTTGAAACTTCATAGCGCAATATGCGTTGAACTGTCAACGTTGAATCATTATAATGTAAACAAGATGATAAAGACAATATTGTTTGATATGGGGGGCGTGCTGTTTCAGATTGACACGGATCAGGCTAAGCGTCGTTTCGAAGCATTGGGCGTTGATTCGGAACGCTACCTGGATGCGTATGAACAGCGCGGTATATTCCTCGACCTGGAGAGTGGAGCCATAGGGGATGAGGAATTCGTAAGCAGACTCAGTGATATGGTCGGTCATCCGGTTTCGAAAGAAGAAGCGCGCCATGCCTGGTTGGGATACGTGAAAGAGATCTCGCTTGACCGACTCAACAAAATCAGCGATCTGCGCCCCAGATATCGCACATGTCTGGCCAGCAATACAAATCCATTTATGATGGATTTTACCGAAAGCGCTGAATTCAGCGGCGATGGCCATGGCATAGGACATTACCTGAATCATCTGTATTGCAGCTACCGGATGGGAGTATGCAAGCCTTCGGCCGAATTCTTCAACAAGATACTTGAAGCCGAAGGGATAAAGCCTGATGAAGTCCTGTTCGTTGACGACAGCAAACGCAACATCGAAGCAGCTGCTCGTCTCGGCATCAACACATTATGGGTTGATTCAGACAAAGACTGGTTGCCGGAGTTGAAAGCCAAACTGGCTCAACTTGATTGAATAACTGGGAGTAACGCAATACAAAGCGTGCCGGGACTCAATCTCGGCACGCTTTGTTATTACGTATTTATCCTGAAATCAGAGCAGGGGGAGCAGTTTCTCCTCAAGGTCGGCCAGCTTTACGAGGCCGACGCTGCGGTCCTTCAGTTCTCCATCCTTGAAGAAAAGCACCGTCGGGATGTTGCGTACGCGATACTCCATGGTGATGTCCGACTCCTCGTCGATATTCAGCTTACCGATCTCGGCCTTGTCGGCATACTTCTCTGCCAGTTCCTCTACAATCGGTCCCAGCTTGATGCAGGGTCCGCACCAGGTGGCCCAGAAGTCTATCACTACCACCTTACCCGAGTTGATGGCCTCGCGGGCCGTCTCGTCTGTAAATTTCTTTGCCATTGTTTATAATTTTGGTTATTTGTATTCTTTATGATTCTATTGTCGACACTCTGAACTTCACGCCATTGGCTTCCAATAGCTCGATCATGTCGATATCGATGTCGTAATGCCTGCGCGAATGAATCTTCACACTCTGCCGGGTCTTTCGGTCTATCAGCTCCAGATATAGCTCTCCCTTACGCTTATTGCCGGTACACTCGTTGATTTTCTTGAAAAGTTCCTCGTTGTTGTAATCCACATCCAAGAAAATGGTAAGCGAATTGGCTATCTTTCCCTTGATGTTCTCCAAAGGCTCGATCTTGACGATATTCATGTCGGTCCGGTCCGGCTGATACCGGCTGGGAGTATAGGATATGGCTATGAATATGGCCTCTTCCTCATGAAATTTATCCTTGAAATTGACATGATTCCGACCGAACAGCCTAATCTCAGCCTTGCCGCTGAAGTCCTCTATCTCAACAATGGAAAACTCCTTGCCGGTACGCGACACCTTAGTGGACACCTTGGTCACCAGTCCGGCAATCGTCACATTACCCGGTACTTCCTCACGCTGCTGGAACTCGTCGCAAGTGCATGTACAGCCGTACTTTATCTCCATGGCGTATGGATCCAGAGGATGGGCCGACAGATAACGCGTTACAAGCTCCTTCTCCTTGTTCAACAACGCCAGCTGAGTCCATGGCTCAACCTCGGGAAAGGGAGGACGGTTGGTCTCGATCGGCTCCAGTTCGCCGAAAAGACTCAGTTGCAGAGAATTCTTATCATTCTGTACAGACTGCCCATACTTAACCAGACAATCAGTAAACGATGAATCAAACACTTGCTGCACGTAAGCCTCACGCCGCTGTCCGAAGCTGTCGAACGCTCCTGCCATCGCAAGGTTCTCGATGGCGCCACGATTACAGGCCGACAGATTCACGCGCTCCACAAAGTCGTATATATCCTTGTAAGGACCGTTGGCGTTACGTTCGTCGATTATGGCTTTTACGGCATTCAGACCCACACCTTTGACAGCCGCAAGGCCGAAACGTATGTCTCCGCCCTTGTTGACACCAAACTTCTCGATTGACTCGTTGATGTCCGGTCCGAGGACTTTCAGACCCATGCGTCGGCATTCCTCCATCACCTTGGTCATCTTGTCACTCGCAGTAAGGTTGCGGCTCAGGACGCCGGCCATGTATTCGGCAGGGTAGTGCGCCTTGAGATATGCTGTCTGATATGCCACCCATGTATAGCATGTGGCATGACTCTTGTTGAATGCATACGACGCGAACTTCTCCCAGTCCTCCCATATCTTGTTCAGAGTCTTCTCCTCATATCCGTTGCCCTGGCCTTGCTCCATGAATTTCTTCTTGAGCTTCTGCATCTTGTCAATCTGCTTCTTACCCATGGCTTTGCGGAGCATATCCGATTCGCCTCGGGTGAAGTTGGCCAACAGACGCGACAGCAACATCACCTGCTCCTGATATACGGTCACACCGTAAGTCTCCTCAAGATATTGCTTCATGCAGGGAATATCGTACTCGATGGGTTCCTCGCCGTGTTTTCGCTTGATGAACGTAGGAATATAGTCCATAGGTCCCGGACGATACAATGCGTTCATGGCTATGAGGTCCTCGAACTTGGATGGCTGAAGACTGCGCAACGAGTTCTGCATACCCGCGGACTCGAACTGGAACGTTGACGTTGTGGCGCCTTTGCAGTACAGTTCGAATGTCTTGGGATCGTCAAGCGGGATGTGGTCGATGTCTATCTCATGGCCATGACGCATCTTGATGTTGTACTGCGCCTCCTTGATGATGGACAGGGTCTTCAATCCCAGGAAGTCCATCTTGATCAGGCCTGTATCCTCGATGATGGAGCCTTCATACTGAGTGGACACCACCTTGGAGCCGTCGGCATCGGTTGCCATCGACACAGGTACCCAGTCAGTGATATCATCGCGGCATATAATCACGCCACAGGCATGGATACCGGTGTTGCGCACATTGCCCTCAAGCTGTTCCGCATATTTCAATGTCTCTCGCACGCGTTCGTCCGGATTGCTCTGCTCGGCTGCGAATTCCTTGCTGTATTTAAGACAGTTTTTCAGATTGATCTTCGGCGACTTGCCGTCTACATCCGGAAGGCGGTCGGGTACAAGACGTGCCAGACGGTTCGCCTCAGGCAACGGCACCTCAAGCACTTTGGCCACATCCTTTATGGCCATCTTGGCCGCCATTGTACCGAAAGTGATGATATGGGCCACCTTTTCGGCTCCATATTTCTCCGTCACATATTTAAGCACCTCATAACGGCCGTCATCATCAAAGTCCACATCAATATCAGGCAATGATATACGGTCCGGGTTAAGGAAACGCTCGAACAGCAAATCATATTTGATAGGGTCTATCTGTGTGATACCGAGACAATATGCGGCGGCCGATCCCGCGGCCGATCCACGGCCCGGACCGATGCTGACGCCTAACTTCTTTCGGCCGGTATTAATAAAATCCTGCACGATAAGGAAGTAGCCCGGAAAACCCATGGTCTTCATTATATACAGCTCGAACTTCAACCGTTCGGCCACATCTTCGGGTACGGGATCTCCGTAACGCTCCTTGGCACCGTCCATCGTAAGCTTCGCAAGATAATCGGCTTCGAACTTGATGCGGTAAAGTTTGTCGTAACCGCCCAGACGGTCTATCTTTTTCTGCGCTTCTTCGGGAGTCAGAACCACATTGCCGTTCTCGTCCTGAGTGAATTCATCGAACAGATCCTTTTCCGTGAGGCGCGCACGGTATTCCTCCTCCGTACCGAATTCCTTCGGAATGTCGAAGAAGGGCATGATGGGGGCATGGTTGATGGAGTAGAACTCCACTTTATTCAAAATCTCCTCCGTATTTGTCAGTGCTTCCGGAACATCCTTGAATATCTCCTGCATCTGTTCCGGAGTCTTGAGCCATTCCTGCTTGGTATAGTGCAGGCGAGGTTCTGAAAAAGTCTTCTGCATCGACACGCATATCAGACGGTCGTGTGCCTCCGCATCCTCCTCGTTGGTGAAGTGCACGTCGTTGGTGCATATCACCTTTATGTCATGTTTTCTGGCCAACTGCAACAAGACATCATTGACCTTGCATTGCTCGGTGTAAACCTCGCGGTTGGCATTTTCCTTGAATGTCTGGTGACGCTGCAGCTCAAGATAGTAGTCATCGCCGAACACGCTTTTGTACCACAGGACCCGTTCCTCGGCCTTTTCAAGCTCACCGTGCATTATGAATTGAGGCACCTCGCCGCCAAGACATGCGGAGCACACTATCAGACCCTCCTTGTGGGCTTCAAGATCCGCCCGGTCCGTACGGGGCTTGTAGTAATAGCCTTCGGTCCATGCGCGGCTCACCAGCTTCACCAGATTATGATAACCCTTCAGGTTCTTGGCCAGTACAATCAGGTGATAGCCGTTGTCGCTCTTGTCTTTCTTCTCCGTCATCTTGTTGCGGGCCACATACATCTCGCAGCCTATGATGGGCTTGAACTTGTCGCCCTCATCGCGTTTGGAGTTCACTTTGTCCACATAGTTCCAGAATTCCTTGATACCGAACATGTTGCCGTGATCGGTTATGGCTATGCCCTTCATGCCGGTGGATATGGCCTTATCCACAAGTTCCGGTATCGTAGCCTTGCCGTCAAGAAGACTATACTGGGTGTGTACGTGAAGATGAGTAAAAGACATTACGCTATTTTTTTACAAATTTAATAATAATAGCGCGATTAGCAAAGAACGTATTTAATATTTTTCGGAACACATTTTGGGACAGTGCAATACAAAAAAACTCCGCTTCACGCAAACGTGAAACGGAGCTATGATTGAATTCCGCCGATAACGGTCGTAATGCTGGATTACTTGTTGAAATATGTATCGAGAGCGTAGTTGATGTTCTCCAATACGTAGTTCACGTCGCTGTCATCGGGATTCATGGACTTGGCGCGGTCGGCAATGGCCTTGGCAGCCTCGAAGTAATTTACTTTCACGTCCTGACGAGCCTCGGGAGCGGCACCTTCGATGGCGTTCCATTTTGTGGTACCGGTGCGGAATATCTTCTTGCTGGCATTCTTCAGGGTCTCGAAATCGGTGTCGGCGAAGCTTGCGGCCTTACGGTAGTCGGCTACTGATTCGTCATCCTTTCCGTTGCGGTCATAAACAAATCCTCGCAGACCATAAAGGGCACCGTTTTCGGGATTCTTTCCGATTTCTTCATTCAGCAGAGCCAGGACTTTGTCTGTCTTGTTCTCGTTCATCCAGGAATTCACCAGATTGTTGATAAACAGCATCTGTGAAGTACCGAACTTCTTATAACCGTCCAGCGCGATGTCCTCGATCTGCTTCTGAGCCTCGTCGGCTTTTGTGGAATCGTTCTGAGCCATATACTGCCAGCAAGCGATTTCGTAAACATAATTCTGGGCATTGTCGTAATTGTTCTGACGGGCTTTCTTGAATGCCAGTGCAGCCTCGGGAAGTGCATTGCCTGCGTAAGCAGCTATACCGGCGTTGAAGTATGCCGTATTGATCACGGAATCAGCGGTTGCCTTCATCAGTTTGTCGGCATGTACGCTCTTCGGAAGATCGCCATACAGCATGAACGATTCGTATGCCTCGGGATAGTACATCTTTTCGTTATAGAATGCAATGGCGCTGTTGAAGTAATCGTTGAAGTGGCCGTTGATACGGCTTATCATATCCTTCGAATACTTGGGCTTTATCTTTCCTTTGGCATCGGGTACGGAATCAAGGGGAAGGGCCTTCTGGAACATCTTGTATCCGTTCAGCAACTGCTTGCCCATCTCAATCGGCTTGACGTCCTTGTCCTGAGGATTGATCATCTGCTTGATGCGGGCCAGGTCGTAAACCTCATACTCGTTCTTACCTCCGACATAATAGGTTCGGGCATCGTTAGCCGTTTCGGGATTCTTGCTTGCCTGATCAATCAGACTACGCGATTCAGCAATCTTGTCTGCTTTGCCCGACAGCTTGGCTGCCTGGTCAACGACTGCCTTCTGGGCCATCATCGTGCCTGCGGCTCCGACGCACAGCATCAGCGTGAGAATTTTTTTCATGTTATGTTCTGTTAAGTATCCGGTCGCGGTCGTACCACGACCGGATACATTATTAATATTGGTTTCCTTTATGCAGTATGTGTCTTTTATACGGTATGTGTCTTTCTATATAAGATACATACTATATCCGAAAGTTTAACTGCAATAACGCGGTTATGCGTTTATTGTTGTTGTTCCTCCACATTTTGTTCTTCCGACGGCTGATCCTGATCGTAATCAACATTATTTACATCATTTACCGGAGCTTCCTCAACAGGACCGTCAGTGACGGAGTCATTGCTTCCGGCTTCTTCGTCGGCAGGTTCCTCTTCGGGGTCAGACTTCACCTTGCATACCGAAGCGATGGTATCACCACGCTTGCCGAGGTCAATCAGTTTCACGCCCTGTGTGGCTCGTCCCATCACGCGGATGGAATTCACGGGCAGACGCAGCGCGACGCCACTCTGATTTATGATCATCAGGTCGTTCTCGTCCGTCACATTCTTTATGGCGATAAGTTTGCCCGTCTTGTCGGTTATCATAAGCGTGCGGACTCCCTTACCTCCACGGTTTGTGATGCGGTAATCGTCTATGTCCGAACGCTTGCCGTAGCCGTTTTCAGACACTACCATAATCGTTTCGCCTTCCTTGCCGGTCAGCGTGATCATGCCGATTACCTCGTCGTTGTCATCGTCGAGGGTCATGCCGCGCACACCGGTGCTGACACGTCCCATGGTGCGCACCGTTTCTTCGGGGAATCGGATGGCACGACCGTTCTTGTTGGCCAGTACTATCTGCGACTTGCCGTCGGTGAGGCGTACGCCTATCACCTCGTCGTCGTCTCGCAGCAGGATAGCTGTCACACCGACTGCACGAGGATGCGAGTATGATGCCAGAGATGTCTTCTTTATGACACCTTTCTTGGTTGCGAACACAAGGTTATGTGTCGTGTTGTATGCCGGATCAAGCAGTCCTTTGGTCCGGATAAATGCATTTACATGATCGTCCGCCTCCAGCTGCAACAGGTTCTGGATGGCACGTCCTTTAGAATTCTTGGCGCCCTCCGGAATCTCGTACACCTTCAGCCAATAGCAACGTCCCTTCTGAGTGAAGAACAGTATGTGGTTGTGGTTAGTGGCGGGATATATGTATTCTATGAAATCCTCGTCGCGTGTAGAGCTACCCTTGGCTCCTACACCGCCTCGATGCTGGGCACGGAATTCGGAGAGGGGAGTCCTCTTGATATATCCGAGATGCGATATCGTGATAATCATGGGATCATCGGGGAAGAAATCTTCGGAATTGAAGTCCCCGCTAAACGGATTGACACTCGTGCGTCGTTCATCGCCGTAACGGTCTCGAATATCTGTCAATTCTCCCTTGATGACCTCACGGAGCACCTGCTCGCTGTTCAGGATCTCCTGATAACGTGCTATGGCGGCCAACAGGCTCTGATACTTCTCCTGCAGTTTGTCCATCTCCAGGCCGGTGAGCTGACGCAAACGCATCTCGACGATTTTGTCGGCCTGTGCCATATCGAGTTCAAAGCGGTCGCACAGACGCTGCTTGGCTTCCTCGGGCGTGGCGGAACTGCGGATGATGTGTATTACCTCGTCAATATTGTCGCAGGCTATTATCAGTCCTTTGGTCAGATGCGCCTCCTTTTCGGCCTCTGCCAGATCATGACGCGTGCGACGCAACACGACCTCACGGCGATGTTCAACGAACGCCTCAAGAATTTCCTTAAGGCTCAGAGACTGGGGACGCCCGTTGACCAATGCAACGTTATTCACGCTGAACGACGACTGTAACGCCGTCATCTTGAACAGCTTGTTGAGAACCACTTTGGCATTAGCCTCCCGCTTTACATCGATAACGATATTGATCTTGCCACGTGCCGAAGTATCGGTCACGTCGGCTATGCCGTCTATCTTCTTTTCATCGGCGAGTTCCGCTATGCTCTTTACAAGTTCCGACTTGATTACGCCGTAAGGGATCTCGGATATCACGATGGAATCGTGATTGTCGTGTGATTCTATTTCAGCCTTTGCACGGATCACGATACGGCCTCTGCCGGTTTCGTATGCATCACGCACGCCCTGCAGCCCGTAAATCTCTCCACCGGTCGGGAAATCCGGAGCTTTGATGTGTTCCATCAATCCGTCAAGATCTATATCAGGATTGTCTATCAAGGCTATGGAGGCGTTCAATGACTCGGTGAGGTTATGAGGCGGCATGTTGGTGGCCATACCCACTGCAATACCGGACGCTCCATTCACCAGGAGGTTAGGGATGCGGGTAGGCAGAACGGCCGGCTCCAACAATGTATTATCGAAGTTGGGCACGAAATCCACCGTTTCCTTATCCAAGTCGCGCAGCATTTCCTCACCCATGCGGGCCAGTTTGACCTCTGTATAACGCATGGCGGCGGGGGAGTCGCCGTCAATCGATCCGAAGTTACCCTGGCCGAACACCAGCGGATAACGCAACGACCATTCTTGCGCCAGACGCACCATTGTAAGATATATAGAGGAGTCGCCGTGAGGGTGATACTTACCCATTACTTCTCCTACCACACGAGCAGATTTCTTAGTATCGCCGGCAAAAGTGTTGTGAAGCTCATTCATGCCGAACAACACGCGTCGATGCACCGGCTTGAAGCCGTCGCGGACATCGGGTAACGCACGCGACACAATGACCGACATCGAATAGTCGATGTAAGCCTCCTTCATCTCCGATTCTATATTAATCGGGATTATCTTGTCATCTCCTTGCATTTTATTCTATAATACCGCTAAATCTGGGTTTAGTTCTCTATTCCGGAAGCATATCGAAACGCCTCCTTAAATCATGCGGTTATTGCTACAAAATTACAAAAAAATCCCCATTAATCAAAATCAAATACATCCCCGCACGTTTGTATTTTCACACATTATGCCGTAATCCATGTTATTTTTTACTAATTTCGCAGTCTGAAATATCAATGCAGGGTTACGGCATATACTTTTTGGCATAACATTTGTTTTAGCCTTATAAAACGATTGTAAATGAAACAAGACTTTTCAAAACTGTTCACACCAATACTTGAAGCGTCGATGCGAGAGGTGAACCGACTTGGGTCGGTAGCCATCCAGCCGGAACACTTCATGCTTGTTGCCGTGAGCGACACCAGCGGATACGGATATAAGATTCTGAATCACATGCAGATTCCTCTTGACAAGATTCGAGAGGAATTGGAACGGTATCTGACTTCGGGAGTGCAGCCGGGCGAAACCACAACTTTGTTCGAGCAGCAATACCGCATAAGTCTTGGCGCCGTACGTCATCTACAGCTTGCCACTTCCGAAGCCCGCAAGATGAACGGCAGCGTCATAGGCAGCGAACACATCATCATGGCTCTGATTCACGATTCTCGCGCAATGGACAGCGAAATCCTCAGTAAAATAAAGGATGAATATCTTCATTTCGACATTTCCATTCAGGCACTGGGCGACATTCCGCCCTTGGCAATGGGCCAAGGCAACGCCACGGACGATGAGGACGATGACGATGAGGACGCACCCATAAGTTCCAAGAATTCGTCGCGTCAGCAATCGAAAGGGAAAGGAAAACAGGCCAGCGATACGCCGGCGCTTGACAAATTCGGCTACGATATGACTAAAGCTGCTGCCGAAGGACGCCTTGACCCCGTAGTGGGACGAGAGCGCGAAATAGAACGTCTGGCACAGATTCTGTCACGACGCAAGAAAAACAATCCTGTGCTGATCGGTGAGCCGGGAGTGGGTAAATCCGCCATTGTCGAGGGCCTTGCGCTTCGAATAAACCAGCATCAGGTGCCGCGCGTTTTGCTCGACAAGCGAGTGGTAAGTCTCGATATGGCCGGCATTGTAGCCGGCACAAAATATCGCGGGCAGTTTGAGGAGCGCATCAAGGCCGTTCTGGACGAATTGTCACAAAACGATAAGATCATACTGTTCATCGACGAGATACACACAATAGTGGGCGCGGGCAGCGCTCCCGGATCGATGGATGCGGCCAATATGCTGAAACCGGCATTGGCCCGAGGAGAGATACAATGCATCGGCGCCACCACACTCGATGAGTATCGTCATAACATCGAGAAAGATGGTGCTCTGGAACGTCGTTTCCAGAAAGTCATCGTGGAACCAACTTCGCCCGAAGAGACATTGGCCATACTGCGGCAGGTCAAGGACAAATATGAGAAACATCATAATGTGACCTACACCGATCAGGCGCTTGAGGCTTGCGTATCGCTTACCGAGCGTTACGTCAGCGACCGCAATTTCCCCGACAAGGCTCTGGACGCCCTGGACGAGGCGGGAAGCCGTGTGCACATCACCAACATAGTGGTGCCCGAAGAAATCGACAATATGGAAAGGGAAGTCGACCGGCTCAAACTCGACAAGCTCGATGCGGCCAAATCGCAGGATTACGAAAAAGCCGCCCGTCTGCTCGATGAAGAGACTAAAGCCCGTGAGCGACTTGAGAAAGCTAAATCCGACTGGGAGGCCGGGTTAAACGACCATCCCCAGATAGTCGACGATGAGAAAGTGGCAGAAGTCGTGGCGCTTATGACCGGCGTTCCCACTCAGCGTATAGCCCAGACCGAAGGAACACGCCTTCTGGAAATGGGGGAGAGACTTAAGGGTTCCGTAATAGGTCAGGATGACGCCGTAGCCAAAGTTGTGAAAGCCATCCAGCGCAACCGAATCGGCCTTAAGGACCCTGACAAACCTATCGGAGTGTTTATGTTCCTGGGACCCACAGGAGTGGGGAAGACTTTGCTTGCCAAGAAACTTGCAGAATATCTCTTCGACTCGTCCGATGCGCTGATACGCGTGGATATGAGCGAATTCATGGAGAAATTCACAGTGTCGCGCCTGGTCGGAGCGCCTCCGGGATACGTTGGATACGAGGAGGGGGGACAGCTCACGGAAAAAGTTCGACGCAAGCCCTATTCCGTAGTCCTGCTCGATGAGATCGAGAAAGCCCATCCCGATGTATTCAATCTGTTGCTGCAGGTTATGGACGAAGGCAGGCTTACAGACTCTTTAGGTCGTCGCATTGACTTCAAGAACACCATCATCATCATGACCAGCAATGTCGGTTCACGTCAGCTCAAAGACTTCGGTTCAGGTGTCGGTTTCAATACATCGGAATCGTCCAAAACCCAGGCGCAGGGAGTAATATCAAAGGCCCTGAACAAGGCGTTCAGTCCTGAATTCCTGAACCGCGTGGACGATATTGTGATGTTTGACCAGCTTGACCGTAACGCCATCGACAAAATCATAGACATCGAGCTGAAGGAGTTCTACACCCGAATCGAGAAGCTTGGATTCAAGCTCAAGTTGTCGCCCGAAGCCAAGGACTTTATCGCGGAAAAAGGATATGACAAGAATTTCGGTGCCCGTCCGCTCAAGAGAGCCATCCAGAAGTATCTGGAGGACGAGCTGGCGGAACTGATTCTTAAGCTGAACGCCGAATCGTGTCTGGGCGGTGTCATCGAAGCTGTTAAAAGCAATGACGGCAATGAGGACAAGCTCATGCTTACATACATTCCATTAATTGCTGCCGATACCCCTGACAATGCCGATGATTCCAAGGTGCCCAGCGCAGAGGTGCATTGACGCAAATAAATATAGCAAATATAAAGACGTGTCAAGGACTATTCTTTGACACGTCTTTTTTATATGGTTGGAATATTTACAGCAGCTTGAACGGATCTGCGTCACGCCATGCCGCGAACTTTACTCTGAATGCATCGAGTCTATCACGCATCAATGTAGCGTATATAAGTCCCGTAGATTCCTGAAGCACCGATATATCGCGTCCCTTGAAATCCAACGCTCGCGAAGATTCGGGATACACGAATCCCTTGTCGTCGATGCCGGTGCAGTTAACGCCACATACATACGCCTGATTTTCTATGGCACGTGCCGGCAGCAGCTTGTTCCATGCGTCAATACGCACTTCAGGCCAGTTGGCCACTACGAACAGAGCGTCGTAAGCATTGTCCGCATTACGGCACCATACCGGGAAGCGGATATCGTAACATTCCACCATAGCGATGTTCCATCCCCTGTATCTTATCAGCATACGGTCATAACCACGCGAGAACACCTTGTCTTCACCGGCCATGTGAAACAGATGATGCTTGTCCTCAAACGAGACTTCTCCTCCAGGCTCTATGAAAAAGCCCCTGTTATACAAAGATCCTCCGGTATCTGCAATAAAACTCCCGGCTATGGCCACATTGTGCCGCGAAGCCAGTTCCTGAAGCCTCGCTACAGTTTCGCCGCTGTTCCTTTCGGCCAGTTCGCGAACCTGTTCCTTGTCTTTGTCAACAGGGAAGCCGGTGGAAAATGTTTCCGGAAGAATCACCACATCCGTCTGAGGATGCACCAGCTTGAGTGTATCCTCCAGCCGGCTTAGGTTGGTCATCTTGTCGCCCCAGATTATCTTTAGAGACAACAGGCATACATGCAAGTCTTGGGATATCATGGTCAATATGTAAATTTGTCAGGGTATTTAGCCGCATCCTTATACTTGGCGTAATACCTCTTCACATAATCCATATCATGTTCGATATTGCCGGTAGGTTCAAACGAATCGCGGATAATAACGGTCTTGTTCTTATAGTCTATAACCCCAAGCTGAACGGGCACTTGCGCACCGAGAGCGATATATATGAATCCGCGGCGCCATTTCTCGCGCGCACTTCTCGTACCTTCTGGCGTGACCGCCAGGTTCAGATAGTCATGCTGGGCGAAAGCCTCGATCAGATATTGGCTTAATTCTCCACCCGAACCACGGGAGGGAACGGCGATACCGCCCAATTTCCGCATCAGTATTCCCATCGGCCAGAAAAACCAGAATTTCTTCATCAGGAAATTCGCCTTATAGCCCAATGACCTGTATGCAGCCAGTCCGATTATGAAATCCCAGTTGGAAGTATGGGGTGCGACACATATAATGCATTTGTCAAGATGGGGAGCCGTGATATCGACTCTCCATCCTGCCTTATGCAATAATTTACCCCAGATGTTGGCCATTGCCTTTATGCTTCAGCTTCGGCCTTGGCGTAAGCCTTGTTGCGCTCACGCTCGCTTTCGGGCAGAGCCTCGTTGAACACTTTCAACGCCTGGTTCACCTCCTCGTTGAAATCGGTGATGATCTTGTCGAACAATGCCACGAAGAATGCCTTCTTTGCTTTGGAATATGCCTCCTTGCTCTCGAATGCCTTTTCGCCACGATCGAAGTAAACGTTGCTGTTGCACTTTGCACGGCCTATAGCGCCAAGTACTTTTTCTATGGCCAGCGACACCTTGTCACGATCCACGTCCTTCACATTGTAATACGACGATATCATCTCGTCAACCACTACCGATCCGAGCTGATCGACATATTTCTTGAAATCTCTTTTGCTTGCCATTGTTTCAGGTTATATTAGAGTTATTAGTATACTTGATGTCATTAGAACGGTATTAAGGTTCCTTGTGTCCTGAACGCTCTAATATTATAACGTCATTCAGACTGTTTTTATCGTCAAAGTGTTAAAATTTTTCAATCAAGCCGGTCCTTGCGCGATGCGTCGAGACGCAACAAAATGAACAGCAGTATCGTAAATCCCCACAATGATGAACCTCCATAGCTGAAGAAAGGCAACGGAATGCCTATGACAGGACATAATCCGATCACCATACCAATGTTGATGCATAGGTGGAATATCAATATCGACACGACACAATATGCATATACCCGTTCAAACGGAGTTCGTTGTCGTTCGGCTATATGTATCAGCCGCAATATCAATATCAAAAACAGCAGCAAAACGCCCGCGGCGCCTACGAAGCCCTGTTCCTCACCAATTGTACAGAATATGAAGTCCGTGTGTTGCTCGGGAACGTATTTCAGTTTTGTCTGCGTTCCGTTCAGAAATCCCTTGCCTGTCACACCGCCGGATCCTATAGCGATTTTTGACTGGTTGACGTTATATCCGGCACCCCGCAGATTTTCCTCTATGCCAAGGGCTACCTTGATTCGCATCTGCTGGTGTGGCTGCAATATATTATTGTAGGCATAATTCACCGAAAAGAGGAATAGTACCGACACTATGCAGAAACCTATGGACACCACAAATTTTCCGATCCTGTGACGGAACATGGATATACCTGTATATATCAGAGCCGCAGCGATGATTGTCAGGAAGTAGGCGAGTCCGTTAACATTTACACCGCATATACTCAATACAGTCACTATAGCACCGGAACCTGCAAATCCGATAATGACATTGCGTGCTATGAACAGATCCCGGCAATAGAACAACAGCATCAACGAATAAATCAGCATGATGATGATGAACACAGTGAATTCTCCCATCGGAAGTCCCAGAATCAAAGGTTCCGCGAATTTCACAGCCACAACAAAGTATGTTACGGCGCAGAATACCGAAAAGAGTACCAGTCCGCTCATTCCCTCGCGATACAGCACGAATATCAATGATACATATACCAGAGCACTGCCAGTCTCGTTCTGCAACAATATCAGAATTATTGGCAGGAATATTATGATCAGAGCCCGGAAATAGTTGCTGATCTTGGCATTAAGCGAGAAATTGTAGGAATCAAACAGTTTGGCCAATGCCAATGCGGTGGCGAACTTACCGAATTCGGCCGGCTGCAGGCTGACAGGACCGAGCGATATCCAGGAATGCGATCCCTTGATATCAGGCGCTATGAAAATGGTGAGAAGCAGCACGAACAGAACGACTATGTAAATTGGATAGGCGTAAGTCTTGAATATCCGGTAGTCCATCAGCAATATTACGGCACCCAAGGCCAGCGAAAGACCTATCCACATAATCTGCTTGCCGGAAAATTCATTCAGGTCGAACAGCGAAGCATTGTCAAAATCATAACTCGCAGCGTATATGCTGAGAGCTCCGGCACATACCAGCACCAGATAAATCAGGACCGTGATCCAGTCAAGGCCCCGGAATCCCCCAAGGCTACTTTCAGTGTTTGGTGACGCCACTGTTTGCTATAGTATTGGATGTTAACATTCTTGTTTCGATATGCTTACGGTTTTCCGCTATGGAACCGTTAAGATACTTCTCGATTATCAGGCTGCCGATAGGCACGCCGAACGTAGCACCGAATCCTGCATTCTCCACATACACGCATACCGCGATCTTGGGATTGTGATACGGCGCGAAGCCCATGAACACCGAGTGGTCTCGTCCGTGCGGGTTCTGAGCCGTTCCGGTCTTACCGCATACCTCGACCCCGGGCAGATTGGCCGTACGGCATGTACCGCCCAACACAGCCATTCGCATTCCTTCGGCCACATCCTCGTAATATTCCCTCTTGATCCTGGGGCGATGACGTTCCTTGTATTTCGCATCTATCGTACTGTCGGCTATCTCCTTCACCACATGCGGTGTCCGGAACCAGCCCCGATTGGCTATGGTAGCGCACAGATTGGCTATCTGCAACGGTGTGGCCAGTACTTCTCCCTGACCGATAGAGATGGATATGATGGAGTTGGCCGTCCAGTTCGCTCCACGGAAGCTCTTGCTATAATAATCGGGATTCGGTATGAAGCCTCTGCTTTCCGAAGGAAGATCGACCCCGAGTTTATATCCATAGCCCATCTGCACCATATAGTCTTTCCACTTCTCAAGCTGTCTGGAGGGTGTTGTACCCCGCTTGTCGATGAAGTTCTTCAGGCCCCAGCAGAAGTAAGCGTTACAAGATGTCTGGATGGCCGGTTTCAAGGCGATAGGAGAGCCATGTCCGTGACATCCTACCCGCAATCCATTTACATATCCTCTGTAACATGGATACATGGTGTGCAGATTGACCGTGCCTTCCTGCAGAAAAATCAATCCCTGGGTAGGCTTGAAAGTTGAGCCGGGAGGATACGCGCCTTGAATGGCCCGGTTATAGAGCGGCTTCATCGGATTCTTGACGAGATCAGCATAATTTTTGCCTCGGCTGCGTCCTACCAGCAATGACGGATCGTAGTTGGGCGATGTCACCAGGCATAGTATTTCTCCGGTCGCAGGCTCTATGGCCACAATGGCTCCGATCTTGTTAACCATCAGCTGCTCGCCATATTCCTGAAGATCCCAGTCTATGCCTAATTTCAGGTTATGGCCTGAAGTCGGAGCCACATCAAAAGCACCGTTCTCATATTTCCCTTTGATACGTCCGTACGCGTCTTTCATCAGAATTTCCACACCCTTGTTGCCACGCAGTGCCGTCTCGTAACTTTTTTCGATACCGAGATCACCGGTATAGTCGCCACGCCGATAATAACGGTCATTCTCTATGTCATTGGCCGATACCTCGCGTATATTGCCGAGAATGTTAGCGCCGGCTACGGTGGAGTATTCACGCACGGCTCGTTTCTGGATAAAGAAACCGGGAAACAGATAAAGTTTCTCCTGCAGTTTTCCGTAATCTTCCTGCGAAAGATGCGATATCAGCTTTTGGGGAGAGTAGGCTGAATAACCGGGATTCTTGCGCGTGTCCTTCATCTCGGCCCATTTCTCCTTAAGCTGATCCTTGGTTATTCCAAGTACGCCACATAGAGCGGTGGTATCGAAAGGCGTAACATCCTTGGGAATTATCATTACGTCGTACGCAGGCTTGTTCAGCACTATCAGGCGGTCGTTGCGGTCGTACACCAGACCTCGAGCCGGATATATGGTGCGACGCAGAAAGGCATTGCTGTCGGCTCGGGCCTTATAGTTGGCGTCTCCTATCTGTAGATAGAAAAGACGCACTATGTAGATAAGGATTATGACGGTGATGAACCCGCCTACCACATATTTACGCTTTTCCAGATTATAGTCTTTTCTCACGTCTTGAGATTATGAGGCTGTCTATTGCCAATAGAATCAAAAAAGTCAATACGGCGCTGGCGGCCGACATTGTGACAATCTCTTTAACGCTGACGAAGCTGAAATATTCTATAGTGAATACCATGACGCAATACAGAGCCGACATGGTAAGCAGATATTTTGCATAGACAGCGAATCCGAGAGTAGAGAGCGACGGTACAACATTTTTAGTATGGTCGTCGCGTGGAATATATGCGTACAGCACCGGTTTCTTCATCATGGCCAGCAGCGTGCAGCTCAATGCGTTCACCCCGGGAGTGTCCACGAATACATCCACCAGTAGCCCCGACACAAACGCCCACGTCAGCAACCAGTCGGTCTTCAGCTTCATGGGCAGACTGACAACCACATATATGAACACGAATGCCACAGCCACTCCGAACAGCATGATGCGGTTGCATACCAGCACCTGGGCAAGCACCAGCACAATCATCAACACTATATTTCCGAACAACTTCGGTCCCATATCTCTATGTCTGTTAATCCGTCATTTGTCCTCTGAGGTCACCACGTCGAAGGCGGCCAGCGAATCTATCTCGTTCTTATAAATATCCCTGATTACCCTGACGGAATTGATGGTCCGGAAATCGGATGTCAGCTTCACCTTGAAAGTGAAGAAGGAATCATCACGGCTATGCACGCGGTTCAGTATCACGCCTACAGGTATTCCCTCGGGAAAAGCCGTGGAATATCCGGATGTCACTATCGTGTCACCCGGACTATACCTGGCATGACGTGGTATTTCCTCTACATATCCTATTTCCGGATTACGTCCTTTCCAAGACAATGAGCCTACGAAAGAAGTATCCTTGATCTTCACGGAAAAATGCTGTGTCTCGTTAAGAAGCGATATGACACGGGCCATGTGACGTCCGGCCACATTCACGATACCAACCACACCGTTCTGATCCACCACGCCCATTCCTGTACGGACGCCGTCGTTCATCCCTTTGTTGATTGTAAAAAAGTTTTTAGGGTGTCGGGTGTTGTTGTTGATCACTCCGGCGGCTATGTAATCGAATCTCTCCACTGTAGGAGTGGGTATACTGTCGCCGGCAGCTGCCCGGAGTTCGCGCAACTGACTCTGCAGATTCAACACCTCGTTCTGAAGCATCGCATTGCGGTGCTGAAGACTTTCATTGATGGAATGCAGATGGAAATACCCGGTCACAGACGACCAGCCGCTATATACGGATCCCGTTACAGCATTGGCCGAGGTCATATATATCGACTGCTGATAGTTATTGCTAACTACCAGCAGAACGATGCTTATCAACACATATATCGTGAAGACAAACCATTTCGAATATTTCAGAATGAAATTCAGAAGATTGTTCATTCCGACAATCTATATTATCCGATCGGACTATATGTTTATCTAATCAAGAACGAGAAACGGTTTATATTCTTCAGGGCTACACCGGTACCCTTTGCCACCGCGTGCAAGGGGTCGTCGGGCACCTTGAATTCAATCTCGAATTTGTCCGAGAACCTCTTGGCCAGACCGCGCAACTGCGCGCCGCCGCCAGCCAGATAGATACCGTTGCGTACCACATCCGCATATAGCTCCGGAGGTGTCTGTTCCAAAGCGTCGCGGATTGCGTTTTCCATCTTCTGGATAGTCTTGTCTATACAGTGCGCAATCTCATCGTGGGTCACGGCCACTTCCATCGGGAGGGCGTTGATCTTGTTCGGACCGCATATCACGAATGGTTCCGGCGGATTATCCAGATTAGGAATGGCAGAACCGACATTTATCTTGATCTGCTCCGCCATGGTGGAACCGACCTTTACGTTATGCTGGTTGGCCATGTGTGCCTGAATATCGGCCGTCAGGTCGTTGCCTGCCGTACGGATACTCTTATTGGATACGATACCGCCAAGCGATATTACGGCAATCTCCGTCGATCCGCCGCCTATGTCCACAATCATATTTCCTTCCGGAGCCTCGACATCAATGCCGATACCCAGAGCCGCGGCCATAGGCTCGTATATCATATATACATCGCGGCCTCCGGCATGCTCGCTGGAGTCGCGCACGGCGCGAATCTCGACCTCGGTCGATCCCGATGGGATGCAAACCACCATGCGGAGGGCAGGCGAGAACCATCGGCGCTTGTTGTTCACCATCTTGACCATGCCGCGAATCATCTGCTCGGCGGCATTGAAGTCTGCAATCACACCATCGCGAAGCGGTCGGATAGTACGGATGCCCGGGGGTTCCTTTCCTTCCATCTGATGAGCCGTTTCGCCGACTGCAAGAAGCTTGTCCGTCTTATTCTCGATGGCCACGACACTCGGCTGGTCCACCACTATCTTATCGTTATGTATGATGATGGAATTGGCGGTACCCAAGTCCATCGCAATTTCCTGTGTAAACGAAAATAATCCCATTTGCCTTATCTAACTTATTATTGGACAGACCAATATCGTGCGCCCAACAGGTCAGCGCACACGGCCTTGGTCTTTCAGCTTACAAAGTTAAGCAAAAAATCGCGCGTTACAAAATAATATGTCACGCCTGATTAACTTTTTTCAAAGCGTTTACAAAGTCTTCCGTGGCATGCTGAATATCGGGGGCAAATGCAATGGCTCCGCTTACAGCTATGCCGTTTACTCCAGTCTCCATCAAAGGCTGCACATCTTCGAGCCGAATGCCTCCTATAGCGACCACAGGAATTGTTATGTCGTTCTTTTTCATCTCGTCGCAGATATGTCTTATTCCCTCCAGACCCAATAGAGGTGCAAGGTTCTTTTTGGTCTCCGTGTACCGGTACGGACCTACGCCTATATAATCCACGTCGAGGGTCTTTACTTTATCCACGTCCTCGAACGTGTTGGCCGTCACACCAATGACAGCTCCGGCTCCCAACTGAAGACGAGCCTGGACCGGAGGCATATCTGTCTTGCCTAAATGCACGCCTCCGGCCTGCAGTTCCTTGGCCAGCTCTACACGATCATCCAGTATCAGGAATGTCTCCGTCTCAATGCACCAGGGCATAACAGTCTCCACAACCTTACGCACTTCGTTGTCATCGGCCTCTTTCATACGTATCTGCACCCAGCGACAGCCGCCGTTGATCACCGCACGTATCTGATCCGTTACCGACACCGAAGACGACGTATTCGTTATATATTGCAATGCCATTTCCAAGTAATTTATGTGTTACTTCATTATATTAACGATCCGTATACCTTTACAGTTTACCGAAAGACCGTGCCGTTCAACGTCTGTAATATTCCTCAAGACAACCCAGCATGGCCGCTCCGATAAAACCCGCATTGCTTAATTCAACAAATTTATCAATAGTCACACCTCCCAGTGCAATTACCTCTTTCCCGATTAAGCAATCCTTAATTTCCTCAAGTTTAAAATTAGATGAATATCCCTGTTTTGATATTGAATCGTAAATAGGGGAGAGTGTCTGATATTCCAGTCTGCATCCGTCCGGAATCGGATTGTCGAGTTCCGCGACGTGATGGCATGATCGTGATATGTTTGTCACACCTGCGGGTACATCATGCTCCCGGCTGTTGAGATGCACACCCCTCAATCCATATTTGCCGCACAATTCAAAACAGCTGTGTACACGTAGCCGATAATAATATGACTCCGGAATGCTTCTTATCAAGGCCTCCATCTCTCTGATTGTGCACCCGGGCTTGCGCAGATGCATTATGTCCGCTCTTTCGTCAAGAAGCCGGACTATGGATTCGCCCTCGCACGGTCTGAAATCAGGCGGTGTGATACCTATTCTAAGGAATCTCATTTATCCTCCAAAAGCCGCGGTAATGATCACCACCCTGTCGCCCTCGTGCAACATGGTATGCTCCCAGTCGCTGTGCCGTACTATTCTATTGTTTACCGACACGGCCGTACCTCCGCTTTTCACACCTCTATCGGCCAGCAGTTCAGCCACACTTTTAGTATCGTCGCTTAACGACACCGGCTCGTTATTCAGTTCTATCTTCATGATAACATATTATGTTTGCAACTACAAAGCTAATTAAAATTTACGGTTCCGCAATACGCCTCATGCTATCAATAGAAACCGTCAAAATATCGGTCAAAAAAAATGTGTAAAATAATGTGTTGAATATCAGAGCGTAGTAGAACAATCGAAAAATGCAATAGCAAAACAATTTTTTTATTAAGATTATTTATCCTTACTTTGCATAGAGAATCGGGAAGCGGTTGGCCGGACCTTAAACGCACAATCGCCATATCAGAACACGCAAACACCAATGACCAATTCGAACGAACTGCAAAGCAAATGGGCAAAATGCTGTGAGCTGCTCCGCGCCAACATCGGCGAGGACCGGTTCAAGATATGGTTTGCCGTGGCTCGCCCGGTCAGCTTCGACAACGGCCATCTGGTGCTGAAACTTCCGTCGGCATATTACGCCGATCTCTACGAGGATCAGTTTGCCAATATCCTCAATGTGGCTCTGCGCAAATCCTTCGGCAACTATACGCTGGAGTTTGAATACAACATCATCGGCAACGACAATCAATCGCGCGTAAAGGTACTTAGTCCTGAACGCTCCGGTTCACTCACCAGTTCGGTGACACGTCAGACCGAAACCGCTCCCGTTGAGAACCAGAGCAACAATTTCGATTCTCAGCTCAACGACAAACTCTCGTTCGAGAATTATTGCGTAGGAGAGTCGAATAAAGTTGCCTTCACCATCGCTGAGCACATTGCAAACAATCCTGAAAAACCGGAATTCAATCCATTTTTCCTTTATGGCAATGTAGGTGTCGGCAAGACTCATCTGATCCAGGCCATCGGCATCCGAATCAAGGAGAGAAATCCGAAAGCTCGCGTGCTGTTCATGACCATGCGTCAATTTCAGAACATGTATCAGCATGTGGCACTTGATAAAAACGGCAGCATTCCCGAGTTCATCAATTATTTCCAATCGATGGACTGCCTGCTGTTCGACGATCTTCAGGAATTGACCGGTTCCAAGAGCGCGAGCGCGTTGTTTCCCATATTCAACCACCTGCATGCACATAACAAGAAGCTGATATTCTCCTGCGACCGTCCCCCTCAGGAACTTGACGGAATAGCCGACCGCCTGATCGACCGCTTCAAATGGGGTATTACCGAACCTCTCCCGGCTCCGGATCTGGAGCTTCGCAAGAAAATCCTTCATGCCAAAGCCAACAGAAGCGGTCTGGATCTGTCGGACGATATCATTGACCTCATTGCAGAACGCGCCACGGGTTCGGTACGCGAACTCGAAGGCATTGTTATGGGCCTTCTGACACGATCCATCAAGACCAACATGCCGCTGTCGGTCGAAATGACCAAAGAGGTGATTAGCCATACGGTTAAAACACCGGTCAAAAAGATCATCAATTTCGACATGATCGTGGAAAATACTGCGGAATATTTCAATCTTAATCCCGACAACCTGTTTTCCAAGAGCCGTATGCGGGACATTGCGGATGCCCGGCAGATCGTGATGTATCTCTGCAGCAAGCACACCGATCTTTCCACACCTGCCATCGGCGCCAAGCTGAAACGCGAGCATTCTACAGTAATTTATGGCATCAAAGCAGTTAAGGACCGTATTTCATGCTCAAGGGATACCGCCACTGCCGTTGAGTCTATTGAAAAAGTATTACTGCGGTAAAAGCTACCCACATTATATAGAAATGCGACTTACAGACCTGTAAGTCGCATTTCTATTATTTTTACTGATCCAAGACTTATTACTGATCCAGGACTTCATCAAGCAATAGTTTTACGCCCTGTGGATCGGCTCCTAATTTCAGAAGGATAGGAATATCGGCCACATACGCCAGTTCGAAATCCGACTGATTCATCCTTGCGGCCGCACGATAACGGCTCACGGCTTCCTCTATCCGTCCCGACAGATGAGACACATGTCCTGCGTTGAGCAGATCGGTCATATCGGATTCATTTTTCAGCAATTCTCCATAAAGCGTGGAGGCTTTGTGAATATGTCCCGACATTAATTCGGCCCATGCAGCACCTCGGGTGGCCTCCTTCATATCAGGGTTCAGATAATGTGCGTGATAAAAATATGCTGCAGCCCGCTCCGGCATATCTGCCATTAAAGCTGCATTGGCGGCCGTTATCATCGTCTTTACATTTCCTGAATCACGTTCCAACACCTTATCATAATATTCCAGTGACTCCCGATAATTGCCGAGCCTACGGTTTACGTATGCCAGTTTTTTCTCAATCCATAAACTGTCGTCACCGAGTAACACCGATTTCATGTATGCCTCGCGGGCACCGGTGAAGTCTTGCAGTTTCTGACAAGCGAAACCAATCTTCTGCCAGATGGAATTGTCTTCATAATTCTTCTCTGACAATGTGCGGAACAGGCCAAGAGACTCTTTGTAGTACTGGCGCTTGAAATAGAATTCCGCCATCGTCTCGATAAACTGGCCGTCATTCAGATGCCGGTCAAGCCCCGGAATGTTGAGGAATTCAAGGGCTTTGACAAACGGATTATAGAAGTCTCCGTCTTTGCGCGACAGTTTATAAAACCGGTATAGATCTCGCACAGCCTTGACCGATTCGTTGTCAAAATCAGGACGGGATGAATCTGGTAATTTCTCTTTTATCTCATGCGACATCTGCTCGAACTGCATGTCGAACTGTTTCAGCAGCATAGTGCGCTGCATTTCGGGAGCCTGCTTCAATGCCAATGCAAGCGAATACTTGTCCGAGTCGCATATAAAGGGCGTGAAATCCGTCATCCGTCCGATGGTTTCCGACATCTTCTCGTCAAAGCCCAAATCCGGATGTTTGGAATCAAAGGGCATAAACCAGTTGTTGACACGCTGAAAGAAGGGGAAGCCTTTCAGCTGCGAGAACGTGACCATCATCAGGTCGGCTCCGTCGTTCTGCATCTCGCTCAGTTCCTCCAGCTTGCGGCCTATGCCGGTCTTGTCGAGCATTTCTTCCCAATCTGGATTGTTCTCCAATGATTCAGAATCGATGCCTTTTGACATTCCTTTAAGTTTCTGGATCATCTCAGGACGCAGTTTCATGATTTCGGGCAATACCTCGTTTTTCATTTTGTCCGAAATACGCTGTGTGTCCAGTGTTCCTGCAATGGCTTTGATTACAGTCTTGACTCTCGCGGCCATATCATCGGTATCAAGCAACAATCTGATACGGTCTTTAAGACGGTCTGTTTTAGCTATCCGTCCCTGCCACGCAGCCATACATACTACAACTCCGACAAGAAGTCTGGCCTTGGACGGAGTCTGGAGGTCGGAATGCATCAACAGCTCTATCATCAGGTTAAGCTTCATTTCGTCAAACCATGCAGTCAAGCCAAGAGTAAGAGCCGCAATCAGCTGATACTGCAATGCAATGTCGGTATCCGGGTCTTCCATTACCTTGAGCAGCGTCTGCATAGCCGCCTTGTCCTGAAATGTCAGCATTGTTGTCAGGAAGATGGTCTCAAGCAACTCATAGCGTTCACGCGACATGTCGACGGACACCTTCTGTACCATTCCGGCAAGTGCTATCTGAGCCATCAATTCCCTGTATCTCGTCAAAGACGCGTTTAGATTTCCTTTGCGCAATGACAGAAGGCGCTGTGACGAATAATAGACGCCGGGCTCCTCCGCTTTACTCCGTCTGGCCAAGGCATCCGACACATTGCGCAACTGCTCGGCCAGATCACTGAGCATCGAAGCCCGGGTAGGGTCGGGCTTCCCCTCTATATAGTATCGCCTGAGATATCCGTAAGACTGCGAGGCGGCATTCAGTCGGTTCAGCGATTCATAATCGCCGCTCTGCTGCGCCACATCACGCAAATCGCGCATTGCGCGATTCAGCATTCCGCCATCTATGTTGCTCTCTATCTGCTTAAGTTTCCTTTCTGTATCATTCATATAATTCGATAACAAATAATGCACCAAAAACCGCCTGTATATACAGGATTGGCACACTTTGTTTAATCCGTCCCGACATACGCCCCGATATAGTAACGCAAAAGCGCACCTACAAATTTGTCAGCAGGCTCCGTTGTTTCAAATATTTTTGCTAATTTTGCAGACGATATGGGGCCTTGTACCGTATGGATTGGGGTCTTACCGCAATTTTTCACTGATTTTAGTATTAAAACTATGGTAATACAAAGATGGCAGTCGGCACTTCTGCTGATTGCGGCCGTTGTGATGGGCTGCTTTACTTTCATGTCTCTCGGACAGGTGCAGTTGCCCGACTATACCTGCAATTTCACTACTCTCGGTTTTGACATAGAGGGCATTGCCACCGACGGTGGTCCTACCGGCTTCGTGGCGCATACATGGATATTTTTTGCGGTGTCCATGCTCAGCTTCATCATGCCGTTCATCGCGATATTCTGCTTCAGGAACATGCGTCTCCAGAAATTGCTGTGCCTTATCGAAATCCTGTTTCTTGTAGCTGTGATATGCATCGGAGCCGTATACGGATATTATTCCTTCCCGCAGGCCGCCGTCAGCTGGTCTTCGCTCATCATCGCGCCGTTCCTTGCTATCGTGGCCGATGTCATGGCGTATAACAGGATCTGTGCCGACGGACGCAAGTTGCGTGCAGCCGACAGACTCCGATAGGTAAATATTACCTTATTTTTTAAGTAACGGCGGGGTGGAGAATGGCGTCATTCTCCACCCCGCCGTTACCGTTACTTATGAGACCTTGTATTATAGAGAATTATGATATGATACAAATATTGTTTGAACGCTGCAATAAATCCCGAAGAATGACTTGAACCATTATTTGTCAGCATTGTTAAAAACAATACTTCGGTTATTTTTTGAGAGTTTGTTAACGGCTCCGAGGAGCCGTTAACAAACTCTCAAAAAATAACCGAAGTATTGACGCAAGGAATCTGCAAATTATTCCATAAATCGGTGGACAGCACTTTCCCATTCTTCATCAGCGTGGCGGTCTGTGTCATATTCCTTATATTCGCATTCCTGCTGAGACATACCTTCATAGGCACTATCTCCAACACATATTACCAGAAGCAGGTTAATAAATAATGTGAAACAGACATTGTTTTCTTCATTCCACTTTAAAATCTATTGATATGAAATATGTAGATTGCGGCTGCGGGAAAATCCCGTATATTTCCCTGCTGGCCATCCTTTCCATTTCGCTGACGGTAAACCTTCCGGGTCTGGCGATATCGCCGATCATGGGCAAGCTGGATGATGTGTTCACCAATGTCACTGAACTCGAAATACAGTTGCTCACGGTCTTGCCTAACCTGGTGACAATTCCGTTTATTCTATGCTCAGGCAAATTCTGCACACCTAAAAACCAGATGTGGATACTCGGCATCGGTCTGGTGATATATGCTGCGACTGGAATACTATATTTTTTCGCCAAGACCATGACGGAACTGATAGTGCTGAGCTGTCTGTTAGGTGTGGGATGCGGTCTGATCATACCGCTGGCAGCCTCGCTGATCTCCGAATATACAGTCGGTAAGGCACGTACAAAAGCTCTGGGTATGAAATCCGGAGTAAGTAACTTCATGGTGATTTTCGCCACACTGTTTGTCGGCTGGGTTGCTGTATACAATTGACACCTCGCGTTCATCGTGTACATGATACCGATCATACCGTTGTGTCTGGTGCCATTCATGACCCGCAGTTATATCTACGCTCATCGCATCGATTATCCCGGTGAAATTGTCCCTCCTGTCAAAGAACCGTCGAGACCGTCTGACCAGGACATAGCGCAGACGAAAAAGACCGGCAAACCGGCAGGCCCGAATTTCAATTTTCAAGGAAAGACGGCACTCGCACTTCTATTCGGTCTCATGGCCCTCTATTTCATAGCCACATACGGCACCGAAGTAGTGAGCTATTACCTGCCGTTTGCCATGAAGGATTATGGACTTGACACCACCGATGTAGGTGTGGCCACCGCCATGTATTTCGCATCTGCCACTCTGTCCGGTTTCATTCTGCCTCAGGCCATAAGAGTCTGTAAAGAGTGGACCATGGAATTGGCATTGTTGCTCGTGGTGTTCGGACTCTTTTTCGTAGGGCTGGTACACTCGTACTGGGCATATATCGCAGGTATTTTCATCATGGGACTCGGTTACGGAATAGTCCAGCCTTTGATTTATGACAAGACATCGTACGTCGCGCCGAATGCTGCAAAACAGAACGCATACTTCTCCTACCTCCTCACATGCAACTATGTGGGTATTTCGATAGTACCGTTCGTTATATCGGGCGCACGCCATCTGTTCCATTCAGACAGTGTCAACTTCTCGTTCATATTCAACGGCTGCATCATTCTGATAGTGCTGCTTGTCGCAATCTGGAAACGACACAGTTTCGTGATTGAAGCGGATGCCAACAGTTATGAAGACCAGCCTTCCAGTCTGGGACGCGTTGCCGACCCCAAGACGTTGCAACGGCAATAAACATTATTATATGAAGAAAGAGGCGCTTCGGGCGCCTCTTTTTCTGTTTATCCTCTTTTTGAATACATTTTGAATAATCAAGGCGTCAAATGTTTTAATATTTCACTACTTTTTACTAACTTTGCTAAATAAATTTAAAAGAACAAAGAATCCTTTCACGTCGATCTGGGACAGTGGACGGTTTTTTAGCGCAATATGGCAACAGAACTTAAAAACTTCACGAAGCGTGCGGATAATTATTCGCAGTGGTATAACGAGTTGGTAGCAAAGGCTGATCTTGCAGAGCAGTCGGCAGTAAGAGGGTGTATGGTAATCAAGCCTTACGGCTATGCCATCTGGGAAAAGATGCAGCGTCAGCTGGACGATATGTTCAAGGCCACCGGGCATCAGAACGCTTATTTCCCGCTTCTCATCCCCAAATCGTTCCTGAGCCGTGAAGCCGAGCACGTAGAGGGCTTTGCCAAGGAATGCGCCATCGTGACCCATCACCGGCTCAAGAACGACCCCGAGGGCAACGGCGTGATTGTGGACCCCGAGGCCAAGCTGGAGGAGGAACTTATAATCCGACCCACATCCGAGACCATCATCTGGAGCACATTCAAGAATTGGATACATTCCTATCGCGACCTGCCGTTGCTCATCAACCAGTGGGCCAACGTGATGCGCTGGGAGATGCGTACCCGCATGTTCCTGCGTACTGCCGAATTCCTGTGGCAGGAAGGTCATACAGCCCACGCCACCCGCGAGGAGGCCGAGGCAGAGGCTCGCAGAATGCTTGAGGTTTACGCCACATTCGCACAGGATTTCATGGCGATTCCCGTCATAAAAGGTGTAAAGTCTGCCACCGAGCGTTTTGCCGGCGCCCTCGACACCTATACAATCGAGGCCATGATGCAGGACGGCAAAGCCCTGCAGTCCGGCACATCCCACTTCCTGGGCCAGAACTTTGCAAAGGCATTCGATGTAACGTTCATGAACAAGGACAACAAGCCGGAATATGTATGGGCATCGTCTTGGGGCGTCTCGACACGCCTTATGGGTGCGCTGATCATGACTCACAGCGATGACAACGGTCTTGTACTGCCTCCCAAGCTGGCTCCTATCCAGGTTGTGATTGTGCCTATCTACAAGAATAACGAGGGTTTGAAGTCAATCTCGGAGAAAGTTCAGCCTCTCATAAATGAATTACGTGCCAAAGGCATAAGCGTCAAGTATGACGACGCTGACAACCGGCGCCCGGGATTCAAATTCGCTGACTATGAAGTCAAGGGCGTTCCTGTACGTCTGGCCATCGGACAGCGAGATCTGGAACAGGGCACGGTCGAAATGATGCGCCGCGACACACTGCAGAAAGAGATTGTTTCTTTCGACGGCATCGCCGACCATATCGTAGAGGTTCTCGACGACATACAGAAAAGTCTGTATCAGAAAGCCCTTGACCGCCGCATCGAGAAAACCATCACCGTCGACACATACGATGAGTTCAAGAAGCGAATCGAAGATGGCGTATTCATCATGGCACACTGGGACGGCACTCCCGAGACCGAGGCTAAAATCAAGGAAGAGACTAAGGCTACCATACGTTGCATCCCGTTCGATTCCGACAAGACACCCGGCGTATGTATGGTGACAGGCAAACCTTCCGCTCAACGGGTATTGTTCGCCCGCAGTTATTGATACCTTAACCTGAAACACACATCAGTCGACGTCATGAATAAGAATCTAAGGCATTATATTTCGGCAGCCGCCGTAACTATGTGCGCCACAGCCACAGCCGCACCTCTCACGGTCGCAGACTATTGCCAGCCCGATCTCACGCGACCGGTCAGCGTCAAGACGCCGATGCCACTGGCCGACGGCACGTCTTATTCCGCGATATCGGCTGATGGCCGCAGCATCGAGTCATACAGCTTCAAGACCGGAAAGAAATTGGAGACTCTTTTCAGCCTCGACGCTCAGAAGGGCGAAGTCAAGATAGATTCGTTCGACGGATACTCCATTTCTGACAACGGCCGAAAGATAATGCTGTGGCAGGAGACTTCCAAGATATACCGACATTCATTCTATGCGGAGTATTATGTATATGATACTTTCCGCGGCACAATGCAACGTGTATCGACATGCGGTCCGCAACGTGGAGCGACCATGAGCCATGACGGCCTTCAGGTGGCTTATATGCGCGACAACAATCTATGGATTTCCAATCTGGATTACGGCACCGACAAGGCCATAACCAAAGACGGCCAGACCAATAAGGTGATAAACGGTATTCCTGACTGGGTTTACGAGGAGGAATTCGGCATGCAGACCGCAATGGCCTGGAACGGGCAGAACAATGTGCTGGCATTCATCCGTTTCGACGAGTCGGAGGTGCCTGTATATAGTTTTGACAACTATAAATCATACTGCGACGCCGATCCGCTCACGGATGTGTATCCCGAAAGCTATTCGTACAAGTATCCGTTGGCCGGATATCCCAACTCCACTGTGACTGTTCTGGCCTACCATGTCGACAATCAGACAGTAAAGCAGATGGATATTCCGATTGGCAAGGACTACGTTCCGTCAATGGAGTTTGACGGCACCGGCACGAACCTGATGGTCATGACTCTGAATCGTGATCAGAATTCGCTCAGATTATATAAGGTGAATCCCGGCAGCACAGTCGCCAAGGTAATATATACGGAAACAAGCGACGCATGGCTCAGCCCGGCTGCATACCGGATGGGGGAATACGGCGAAAAGTCATTCTTTATCGGTAGCGAAAAGTCCGGGTACCGCCATCTGTATGAGTACGACTACAGCGGCAACTGCCTGCGTCAGGTCACAAAAGGGGAGTGGAACGTGACCGACTTCTACGGTTGCGATCCGCGCACAGGCACTGTTTACGTACAGACCACACAGCTTGGTCCAATCAACCGCAATGTCGCCGCCGTAGAACGTAACGGCAAAGTGACAATACTGAACAATACGCCCGGAACCGAGAACGCATGGTTCAGCAGCGACTGCCGCTATTTCCTCCGTTCTTACAGCAATGCCGTCACACCTCCGGTGTTCACTCTGTGCGATAACCGTGGCAAACTGCTGACCGAAGTAGAGAACAATGCCCTGTATGCATCCAAATATGCTTCGGCCCCCAAGAAAGAATTCCTGCAGATTCCTAACGCCGAAGGTGAAATGATGGACGCTTTCATCATCAAGCCTGCAGATTTCTCAGCAAGCAATAAGTATCCGTTGCTGATGTATCAGTATAACGGTCCGGACTCTCAGGAGGTCTTGAATGCGTGGCGCATGGAAGGCATCTATTATCTGGCATCGCAGGGTTACGTCGTAGCAGCTGTGGATGGCCGCGGAACCGGCAATCGCTCGCGTCAGTGGGCCACTTCCGTTTACCGCCGTCTGGGACAATTGGAAACCAAAGACCAGCTTGCAGGCACCAAGTGGATGACGCAACAGAGTTATATAGACCCCGAACGTACGGCATGCTTCGGTTGGAGCTATGGCGGCTATATGACACTTATGGAACTCGGAAATCCCGACTGCACGTTCAAGGCGGGAGTGGCTATGGCTCCCGTGACCGACTGGCGGTTTTACGATTCCATATACACCGAACGGTACATGACCACACCCCAGCAGAACGAATCCGGTTATGACCTGGCTTCCGCCCTTAACAGGACACAGAATCTGAAGGGCCGGCTACTTATTATGTCCGGCACAAGCGATGACAATGTACATGTCTATAATACTCTGAAATATACCTCTAAGCTCTATTCTGAGGGAACGGTATTCGACATGATGGCCTTGACCGGGTTTGAACACAGTCTGCCCAAATGTAATGCCAGGACGATGCTGTTCAAAAAAATATGTGATTTCTTAGACCAATATGTTCGCTAAGACGTTGAATATATAGGGTTTATGGATTTCACTATGAGGGCGTGACCTGGATGTAAAACGACAATGCACGACTTGGAAAAAATAAGTAGTTCGAGACTTTTCGCCTTTTGGAAGGACTTCTGTATCGGCATTCTGGTGTTGATGGGCACCATGTTGCTCGCGCAGGTTCTCCCATACTACTTTGCGCCTATTCCTTCATTAATAGGAGCGGCCGTGCTTTACACCATGCTCTATAACAACAGACTGGAGGATAATCCCAGCTGCATGGTGATGATTTATGCCCTGTTCTATTGCCTAATTACCTATTCATTCGTCACGATCATCCTCAATCTGTTGTATATCTGGGGTATGATGGAATTGCCCAAGGAATTGACATTCATCACGCCTCCCTACATACCGTCATTGCTGCTTGACCCGATATGTTTCGTAACATTCGGCATCATTATGCTCCGACTCAATTCTCTGAGCTTTTGCATGGACTGCAAGTTCAAGAACGGCCTCTCCATAGACCGCGGGAAACTGGGACAGATTCTACATCACGAATCCCGATTACAGATTCTTAATCTTCTGTGTGTGTTCGGGGGGCTGTCGATAATAGTCTGGGCCTATTACTTCACTCTTTATGACAGATCGGCCGACATAAATATTCGCGACCGTTACATCTTCTTCTGGCTCAATCTGGTAATATTCCTTATTGACGGTATGTATTTCGCAGCAAGATACTACAACATATATCTGGATCAGAAGGAGAGGGGCAACATCATCACGGAGGAGGAACTCAGCGACATGACCACGAAGACATATCTGCGGTTCTATGTTATATGCGACAACAGCATCTATGTCAATCCCAGGACCGTAGATCCGCAAATGCCTTACCGCAACATAATTGACACACCTTTCGTGACAAAACGCAATGTGAACGGTATTTCCACCTATGAGGTTAACGATGTGATCCACAATATGGTGCAGCATCCGGGACACCTTAAGTTCTTCTATGGACGCCGTAATCCCGACATGCAGAAACATCGTCTGCTCAGGTATTTTTATTTCCTTGACGGTAAGCCCGAGGATTATCCTGAACTTAACATCACAGGCGAATGGATGGACTTTAGCCGGATCAAGAGCATTTATAATTCCAGTCCCGCTCTTATGGCCGGCACATTCCTGGCGGATATGTCAAGAATGTCGACAGTGGTGCTGACTCAGAAAATATTCGATGACCGTGGATTCCGCAAAATCAAGGTCAAGTCATATCAACCCAATTACGACCTGAAGGAAATCCGTGATAAAGACTACGATTTCCAAGACGATAAATGGATCCGTGTAGCCATGTTCAATTCCGATACCAAAGGATTCCACGTACGCCGAATATGGCAGAAGATGCTGAACAACAACAAGCAAAGTGCCTCGTGGCGCCAGTGACCGATATGATTATTCCGTCCGATAGCGACGCCAATGCATTGCGGGCCATAGCTGTTGTAGGCCCCACCGCCTGCGGCAAGACGCACAGAGCCGTACAGTTGGCATCCATACTCAACGGCGAGATTATTTCGGCCGATTCAAGACAGGTATATCGAAACATGGACCTCGGCACCGGAAAGGATCTATACGAATATGGAGACATCAGATACCATCTTATCGATATCTGTGCACCGGGATCCAAATACAATCTTCATAAATATCTCAGAGACTTCAACCAGACATATCACGATATGCTTGCCCGCGGAAAACGTCCCGTCATCTGCGGGGGTTCGGGAATGTACGTAGAGCATGCCCTGAACGGGATATCACTGCCTGAAGTGCCTGAAAATTCTGAATTAAGACATTCCTTGTCCCACAAATCTCTGGATCAGCTCGCCGATATACTGTCCGGATACAAACAGCTGCATAACGTCACTGACATAGATACCCGCTCGCGGGCAATAAGGGCAATCGAGATACAGGATTATTATCTGCGTCATCCCGAGGCGGCCATATCTACATCTCGACGGAACGCGAAGCCTATCGACGCACTGATCATCGGCCTGGATATTCCCAGAGAAGAAAGACGCGCCCGAATATCGCAACGCCTGCAACAAAGACTCGCCGATGGACTGATTCGAGAGATTCAGGATTTGCTCAATTCCGGCATAGATGCCGAAGACCTTATATATTATGGTCTGGAATATAAATACGTCACCTTGCACGTGATGGGGGAACTGTCATATCAGGAAATGTTCAATCAGCTTGAAACATCAATCCATCAGTTTGCCAAACGTCAGATGACATGGTTCCGCGGAATGGAACGACGCGGATCCACAATCCATTGGCTGCCTTACGATCTGGAAGATACCGAATTTGAAACACGTGTCCAAGAATTGCTGTGACTCGCAATATTATAACCGGAATTCCATTAATTCTGACGAATTCCTTTCTTTCAGAGTGAACAATTTGGTCCGTTAAAACGGTTATATCATAGAAACAATTCTTAACAGTCCGAGACTGTTTAAACTAAGATACTATGATTACCGACAAGATTAAATTCAAACCAGGATATGCTAAAGCCGACAGCAAGACATTCGCTTCGGCCGGAGTGGAAGTCGAGGGGCTGGATCCCCAGATAATATGGCGCATCTGCAAAAGAGGAAGGTGCCGATGCCCCGAACCGTAACTACGGCGACGAGCTCAAGAGTTTCCTTGTAAATCTGGCCGATTGGTCGAAAAAACATCGTTAACACATCTCTGATCTACATACAATTACCCTGCAAGTGCGTTCCAGGTAACAGCGGAATGCACTTTTATTATATGTTTTTTGTTATTAAATTGTAAATTTTAATAAATTTTGTAATTTAGATTACAACGATGCCTATATGGAAACCTGCGCTGTTTCGACTCCCCATACACAGGCCATCGATATGCTGCTGTTCGGTATAGGGCGTTATCTCAATCTTTCATCTTCGCGCGGGAATGTATCGCTGCCAAGCAACCTACAGGGCATCTGGTCCGATCCTCAACCCCGATGGGACTGTGACTTCCACGCCAACATCAACCTGCAGATGAATTACTGGGCATCTGAAAATACAAACATTCCGTCTACCCACATTCCGTTCTTCCGCTATATAAAAACCATGGCTCAGAAAGAATGGACCAAGAACGCAGACCTTATTGTGGATGGCACCGGTGGTTGGACACATCATCTGATGTTGAATTCTTTCGGTCATACGTCCCAATACAACGGCAATTATGTGGAAGCAGCGGCATGGAACCTGTCACATGTCTGGAATCATTTTCTGTATACGCAGGATCTCAATTTCCTCTCCGATTACTTCGACACTATGTATGGTGCATGTAAGTTCTATTTCGGATATTTCACCACAGATAATCAAGGGAGATATGTGATTCCCAATAATTATTCTCCCGAATCGGGTGGTGGCAATGGGTATGCCACTCATGCTCAGTAAATAGTTTATCAGCATCTCTGCAATACTCGAGATGCGGCGCTATTATTGGGCCGAACCGCCGAGGCTGACATCTGCAGTCAATATATAGAAAATATTTATGACGGTATTGAGATTGCATCCGATGGCCAGATGTGCGAATGGCAGGGAACTTCCTCGGGCAAATCAAACCATCGCCATCTTTCTCACCTGATGTGCTGTATCCATTCAACCAAGTTACTCCGTATGATGAAGATCAATCCAACTTCAACGCCGCTTATGCCGCATTGTTGGCACGGGGCGACGATACGGATGCGGACAATCCTGCATGGAACACCGCATGGAAAATGAGCTGCTTTGCCCGCAGTCTCAAGGGCGACATGGCAATGCGAACGCTCGCATACGCATTGAACGCAAATGGTCATGAACCTCGGTTTTCCAACAACCTCTTGTCACGTTGCGGCGGCGTTTTCCAGATTGACGGTAATGGAGGCACTCCTGCCGCCATGGCTGAAATGCTGCTACAGTCATATTCAGGTGTAATCGATATTCTGCCGGCTCTTCCCAGAATGTCGTGGCCCTCCGGATCGATTCGAGGCCTAAAGGCTGTCGGAAACTATGAAGTAGATATAAAATGGAAAGACGGAATGCTTGAAAATTGCACGATTACCGATTGCATCACCGACAATTCGCGTGATGGAATTAAAATCCGTCTGCATAAAAATGCTATGCCATCTGAACTATATCAATTACGAATCAATGGTGTCAAGCTATTTGCCGAAGATCAATATTATGCCGACCGTCACAAATCTGTGACGAGAGAAGGCGAGAACGGTGCGTCATACACATACGACCCCCTGACAGAAACCTATACGCTCCACCTTCCGGCAATCGTTTCTTTCCCCTTGGTATGCTCTTTTAACGATGATTATAATCCTTCTACATGTATTAACGTCATAACCGAAGGGGAGGACAGTGAGCACTGTGATGATTACGAATATTACGATACTCTCGGACGTCGTCTCTCCGGCATACCCGAACATCGCATCTTCATTAGAAAAAGCGGCAATCAATCTGTCAAGATTTGTCGCTGATAAATATCACATGCACGGAAGATGATCTGATGTAAAATTCGCAGTTTTGATTTATAACTGATACTTAGACATATATCGGAATAACGCAAAAAAAGTTATTTTTTTGCGTTATTTTTTTGCCTGAATATTTGGTCAGAATTGAAAAAAGTTGTAATTTTGCATCGTCAAAAGGGACAGAGATAAGGCCGAAAGCCAAATCGAAACCGAAGACAAAACATTGCCTTGTGGTGTAATGGTAGCACACCGGATTCTGGTTCCGTTTGTGAGAGTTCGAGTCTTTCCAAGGCAACTGAAACCTATCCATCAATGGATAGGTTTTTGTTTTTCATAAATGTCCCAATTGAGAGGCCGCTGGAGTTGCATGGTAGCGCAGACTGTATTCAGGCGAGCTTACACCCATGACTATATGTCTGACCCATTTTTCACGAGCCTATTTTTTATTTTACTATGCACGGCAAGTTAAAGCCAACGATACATTTTCAATGGGACAACCAATTTCCGGTGCATGTCATTAAGTAGGGAGGTGAAATAAAAATTGGCCATAACCGCTATTTAACATAATAGCAATTATGACCCATTTACTTATCCGTTAATTTTATTCCTCAGAATCCGGTATTTCTACATTATTATAGCTCTTTGGCTAAATATTCCGTTGTCGGGGTCTTGATCTTGATTATCTCCTCAGGCGTACCGGTTGCAACAATAGTTCCTCCGTCTCGACCGCCCCCAGGACCAAGATCAATTATATAGTCGGCGCTCTTGATCACATCCATATTATGCTCTATCACAACCATGGTATTACCCTTGTCCACAAGTTTGTTTATTACCTTCAACAATACACGGATATCCTCGAAATGCAATCCAGTCGTAGGTTCGTCAAGTATAAACACGGTCCTGCCTGTGTCTTTCTTCGCCAATTCCGTCGCAAGCTTCACGCGCTGGTTCTCTCCGCCGCTCAATGTGCTGGACGGTTGACCCAGCTTCAAGTATCCCAGACCGATATCCTGCAACACCTTGATTTTCTTCAATATGACCGGCACATTTGCAAAGAACTCGACTGCTTGGTTCACAGTCATTTCCAATACGTCCGATATAGATTTCCCTTTATATCTGACTTCAAGGGTCTCTCGATTGTATCGTTTGCCATGGCATTCTTCGCACGGCACCAGGACATCAGGCAGGAAATTCATTTCTATTGTCCTGTAACCGTTGCCTTTACATGTTTCGCAACGTCCGCCGGACACATTGAATGAGAATCGACCCGGTTTGTAACCTCTTATCTGCGATTCCGGAAGCTCTACAAACAGTTTTCGGATATCTGCGAACACTCCGGTATATGTCGCAGGATTCGACCTTGGCGAACGTCCCAGGGGAGACTGGTCCACAGTCACTATCTTATCGACGTTCTCAATGCCTTTGATCTCTTTGTACGGTAACGGTTCCTGCATACTGCGATAAAACTCCTTGCTCAAAATCGGCTGCAACGTACCGTTAATCAGCGAAGACTTGCCGCTACCGCTGACACCTGTCACACATACAAACATACCCAAAGGCAGTCTAAGATCCACATTCTTCAGATTGTGGCCCGCGGCTCCTTTAAGCTCTATATATTTGCCATTGCCTATACGGCGCGTTTCAGGCACTTTGATGGACTTGACTCCGTTGAGATAGTCGGCCGTCAGCGTATGCGATTTCAACATATTTCGTGGCGTACCCTGATACACCACTTCCCCACCGGTCTTACCAGCACCCGGACCGATGTCGATCACATAATCCGATTCCGTCATTATGTCGCGGTCATGTTCCACAACGATTATGGAATTGCCGTTGTCGCGCAATTGCTTCAGGCTGTTTATCAGTCGCGTATTGTCTCGCTGATGCAATCCGATTGAAGGCTCGTCAAGAATGTAAAGCACGTTAACCAGCTGCGAACCGATCTGTGTGGCGAGACGAATGCGCTGACTTTCTCCTCCGCTAAGGCTCGAACTGCTCCGGTTCAGCGACATATAGTCCAGACCGACATCAAGCAGAAACTGCAGTCTGCTTCTGATCTCTTTTAGAATTTCTTCGGCAACAAGCCGTTTACGCTGGTCAAGCCGGTCCTCGAGTCCTTGCGTCCATTCGTATAGCTCCCGGATATCCATCCGCGACACATCGGCGATATTCTTGTCGTCGATAAAGAAATGTAGGGATGTCTTGTTAAGTCTATCGCCATGGCATTCAGGACATGTGCATCTGGAATAAAACTGTCCACTCCATTTGTTTGCTTCATAACCGGCTTCCTCGTCCTGCTGCATCTCGATGTATTTCACCAGACCTTCATACGATGGCGCGCGTCCCAGACCTGTATCGTTCTTGATGTCCAGTCGTGCGTCCGTACCGTTCAATATATCGTTCAATGCTTCGCGTGGTAAATCCTTTATCGGAGTCTTAAGCGTACAGCCATACAGCTTGCAGATGGCCTCTATCTGCCAGAACACCATGGAATTTCTATAACGGCCTAAGGCTTCGATTCCTCCGGCATATATGGATTTTGACGCATCGGGTATTACCTTGACCTCATCCACCACATTCACCTCTCCTATTCCCTTACATACCGGACAGGCTCCTTGTGGTGAATTAAACGAGAAATTATGAGGTGCAGGCTCGGGATACGACAGGCCGGTCTCCGGATCCATCAGCATTTGACTGAAATGACTCATCTCCCCTGTTTCCAGATCCATTACAGCCATTTGCTTGTCGCCTTGCTTTAAAGCAGTCTCTACCGACGACCGCAACCGTTGTGGATCTTCACCGTTGACTCGAAGACGATCAACGACCAGTTCCACGGTATGGTTCTGATATCGGTTCAGCTTCATGCCAAATACCAGTTCCTTCAATTCACCGTCCACGCGCACATATATGTAGCCTTTCTTGCGTAGATTCTCGAACAATTCCTTGTAATGCCCCTTACGGTTCTTGACCAACGGAGCCAGGATATATATCTTCTTCCCGTTGTAGCGCTCCTGAATCATATCCTGAATGCGGTCTTTGGAGTATTTGGCCATGGGCTTTCCGCTCAGATAGCTCCGGGCCTCTCCCATTCTGGCAAACAACAGACGGAAAAAGTCGTAAATCTCGGTAGTAGTACCAACGGTAGAACGCGGATTCTTGTTCACAGTCTTCTGCTCGATACTGATTACAGGACTGAGACCTGTTATCTTATCCACATCCGGGCGTTCCATGCTGCCGAGCATATTGCGGGCATAAGACGAAAATGTCTCGATATACCTACGTTGGCCTTCGGCGAATATGGTATCGAATGCTAGCGATGACTTGCCGGATCCACTCAGACCCGTTATCACCGTAAGCGTGTTGTGAGGTATCGTGACGTCTATGTTTTTCAAGTTATGGACACGTGCGCCGTATACGTCCACGCTTCCTTCTTGCTTTATGTTTGATTCCTTTATATTTATTGCCATCTGATTCTACGCAGGTATTTTATCCGTTGTATATAACAAGTTATATGCCAAAAAATCTTGCTGGGCCTTTCGTTTGGTATTATAAACCCACACGTTACCCCTCACAATTATATTCGAATATAAAGAGCGGGAAGCATCCATTCATGGATAAGTCTTCCCGCTCTTTATATTCCGGTATTTGTCCGAAATAATAAAACTTATATAATGTTTTCCGGTATTTTAGTCAATCACACGGCGTGCGAAGAGGAAACGTCTGGCATAATTGCCGGATACTTCGTTTACAGTTATACCTCTACGGGTGCTGGCGTGTATGAATTTGATTTCTCCGGTTTCCGGATTTGAAGAAATACATATTCCCACATGGCCCACATTTCGTCCGCTGCGGGGACTTGTAAAGAAAATAAGGTCTCCTTCGCGTATTTCCTTACGGTCTATCTTTGTACCCTGCGTAGACTGCATTCGAGAGCTGGGGCTGAGGCTTATGCCGAACTGTTTGAATACATAGCTTGAGAAGCCTGAACAATCAAAAGCATTTGGGCCTTTCATTCCATGACGGTAAGGTTTACCGAGATGTTTCTTGGCTTCTTTAAGCAAATCCATCGCCATTGCCGGTACGGATGCGATCGCATGCTCGCGCTTCTCCACATCCTCCTTTATCAGATTAGCTACCGACGACATGTCCATCTTTGTATTGACGTTGGCCAGTCGTTCGTGAGCCGCCTTATGAGCCGCCATCGAGCGGTTATGCTTATTACCGTTATTTATGTTTTGCGCCATACCGGACATGGCCACGCCAGCCGCTATCAGCATACTTGTGATCAGTCTTAATTTCATGTTTTTGGTTGCTACGAATGCATCTGCTACCGAGCATTCTCGTTCCGCAGGACTGCTTCTCAATCAATAAGAATCCGTCCTTTTTGTTCTTACGTTTGCAAAATTAACTAAACATTTCCATAATTCCAAATGTATCCCACTCTTTTTGTGGTTATTATCAGCATTTTAAATATTATTAGCTTTTGGCACACTTTAACGAATGTGTGCAAAAACCATTAAAACAGAAGTCCCTCACCGACTTATAACCGCCTGTGAGGGACTTTAAAATGCAATTACTTATTATATCACTTCTTACTTGATAATCAATGTTTTTGATACACTATCTTTAAGTACTACATAAACACCTGCCTTACTCGGTTTTCCGGACAGTTTCTGTCCATCCAATGTATAGTATATTGCATTGGTGTCATCCGAAACAGTCATTTCCGTCACGGATGTGGGAGTCGACTGCTTTGTAATGGTTAACGTTTTATGTTCAGACTGCATTCCATATTGCTCGCTGTAATATTCCAGCGTTCCTGCTTCGCTTAGTTGAATCGGCTCGGTATATTTGGTCCATTTGTTTACCTCGGGTGAAACCTTTACAATACCATTTTCGCTTGAAGTTGTCGGCCTCCAGTTGTAATACACCGTTACATTCTCATTCGACGCCACGATTGCGACATTTTCCGAAGTACCGGTTATGTTATATGATGTACCTGTTATCTCTGCATCACCTATCATAACCTTCGGTCCCTCCGGTGCATCGAAGCCATAATGCTTATATAATCCAAATGTTGGGGTAACCGTGGTTATATTCTGAAATTTATTTTTACTTGCACCTATTACTTTGTTGCTTGTTTCTACAAACGCCATTATTATATCCGTGCCGGCATCATTTGATTTAATTGTAATTTCCTTTGGATCATCACTTAGAATCAAATCAGAACCACTTGTAGGATATGCAATATATTTATGAACTTCGGGATTAGTGAGATCGGCGCATTCCAACGAATACGCTGAGCCTAAATCATTTAATATAAGTTTATACGGAGGATTTGTAATCACGTGGGGATATATTATATTTCTATCATCCAAGGCTAAATAATCTGTCAGTATATTCGCTTGCCCAGATGCCAGATTTGATGCATTTCCAGTGTACCGTAAGAAATAAAACTGTTTATTGTTATTATTTACACGATTAACCATCATGTAATCATTATCTCCGGATTCCAGCTCACTTATATCTGTCACCTTACGATATTGTCCTAATCCCGGGTCTATAACCACTAACTGATATTGAGCAGTTAACGTTTGGCTGGAATTAGGATATTTGTAAGTCGCAGTTATGTTATTGCCCTGGTTTGGCTTCAACAGTGTTACTTCTCCGGTCTTTGAATCTACGATAAAAGGCTTATCATCGACAGCTGGGCCGGAATAAGTCACATTCTCAGAGGAAAGACTTGGATCCATCTCAAGTGTTGGAACTTGGACATAAGTCGATCCTATATACGCGAGTGCGCTTTTAGCGCTGAACTCGAATTTCACAGTCGCTGCGTGCAGCAACATCGTTGACAGCAGCATAAGCACCGCCAACATAAAAAGTTTCTTCATAGGCCTTAGTGTTGTTTAATTGTTGATAATTATAGTGAAATCTTTATGTGAAGTTCACCTACTTCAATATATGACTTTCAATCAGAAGACAATCCTGCCTCTCTTGGCTTGCTCAAGCATTTTTTTGCCGGGAACCAGGTATACCTCGAGACGGCGGTTTTTAGCGCGATTGTTCATAGTATTATTTTGCACCAACGGCATCTCGTCTCCGTACGAATACGGGAACAGATACCTGGTATTTGCATGTTGGTTCTCGAACCATTCAAACACTGCCTCCGAACGTTCTTCGGTCAGCTTGTCACGATATGTCTCCGACCCCGTATTGTCGGTATGCATCACCATCAACACACGATACATATCCGGGTCCTTGAGATACCTTTTAAGCGGAGCCAGTAACTGCTGCGCCCCAGGACAGAGAGTAGTTTCGTTTGGCATGAACAGTTTCGACGCCGGTATGGTAACCAGCAGGACTTCCTTATTGCGGAATGTCTCGACGGTGCATCCGTTTTTGGAGTTGTATTCTTTGTTATGCAGTCTGTTGCGCCCCTCTTTCTCCTGGAATTTTCTTATCAGGTCTGCACTCTTGGCGTCAAGCGGCACACTATTCAGCATCTCAACGAACGATAGATCGTCCAACGCGTCATCCCGTTCTATGTACTGCTGAACCTGAGGCTGTGTCTGTTTGTTTCTCTGAGCCTGCACTTGTTGTGGAGCGCACGCAAAACCAAACAGAGCGCATCCTGTCAATAAATTACATATTATCTTCGATGGATTCCTCATATTCTATCTCTCCTTTTACTATCAGATCCACGTCAGCGGGATCCATCTCTATCTCCTTGTCCTTCTTAAGCTGAGCCTTCACATACTCGGATAATCGTCCCAAATCGTGCTCTTCCTCCTCGGTCACTTCCGAATTTAGATCAAGATATCCATTCTTCTCATACCATTCCCAGATAATGTCGATCACATACAGTATCTCGTCGTCATCGTATCGGGCATTGATGTTCTCGGGGAGTGTCTTGCGGATGAATGCTATGGCATTATCCTCGTCATATAGAGTTTCGTCGCTCATGGTCTTAATCATTTAGTTTTATTAGATCCTCCGGTACGTCTACTATAATCGTTTCAGCACCTTCATCTATACTCTCTATAAAATCGTCGATAAGAGGAATAAATATCTCGCCCTTATCGCCATCCACAACCAACAGAGTGTTGATGGTCGAATCGTCTATTCTGTCCACGGTTCCAAGGTAACCTGCATTCACATCCTCAACCCTGAATCCTATAAGGTCATCATCAAGCAGGTCGCCCTCTTCCATCTCCATATACTCCGCAAGACTCTTGCGGAGTCCATATATGGGTTTATTTACAAATGCCGTTGCTTCTTCCACGTCATCTACACCTTTAAGCTTGACCAAAAAACTGGTCGTTCCTTTAGGGCGTACGCTTTCTGCATAAAACGGCACAAAAAGTCCGTCAACAGGTATCACCAGAGGATTGCCGTCCTCAAGATATTCAGCTCCCACATCAAGCAATGCATTCAATTCACCCTTCAATGCATGCGTCTTCTGGAACTTGCCTATCTCAATTATTTCTTCCTCCTTTATCATCTATGGGTTATTTACATGTCTAAATACGGGCCGATTCTTGTAGTTTCTTGAACTCGAACCTCGTCACTCTTCTATTCTAATGATTTTCGCTCCCAATTTGTTGAGTCGGCCGTCTATATCCGCATATCCACGGTCTATCTGATTGATGTTCTGAATACGGCTCGTTCCCTGCGCTCCCATTGCTGCTATAAGCATGGCTATACCGGCCCGGATATCAGGCGATACCATGTCTGTGGCACGCAGACAATGAAACTTCCCGGCTCCTATCACTACGGCCCGATGCGGATCACACAGGATGATACGGGCTCCCATATCAAGCAGCTTATCGACGAAGAACAATCTGCTTTCAAACATCTTCTGATGTATCAGCACGCTGCCGCAAGCCTGCGTGGCCACTACCAGCATTATGCTTATAAGGTCGGGAGATAGACCGGGCCATGGCGCATCGGCTATGGTCATGATCGATTTGTCCATGAACTGGTCAATCTCATATATCTCTTTCTGGTCAACACGGATATCGTCATTCTCTATCTCCATGTTCACACCCAGTCTGGCAAATACATCCGGCATCATTCCGAGATCGCGGACTCCTACGTCTTTTAACAACAGGTTGGATCCGGTCATGGCGGCCATACCGACAAAGCTGCCGACCTCTATCATGTCCGGAAGCAGCCTGTGAGAGGTGCCGTGAAGTTCGTTCACTCCTTCTATCTCCAGCAGATTCGATCCGATTCCTGCGATTTTGGCTCCCATGCCCACCAGCATTTTGCACAACTGCTGTATGTATGGCTCGCATGCAGCATTATAAATCACAGTCTTCCCTTTGGCCAGAACAGCTGCCATCACTATATTCGCCGTACCTGTCACCGAAGCCTCGTCCAGAAGCATATATGTGCCACGCAAGCCGTTCCCGGCCGATACCTGATAAGTCCTGAATTCCTGATTGTACTCTACACGCGCTCCCAATTTACTGAAGCCAACGAAATGTGTATCCATACGGCGACGTCCTATCTTGTCTCCGCCAGGTTTAGGCATCAGAGCCTCGCCATAGCGGGCCAATAAGGGACCGAGAATCATTACCGACCCGCGCAACGATGCTGCCTTCTTGCTGTACCGTTCGCTTTTCAGATAATCCAGATTGATGGAATCTGCCTGAAACTCGCATTCCCGAGGCGTGACATAGCGCACCTTGACTCCCATATCGGCCAGCATCGCTATCAGATTCCTTACATCCGATATTTCCGGAAGATTGGTTATAGTAACCTTGTCACTGGTCAGCAACGTGGCGCAAATCACTTCCAATGCCTCGTTTTTCGCGCCATTGATGTTTATCTCGCCATGCAGCGCATGTCCGCCTTCAACTATGAAACTGCTCATTTCTTATGTTTCTTCTTCGACTGCTGTGCCTGAGGACTCTCCTTGAACTCGTGCAGATAATACGTTTCGGGATCTAAAGATATCTTTCCTCCGGAGTAAAATGCAAGATCTCGCAATATACGGCCGTCGTCAACACCCTCTTTATTGTTGAGCTGCATCACCTTCTTCATGTGATTGGCAATATCAGATATAAGTTCGTCACGCTCAACACCTTCCTCCATATCTGCAATTACCGGTATCATCTTCTCCACGTATTTGCCATAGTGGCGCAATGCTATGTGACCTGCAGTATACGGAATGCGTTCGGGCCTGAGATTTATTGCCTCTGCCGTGATAAGCTCGTATGGAGCATCCACGTCAAGACGGCATCCTGACATGATCTGCATCTGATCCCAGATCTTCGACATATCGTTGTTCTCGCCAATCAGTTCAGGAAACAGATTGGCCATTACATCGGCTATGGCATACGCGCAATTATTGCGCTCTTCTCGGTCCTCAAGATGCACACAATATTCTATCAGAGTCTGTACTGTACGTCCAAACTCCGGAAGTCGTAATTTTTCGTTATCTGTATTATATGGAATCATATATGCAAATATAGTCAATTCAATTCACTTAGGCAAACCCATGGTCAATATTTCACTGTTTTTCTGGTGCCGTAGTCTATTTTGGAAGTCGAAAGAGCAGGCTTAACCATAGGGATTTCAGCACCCTTACGCACCAATATGATGCAATCCAGCTCTCCTTCCGGCGTCAGCTTATGCCAGCCGGGAGAATATGTCTTTCCCGATTGATAGTTCACCCAATACTGACCGGCCGGCAGATACACCGGTCTGTTTTTGGCGGAAGTCAGCAAGGGAGCTACCAGAAAGTCCTTCCCGAACATATATTCGTCTTCAATCTGCCATACGCCGGGATCTTCAGGGAATTCAACCTGCAACGCTCGGAACATGGGCCATCCGTTGGCCGCGCATTCCTCCGCCTCTTTTACCACATACGGCATAAGCGAATATTTCATCTCGGCGCACTTTCGGAAGTAATCGGTAAACTTCTTATTGTAGAGCCAGGGTTCAGTGGGAGGCGCGCCATGGGCACGGGTATGCGATGTCAGGAAACCCATCGGCAGCCAACGTCGATAAAGTTCTTCAGGTGTGGAGGTCACGAATCCTCCCATGTCGTGACTCCAGAAACTGAAACCGCTCATTCCCAATGACAGTCCCGCATGCAGAGTGCCAAGCATTCCGGTATTGGTGCTGGCCGCATCGCCTCCCCAGTGAAGAGGATATCGCTGCGATCCGCTCCACGCCGAGCGTGCCCAGATTATGTTGTCGCCTTTCACTCGCTTTGTAATATCCGACACAGCCTTGTTGTAACGCACCGGATAAAGATTATGCTCATACAGTCCGCTGCGTCCGTTTGCGTAAATTCCGTCTAACGGTGCGGCTTCTCCGAAATCCACCTTGATCGCGCCTACTCCCATCTCAAGCAATCCCCCTAACTTGTCCTGATACCATTGTACAGTCCGTGGATTAGTGAAGTCCAGAACCACATCCTCGTATGGAAGTGTGCCACGTCCGTTACGTACTGCCATACCTTCGTCCACCAGAGTCTTGTAATATTTATTTCCAGGCACGAAATATGGCAACTGCCATAGACATATTTTGAATCCCTCCCTGTCCAGATCCCTTATCATCTTGGCCGGATCCTTGAATCGTGCGGGTGAAAACTCATAATCACATTGCCAGTCCACGTCAAACCAACCAGTGTCGAAATGTATCACGTCTGCCGGTATATTGTTGGCACGCAACTGCTTGGCAATCTCACGGCCCTCATCCTCCGTAAAATAACTTATGCGGCTCATCCATGTGCCGAACGACCAAAGCGGCGGCATCTCGGGACGTCCGGACAGGGCTGTGTATTCGCTCAGTATCTCTTTTGGCGTGCCCCAGAACAGAAACATGTCGAGATCCTCATCCTTCATGAAAAGTTTGTTGGCTCCAATGTAACTCTGACCGACATCGACTGTCAGAGGAGCTGCCGTATGTATGAAAGCCCCATAACCAAGATTGCTGAAAAAGAATGGTATCGGCTTATACATGTCCTGTGATTCCGGTCCCTGAGGATCCGTCACAAACAGATTCAGCTTCTGTCCTACCTTGTTTAACGGCCCCGGCGCTTCGCCGAAACCGAATATTTTTTCCGCAGGTTGGATAGAAAGCACAGGATTGATTGAACGGGAATTATCTGACCCCCTCTTTATAAAGCTAAACGGCGGTACTTTAATCTGGGTCGAATCGTTGTCGCTCCATACGCGGCTTCGAGTCAGTTCATTTCCTTCCTTGTCATACATTATCAGGCGCCAGGGATCGGCCTTTATCACTAATTTGCCGTATTCTGAACTATATACGATGTCCTTCCCTTCCCGGGTCACCTTCCAGTCTTTGGTATTCACCTTCACCGGCCCTGCAAGCATAGGCGAAAGGCTGTCTGGCCACTCGGGAGTCACCGGCGATGTATGCATCCGAAACCTTAATGTACGCGCATTGACCGGCTCTACGCTGAAACCCAATTCCGGATCCTGAGGATATGCTGTATTGGGAAAATCAAGACTCTTTAGCGGCTGATGCAGATAAGTATTGGCATTAAATGCCTGTCTGGGCATCAATTGATGACGTTTCCATATTACAGTTCCCTTGCCAGTATTTATATCAAACGATGTCAATGAATCTACAAAGAAATATGTATTGGTGAAATCCGAAAAATCACGACTTACATCAATTGACTGATCGAGTAGATAAGCATTGCCGGCGTTAGTCCGTGTGTCGGCCATAACCGCAGCAGCTGGCCACAACGAAAACAACGATGCTGCTATTGCAAGCGTCCTGATTTGTTTAGTGTGTTTCATTATCTTGCCGTTTTCAACATAGAGCTATTAACATATATGTTAGCCTATGATATGGTATTATAAAATTGATAATTCACAAAGTTAACACTTTATATCTCTTTAATCTCGATTTTAATATTTTTTAATATTATATTTTCCCAATATTATTATTCACGCCTATATTACGCATGACTTTTCCAAATATTACCAACACAGATTGAATGTAAACCGCCGGCAGATTATGCCGACACTCCTTCTCCCTGTCATTGCATTGACACTCCATTTCCCTGTCATTGCATTGACACTCCATTTCCCTGTCATTACGTGGCCCCCCACTGCTATGTGTCGAAGGCGCTTCCCTACCCCGCGGATGTATATGTGACTGATATACTAACATAAAGATGTATAAGTGCCTCATATACGGACCAACCAAGGGAATCCTTTCGGATTTCCTTGGTTGTAAAGTGGCGATTACCTACTCTTCCGCTTTCGCCCAGTAACATAGACACGCACATCGGCGGGATAAGGTTTAACTTGTATGTATAACAAAAAAGGGACTCATTCCTGAGTCCCTTCGTTTCAAAGTGGCGATTACCTACTCTTCCGCTTTCGCAGT
>CADBNR010000057.1 GCA_902796035.1 uncultured Bacteroidales bacterium | reverse complement strand
CGATGTCTTATGCAAAATATCGCCAGTCGTTGGCTTTTGCGAGCGCAAGGGCACAAAGCCCTGGAACAGTCGTCAATCAGGAAGTTTACCCAATGCTTCTTTTTAAGGGCTGACTAATTATAGTGGCCGGACATAGTTCCGGCCATTTTTTTTGTTTCTAATTATGAAGTTGGTTAAACGTAAATTAGTTTAAACAACTTCATTATAAAAAAACAACCGAGGGAAGCAGCGGCTGCTGATTCCCTCGGTTAAAGATCGAACGATTCTCACCGTCATCTTCACGTTTAGATTAAGGTCAAAATAATAATCAATTACCCTGTTGTTTGCATTTATATTTGTTACCCGTCTTTCATGGTATAAGACCCAGGTTTCGCGGTATTAAGGTTAATCTCAATGATTGGGCCAGACTATTCTTGTCCGACGTTGCAAAATTACTACCTTTGACATTTGTGTGCAAATTTATTTATATGTTATGCAACATATTTTTAACTTAGAGCAATATAATGCACTTGATTTAACGCTTTTTCTAAGTAGGATGACATTTTGCAACCTAATTCAGATATATTAACAATTTAGATGATGTAAAATTGTAAATAATGATTCATTTTTGAAGGGAAAAGTGCATGATGCATATTATTTTAATAGCAGTGTTCCCGGTCTCATCCATGGCTAAATAGTAGTGCAGGCTGTCCCCAGCCGCGCATAGTTAATGATAAAGCCTATTGATATTATCATAAGGCATTTGGTCCGTGTTTTATGCGCGGCTGGGGATAGCCTGCGCTACTAAGAGTTGGCGACAGTCCGCCACTTTGCAATGTGCCGGTACAATTTTTATATGTAAAAAGTTGTTATAAGGAAAGAAATTGAGTTGTTGAGATATGGGCAGGAAGCGATACATGCTGATAATAAATCCGATATCGGGCACCGGAATGGTGTCGGATGTAGAGCGGCGTGTGCGTCGAGCCCTTGAAGGGGAGGAACGCGAGGTGACAGTGTGCCGTAGCGAGGGCCCCGGCGACTGCGCCCGTCTTGCCCGAGAGGCGGTGAAGGAGCATTACTATGCCGTGATAGCGGCAGGCGGCGACGGCACTGTGAATGAAGTTGCCGGAGCGTTGCGGGGCACGCCGGTGATCTTGGGCATCATACCGCGTGGGTCGGGCAACGGCCTGGCGCGGCACCTGGATCTGTCCATAGACATCGACAACGCATTGCGTATCATAGCCCTGGACAATCCGCAGGCATGCGACTACGGCACGGCCAACGACCAGCCATTCTTCTGTACGTTCGGACTCGGTTTCGACGCGGCCGTGAGTCAGGCGTTCGCTTCGATGAAGCACCGAGGCCTGAAATCCTACATCCGCGCCGTGTTTGGCAAATACATCAAATACGAGCCTAAGGAATACAGTATCACCACGGGTGGACGCACCATAAAGGTAAAGGCATTCCTGATAGCGGTGTGCAATGCCTCGCAGTACGGCAACAACGCCTACATAGCTCCGGATGCATCATTGCGCGACGGGTTGCTGGACATCACCATAATCCATGCAGGCAATCCGCTGACTCGGGCCATTGTAGGGGTGGACATGCTTACCGGATACATCAAGCGCAATGTGCTGGTGCAGACCATGCAGGTGGAGAAGGCCGTCATCCGCCATGAACCGGGACCCGCGCATATTGACGGCGATCCGATCATGATGCCCGATACGATACAGGTGAAGTGTCATCCCGGTCAGTTGCGCCTGTTCGTCAATCCCGAGACACCGGAGTTCCGGCCGTTGCTGACGCCCCTCAAGTCATTTCATTTTGATTTCCGCTTCCGATTTAATTCCCTGATGACCCGACTCTTTACGCGCAAACTGTAAAATAAAATTTATTTTGTGGTTTGGGGATTTTTTTGTAATTTTGCGAGCCGATTATATCCAAAATCGAGCCCTTTCGGGGATGTGAGTCTGTCATTGGCCTGGCAACTTGCTGAAAGAGAGGGACAAATATTTTAATCTTACTTAAAGAAGTGGATACATTAAGTTACAAGACGCTTGGAGCGACACCCGAGACAATCCAGAAGAAGTGGGTGTTGATCGATGCGACCGATATGGTATTGGGACGTTTGTGCTCGGAAGTCTCCAAGATACTCCGTGGCAAGAATAAGCCGGACTACACTCCGTACATGGACTGTGGCGACTACGTGATCATCATCAACGCCGACAAGGTGAAACTGAACGGCGGCAAGATGGAAAAGCGCGAATATCTGCGTTTCACCGGCTATCCCGGCGGACAGCGCGCTTATACGCCCGGCGACCTGATGAAGAAATCGTTCAAGGTTACGATGCAGGGCAAGCACCCGTTGTTCATCAAGGTGGTAAAGGGTATGCTCCCCAAGAACAGGCTTGGTGCCAAGCAGCTGACCAACCTGCACGTGTTCAACGGTCCGGAACATCCGTTTGCCGACAAAAATCCCGAAGTTCTTGACCTTAATAAAAAGAAGTAAACGAAGATGGAAAAAGTAAATGCGATAGGCCGTCGTAAGGCCGCAGTTGCCCGCGTATACCTGACAGAGGGAACAGGCAAGATCACGATCGACAAGCGTGCGCTGGATGTGTATTTCCCCTCTTCGATCCTTCAGTACATCGTAAAGCAGCCGTTGCTGGCGCTGGATCAGGCAGAGAAGTATGACGTTTACGCTCACCTGGACGGCGGCGGTTACAAGGGACAGAGCGAGGCCCTGCGTCTCGCCATAGCCCGCGCGCTGGTCAAGATTAATCCCGAAGACAAGAGCGCCCTGCGCAAGGAAGGCTTCATGACACGCGATCCCCGTGAGGTTGAGCGTAAGAAACCGGGCCGTCCCAAGGCACGCAAGCGCTTCCAGTTCTCCAAGCGTTAATCGCAAGCTGAATCTGAAAGAGAGTTTAGTATCTAAACTGCGGAGATGGACACGTTCCCTACTTCGCGGTTGTTAACACCAATTAACCCCAAGAACGTAAACAAACACATCAAAAAAGAATGGCAACACCTACATTCGAACAGCTTGTTGAGGCCGGATGTCACTTCGGACACCTCAAGCGCAAATGGAATCCCGCAATGGCTCCTTATATCTTTATGGAGCGCAACGGCATACATATCATCGACCTGTACAAGACGGCTGCCAAGATCGACGAGGCAAGCGCAGCCCTGCGTCAGATGGCCAAGAGCGGCAAGAAAGTGCTGTTCGTAGCCACCAAGAAGCAGGCCAAGGAGGCTATCGCCGACAAGGCAAAGGCAATCGGAATGCCTTTCGTTATCGAGCGCTGGCCCGGCGGTATGCTCACCAACTTCCCCACCATCCGCAAGGCTGTGAAGAAGATGACCACCATCGACAAGATGACCAAGGACGGCACGTTCGATAACCTGTCAAAGCGCGAGAAGCTGCAGATCACACGTCAGCGTGCAAAGCTGGAGAAGAACCTTGGTTCGATCGCAGACCTGAACCGTCTTCCCTCCGCTCTGTTCGTGGTAGACGTAATGAAAGAGCACATCGCCGTAGCCGAGGCAAAGCGTCTGGGCATACCCGTGTTCGGTATCGTCGACACCAACTCCAATCCTGAGGACATCGACTTCGTGATTCCCGCCAACGACGACGCATCGAAGAGCATCGAGGTTATCCTCGAGGCAGTGTGCAGCGCCATGGCCGAGGGTCTGGAGGAGCGCAAGGTAGAGAAGCTGGACGCTCCCGAAGGCAAGGAAGGCGAGGATGGCGAGAACGCCGCACCCGCCAAGCGTCGTCGCGTACGCCGCAACGAGGCTCCCAAGGCTGAGGAAGCTCCCGCAGCCGAGGCCCCCAAGGCAGAGGAGGCTCCCGCCGAGGAAGCTCCCAAGGCTGAGTGAGACGCAGGCCGATTAATTAATCTTAAATAGCATATAAAGCTATGGCAGTAAACATAGAAGATATCAAGAAACTGCGCACCATGACGGGCGCAGGCATGATGGACTGCAAGAACGCCCTGGCCGAGACCAACGGCGACATCGAGGCAGCCATCGAGATCATACGTAAGAAGGGTCAGGCAGTGGCCGCCAAGCGCGAGGCCCGCAACGCCGCCGAGGGTTGCGTGTTCGCAGGCACCAACGGTGACTTCGCAGCTATCGCCACGCTGAAGTGCGAGACCGACTTCGTTGCAAAGAACGAGTCGTTCCGCGCCCTGGCCAAGACCATACTCAACGCCGCTCTGGAGGCTAAGTGCAAGAGCGCCGAGGAGCTGAAGGACCTGAAGATTGACGGCCGTACAGTGGCCGAGCACATCACTGACGAGATCGGTAAGACCGGCGAGAAGATGGAGCTTGGCGACTACGCTTGCCTGGAGGCTCCCAGCGTATGTAGCTACGAGCACTTAGGCAACAAGCTCGCCACCATCGTGGGCTTCAACCTCCCCGACGTACCCCAGGAGGTGGGCAAGGAGGTAGCCATGCAGGTAGCAGCCATGAACCCCGTATCGGTAAGCCGCGACGACGTTCCCAAGGATATCGTTGACCGCGAACTTGAGATTGCCGTTGAGAAGACGAAAGAGGAGCAGATCAAGAAGGCCGCAGAAGTTGCACTTAAGAAGGCCGGTCTGAACCCCAACCACTTCGACAGCGAGGATCACATCGAGAGCAACATCACCAAGGGCTGGATCACCGCAGAAGACGCAGAGCTGGGCCGCAAGGTGATGAAAGAGGCTGCCGAGGCCAAGGCCGCAAACCTCCCCGAACAGATGATTCAGAACATCGCCAACGGCCGTCTGAACAAGTTCTTCAAGGAGAGCGTACTGCTGGAGCAGGAGTATCACCGCGATGCCAAGAAGACCGTGAAGGAGTACCTGAACGGCGAGATGAAGGGCCTGACAGTGGTTTCTTTCTGCCGCGTGAACCTGAACGCAGACTGATTACAACACTGATTATAGAAAAAGGAGCGGACATCCGCTCCTTTTTTTGTTTTTTCTAGATTAATCCCGATACAACCCGATTAATCAGGATTAATCCCGATAAATCTTGATTCAACCCGATTAATTTGGATTTATTCAATCACCTGGATGGTCGGGTTCACGAAGTAGACGCGCTGTGTGGCGCGCGTTATGGCGGTGTATATCCAGCGGTAGAATTCTGGGCCGAGCGCTTCCGGGTCGATGCCTCCCATGTCGATGTACACATGCTTCCATTCGCCGCCCTGTGCCTTGTGGCAGGTGACGCAATAGGCATACTTGGCCTGCAGGGCGTTGTAATAGGGACTGTTCAGCGCAGAGGCTATCTTCTCCGACAACACGCCCTCGGTGTCGGCCATGATTCGGTTCATGAACCGTTCCATTTCCTCTCGCGGAATTGACGATCCCTTTGTCATGAGGCTGCGCAGCATCAGCTGCGCGTTGATGATGCGCCCGTCACCGAGTTGCAGTTCTACTTCCGTGAAGTATCTTCCGTACACTTTCTCGGTGCGGCCTGTCCATGTCACCTCGGCCATGTCGCCGTTGGCTATGAGTCCGTTTCTGCCGTTCTTCTTGCCCCAGAAATAATCGTTCTTCGTAATCACCAGTCTGTCACCGCGCGACACGGGACTGTCGTAATCGAACACCTGCTGACGGATGGCCTGGTTGAAGTCGTTGGCACGCCAGTTGGCGCGCGTTATTATCAGCGTTTCCTCCTGACCCACCGATGAATAGGATGCGGCAAGTTCATCGGGAAGCTCGCGCGAGGATATGACCCTCACATCATTGAATCCGGCGGCATCGATGCAAGGCTGCATCCGCGTGTCCGGGTGATAGAGAAGGTGTCGCATCAGCGTGGCGTTGTGTATGATGCCCGATTCGGAATCCTGGCGCATCGCCACGTCAAGGACATGGCAGTGGGGTTTAAGTCCGAGGCTGCGCAGACGGTCGGGGTTCATGGCATTGGCAATGGTCTGGCCCACGGGCGGAAGCTGAGCCTCGTCGCCCATCAGCAGCATCTTGCAGCCCGGAGCCGAATACACATGCTTCACCAGCATTGCCAACAGAGAGTCCGGCCCCTTGGAATCGGCTATCAGCGACGCTTCGTCAACGATGAATAGCGTGTCGCGGCTCTGGTTTGGCGCCACAACATAACGCATCCCCGAAGCGTCCGACATATCGGGACGGAACAGGCGGCGGTGGATGGTACCGGCCGGGTGTGCCGACATGCCCGACGCCACCTTGGCGCCGCGACCGGTGGGCGCCAATACCACGGTCTTGCGCTTAGATGCGTCAAGCGCCTTGATCAGCGCGCCGACAAGAGATGTCTTGCCGGTACCCGCATAGCCGTTCAGCACGAACACCTCTCCGGGCGTGTCGGACACAGCGAACAGGCACATACGTTTAAGCACCTCGTCCTGCTGGTCAAGGAGCTTGAACGGTAATGTCGAGACCGCTGTGCGATATAATTTTTCGGCACTTTCGGCAACTGTCATTAATTAGCGGGTATTAAATTGTTTGAAATAAATTTAAACAGTTTCTTAATTGAGAAAAAATTAGTAATTTTGCGGTACGGAACGTACGCGATATGGCGCGCTGCTGTCCGACATTCAAATTTAGACAAAAATTGTGAATCGGACAAGCAAAAGAGTCCGCAAAAAGAAGAAACCCAATAATTAGATATAAATAAATATCAAAGCGATGAAAATTGAGAAAGTAATCGGACGCGAGATATTGGATTCCCGCGGCAATCCCACAGTAGAGGTAGACGTATATCTGGAGAGCGGCGTGATGGGCCGTGCAGCCGTACCGTCGGGTGCATCGACCGGTGTGAACGAGGCTCTGGAGCTGCGTGACAACGATCCCAAGCGTTACATGGGCAAAGGCGTTACGAAGGCCGTAGCCAACGTAAACGGTCCTATCGCCGAGGCTCTGATCGGCCACAGCGCACTGGATCAGATCGGCATCGACAAGATCATGATCGACCTGGACGGCACCGACACCAAGTCCAACCTCGGCGCCAACGCAATCCTGGGCGTATCGCTGGCAGTTGCCAAGGCAGCAGCCAACTATCTCGACATGCCTCTGTACCGCTACATCGGTGGATGCGACACATACGTACTTCCCGTGCCGATGATGAACATCATCAACGGTGGCGCGCACAGCGACGCTCCCATCTGCTTCCAGGAGTTCATGATCCGTCCCGTAGGCGCATGCTGCTTCAAGGAGGGTATCCGCATGGGCACCGAGGTGTTCCATCACCTGAAGAAAGTGCTGAAGGCCCGCGGCCTGAGCACCGCAGTGGGCGACGAGGGTGGTTTCGCTCCTAACCTTGACGGCACCGAGGATGCACTCAGCACCATCGTTAAGGCTATCGAGGACGCAGGTTATGTTCCCGGCAAGGACGTTACGATCGGTCTGGACGTTGCCAGCTCCGAGTTCTACAAGGACGGCGTTTACGACTACACCTGGAAGCAGGGTCCCGACGCACCCAAGCGCACCAGCGCCGAGCAGGTGAAGTTCCTTGAGGAACTGATCAGCAAGTATCCTATCGACTCCATCGAGGACGGTATGGCCGAGAACGACTGGGAAGGTTGGAAGATGCTGACCGACGCCATCGGCAGCAAGTGCCAGTTGGTGGGTGACGACCTGTTCGTAACCAACGTCAAGTATCTGGAGCGCGGTATCGCCGAGGGTTGCGCCAACTCGATCCTGGTGAAGGTTAACCAGATCGGTTCGCTGACCGAGACACTGCGTGCCGTACAGATGGCACAGCGCAACAACTACACCGCCGTCATCTCCCACCGTTCGGGCGAGACCGAGGACAGCACCATCGCTGACATCGCAGTCGCCATGAACGCAGGTCAGATCAAGACCGGTAGCGCAAGCCGTTCCGACCGTATGGCCAAGTACAACCAGCTGCTCCGCATAGAGGAGGAACTGGGCGACCGCGCTGTTTACGGCTACAAGAAGATTGCCAGAAAGTAAGACATCACCACCCGGAACTATCCGGGCATACAATCGAAAAAGGGGCTGCATCATCCGATGCTGCCTCTTTTTTGTCATCATCATGTTGGCGGTTGACAAATTTTTAGTAATTTTGTGGTTTAGGTGTCAATTTGCATTTAGAAAACAATAACATCACACAATATTAGAATTATGAAGCAAGACGACGAGAACGTTTACACCACCGAGACGGGACTGCCGGAGAACGCGTTCAGGGAACTGGGCGCGGGCGAGGAGTACGTGCCGGTGATGCACCCGGCGCACGATCAGAAGGAAGTGACTGTGTATTCGGTGGGCATGGGCCTGTTGATGGCCATCATCTTCAGTGCCGCCGCCGCTTATCTGGGTCTGAAAGTAGGTCAGGTGTTCGAGGCCGCTATCCCTATCGCCATCATCGCGGTGGGACTCAGCTCGGCATTGAAGAAGAAAAACGCGCTGGGCCAGAACGTGATAATCCAGAGCATCGGTGCATGCTCGGGCGTGATTGTGGCCGGTGCCATCTTCACGCTGCCGGCGCTCTACATCCTGCAGGACACCTATCCTGACATCGTGGTGAATTTCTACCAGATATTCCTCTCGTCACTGTTGGGAGGTATCTTAGGTATCCTGTTCTTCATTCCCTTCCGCAAGTATTTCGTGAAGGACATGCACGGCAAATACCCCTTCCCGGAGGCCACGGCCACCACACAGGTGATAGTGTCGGGCCAGGCCGCGTCGGCGAGCGGCGACAACAGCCAGGCCAAGACCCTGGTGATAGCCTCGCTGATAGGAGGTATCTACGACTACATCGTGGCCACCTTCGGATGGTGGGCCGAGACCGTCACCACCACCTGCGCGCAGTGGGGCCAGAACATAGCCGAAAAGACCAAACTGGTGTTCAGCTGCAACACCGGCGCCGCGTTGCTCGGTCTCGGTTACATAGTGGGTCTGAAATACGCCTTCGTCATCTTCGCCGGCTCCATCTTCGTGTGGTGGATCATCATACCGCTGATGGGTACCTACGGCTCGCCTGAGTTCCAGGCAATGGCTCCGGACGTGATATTCAAGGACTATGCCCGTATGATCGGCATCGGCGGTATCGCCATGGCCGGCGTCATCGGCATCATCAAGTCGTGGAACATCATAGTCAACGCCGTGTCGCTCGCCGGCCGTGAATTCAAGGGCGCAGCCGCCACAGGCAAACAGGTGCGCTGGCAGATGGATCTGTCTATGAAGAAGGTTGTATTCTTCATCGGTCTGGCTCTGTTGGCCGTGCTGCTGTTCTTCTGGTTCGGCGTGATCCACACCTTCTGGCAGGCACTGGTGGCATGGGTGGTGGTTACGCTGATAGCCTTCCTGTTCACTACCGTGGCCGCAAACGCCATAGCCATCGTCGGCTCCAACCCTGTGTCGGGCATGACGCTGATGACGCTGATTATCGCCTCCGCCATCTTCGTGGCCATCGGACTTAACGGCACAAGCGGCATCGTCGCCTCCATGGTGATCGGCGGCGTGGTCTGCACCGCGCTCTCTATGGCCGGCGGCTTCGTGACTGACCTCAAGATAGGTTACTGGCTCGGCTCCACGCCCAAGAAGCAGGAGACCTGGAAATTCCTCGGTACCCTTGTGTCGGCCGCAACTGTCGGAGGCGTAATCATCGTACTGAACAAGGTGTACGGTTTTACCGGCGACAACGCCCTTGTGGCACCGCAGGCCAACGCCATGGCCAAGGTGATCGAACCCCTGATGATGGGCGGCGACACTCCCTGGATTCTATATATGGTAGGCGCCATTCTCGCGCTGATACTCAACTGGCTGGGAGTTCCTGCACTGGCGTTCTGCCTGGGTATGTTCATCCCGTTGTCGCTCAATACCCCGATGCTTGTCGGTGGAGCTGTGGCTTACTTCGTGCAGCACAGCAGCAAGGACAAGAAGGTGGCTTCGGCCCGTCATGACCGCGGAACGCTGCTGTCGTCCGGCCTTATCGCCGGCGGCGCGCTGTTCGGCGTCTTCGCCGCCATCACACGTTTCTGCGGATTCGAGTACACCACGCCCGGCAGCCCCCTGTTCACCCAGACTCTCGGCGTGATAGTATATCTGCTCCTTATCGCTTATCTATACTGGGATTCCAAGCGTGCAAAAGTGCTGAAATAATCAAAATTATGTTGTAAAACATAAGCAATTGACGAATTATTTCCTTAATTGCCGATTATTTAGTAATTTTGCAGTGTAATAGCGGGCGGTAACGCCTGCGGACAACAAGATTAGACAACGATAAGAAACTACGAATAATGAAAGCGTATGTATTTCCGGGCCAGGGTGCCCAGTTTGTGGGAATGGGCAAGGACCTGTACGACAACAATGCCGAAGCCCGCGATTTGTTTGAGAAAGCCAACGAAATCCTTGGCTTCCGCATCACCGACCTGATGTTCAACGGAACCGAGGAGGATCTGAAGCAGACCAAGGTGACGCAGCCTGCCATATTTCTTCACAGCGTATTGCTGGCCAAGAACCTTGGCGACGACTTCAAGCCGTCGATGGTGGCCGGCCACAGCCTCGGCGAGTTCTCCGCGCTGGTTGCAGCTGGAGCGCTGAGTTTCGAGGAGGGCCTGAAGCTCGTGTCGAAGCGCGCACAGGCCATGCAGAAGGCATGCGAAGCTCAGCCCTCGACCATGGCAGCCGTATTGGCTCTGCCCGACGAGAAGGTTGAGGAGATTTGCAATAGCGTGGACGGCATCGTGGCCCCGGCCAACTATAATTGCCCCGGACAGGTGGTTATCTCCGGAACCGTGGAGGCCATCAACGAGGCATGCGAGAAGATGAAGGAAGCCGGTGCCAAGCGTGCATTGGTGCTGAAGGTGGGCGGTGCGTTCCATTCGCCCCTGATGCAACCCGCGCAGGAGGAACTGGCAGAGGCCATCGCAGCAGCCAAGTTCACCACTCCCGTCTGCCCCGTATACCAGAACGTGGACGCCAAGCCTCATACCGATCCCGAGGAGATCAAGGCCAACCTGATCAAGCAGCTCACGGCTCCCGTGCGCTGGACTCAGGACGTGCAGGCCATGATTGCCGACGGTGCCGACGACTTCACCGAGCTCGGCCCGGGCAAGGTGCTGCAGGGTCTGATCAGCAAGATCAACAAGGAAGTGGCCGTAAGCGGCCTGAGCTAATAAGAGCTTTTTATTGTCAGAGCGGCATAGATCGCCGTGACTCTAATTAAAGAATAGACATGAATATCGCGATAGTCGGCGCCAGCGGCGCCGTAGGCGCGGAATTCCTGAGAGTGCTCGAGGAGCAAGCCTTCCCCGTGGACAGTTTGAGACTGTTCGGTTCGAAGCGCTCCGCGGGCACTTCGCGTAAATTCCGTGGCAAAGAGTATATAATAGAGGAACTGACCCACGACACCGATTTCAGCGGCGTGGAGATAGCTTTCACGTCGGCCGGAGCATCGGTCAGCAAGGAATACGCCGAGACCATCACACGTCACGGCACGCTGATGATCGACAACTCGTCGGCCTTCCGCATGGATCCCGACGTGCCTCTGGTCGTGCCCGAGGTCAACGGCGAGGATGCCTTCAACCATCCGCGCAACATCATAGGCAATCCCAACTGCACTACCATCCAGATGGTCGTGGCGTTGAAGCCCATCGACGAAGTGTCGCATATCAGGCGTGTGCATGTGGCCAGCTATCAGGCCGCTTCCGGAGCGGGTGCCAGCGGCATGGACGAGCTTGCGCTTCAGACATGCCAGATAGCACGCGGCGAGGAACCGACTGTAAAGAAATTCCAGCATCAGCTGGCGCATAACGTCATCCCTCATATAGATGTGTTCATGGACAACGGATACACCAAGGAGGAGATGAAGATGTACAACGAGACGCGCAAGATAATGCACAGCGACATCGAGGTGTCGGCCACGTGTGTGCGTGTGCCGGTGATGCGCGCCCACAGCGAGGCAATCTGGGTGGAGACCGAGGAGCCCGTATCGCTTGAGACGGCTGAGAATGCCTTCCGCACCGCCGAAGGACTTGTGTATGTGGATCTCGGCGACCCGGAGCATCCCTGCTATCCCATGCCCAAGGACATAGCCGGCAAGGACCCGGTGTATGTGGGCCGTCTGCGCAAGGACTTAGCCAATCCCAACGGCTTAAGCTTCTGGGTGGTGGGCGATCAGATCAAGAAGGGCGCCGCACTCAACGCAGTGCAGATTGCACAGTACATGATCGCACATAAAAAGTAATAAAGATCTGTCCGGGTGTGGATCCGGACATATCACCAAATCAAGGAAATCCATGGAACAGAAGACGAATGAAAGGCTTGAGCTTGCTCGCCGCATAATAGAAGGAACCGGAACGAGTCTGTTTCTTACAGGTAAGGCCGGAACCGGCAAGACCACCTTTCTGCGCAATCTGCGCGCGTCGAGCCGCAAGCGCATCGTGGTGTGCGCCCCGACCGGCATAGCGGCCATCAATGCCGGCGGCGTGACGTTGCACAGCTTCTTCCAGCTGGATTTCGGTCCGTTCGTGCCCGGCATGAACAACGGTACGCGCCGCAAGTTCTCGTACAGCAAGGAGAAGCTGCGCATCATCCGTGGCATGGACCTGCTTGTGATTGACGAGGTGTCGATGGTACGCGCCGACCTGCTGGATGCCGTGGATGACGTGCTGAGACGTCTGCGCGACCGCACAAAGCCCTTCGGCGGCGTTCAGCTCCTGCTCATAGGCGACCTGCAGCAGCTGGCGCCGGTGGTCAGGGAGGAGGAACGGCACCTGTTGGAAGGACGTTACAAGTCGCTGTTCTTCTTTGATTCCGTGGCGTTGCAGCAGCTGCCGTACGAGACGGTGGAACTAAACGAAGTGTTTCGTCAGAAAGACGCCGACTTCCTCGGGATGCTCAACGCCATACGCGAGAACCGTGCCGACAAGGCGGTGCTCGACAAACTGAACTCCCGTTGCATCCCCGGTTTCAATCCGGGCGACGATGAGGGCTATATACGCCTCACCACGCACAACGGCATAGCCAACGACATAAACCGGCAGAAACTTGACGAACTCCCCGCGCAGCCGCATGTGTTCGAATGCCATATCGAGGGTAAGTTTCCCGAAACGTCATATCCTGCCGATCCGGAGCTGACCCTTAAGGTCGGCGCGCAGGTGATGTTCATAAAGAACGATACGGGTATGGACCGCGCCTATTACAACGGCATGATAGGTCAGGTCGTGGCCATCGACGAGGAATACGGCGTGGCGGTACGTCCGCAGGAAGGGGGCGAGCTGATTCAGGTGCAGCCCGTGGACTGGGACAATATCTCGTACACCGTCAATCCCGAGACGAAGGAGATAGTGGAGCATAAGGAAGGTACATTTACGCAGTATCCGCTGAAGTTGGCCTGGGCCGTTACCATACACAAGAGCCAGGGCCTGACGTTTGACCGCGCCATAATCGACGTGAAACGCAGTTTCGCGCACGGACAGACGTACGTGGCCTTGTCGCGGTGCCGTACGCTGCAGGGACTGGTGCTGGTTAATCCTGTTTCGCTATCTTCCATAATCAATGACGCGTCGGTCGACCGATTCTACAACGACCATAACTGCGACGACATAGACGAGTCGCATCTCGACATGCTGGAGCGGCAATATAAAGTCGGTCTGCTGGATGATCTGTTCAATTTCCGGCAGATGTTCGCGGCTATGGAGGGCGTGATGCGGCTGTATCAGGAGAACTTCATGCGTAAGTTCCCGGCCATAGTGCAGGACTGGGTGCAGATGTATGAGACAAAGAGCCGCGAGATAAACAAAGTGGCCGACACGTTCCGCCATCAGTATTCGCACCTGGCGATGGAAGGCTCGCGTTCCGAGCAGGTGTTGGGCGAGCGTGTCCAGGCCGCCTGCAAGTATTTCGTCGGCCAGCTTAAACCGATTGTGGAGCTGGCGACCAAAGCCATCCGCAACAGCGACAACAAGACCGTTCGCTCCAAGCTTCAGGACCGTCTCGAACTGTTCGAGGACCTTCTTACAGCCAAGCGTATGCTGCTGAATAATTTCATCAGCAGGCAATTCAACATCGATGTTTACCTTGATTTGAAAGCCGAGGTGATGCTGCGCAACGTCACCCCCAAGTCCACGCGTGAAACCAAGAAGAAAGCGCGCAAGACAACGCTGTCGGACAGCAAGCCGATGTTGTCTGACGAAGAATTCGAGGAGATAGACCGTTACGTGCATCCCGAGAACTACGCATGGCCCGACACCCCGATGCCTGCGAATAAACAGCGTCGTACTGTCAGAACTCCCAATACTCCCAATACTCCCACTCCTCCCAAATCTCCCAAACCTGTAAAGAAGCCCACCACGGAGATTACTCTTGAACTGTACCGTCAAGGCAAAAGTGTGAGCGAGATAGCCGAGATACGCGGTCTTGTCAGAAGCACCATCACCGGGCACTTGCTTAAAACCTTAGACGATCAGGACTTGGAAGAATACGTCCGGAAGAATATTGATGCGGAATTGCGCGAGCGAGTGAAGGCATATCTCGATGACACGCCCATACTGCCGAATACGATATCCGGCGTACGCGAGGCGATAGGAGGCGAACCGGCCTGGGACGACCTCCGTTTCCTGCTCCGGTACTACCACCGCGAACTCACGCCCCTGCTTCCGAACCCCGCTGTCGATCCAGCCGCCTCTATAGCCAACGAGCCGCCGGCATCATACGGCACTCCCTCCGACTTCATCGAAGAAGAATAAGAATGCATTATCCTACAGCTGGATTGAGCTGTAGCTCATGAGATAAAGCCTTATTAATGTAATCGTTTATGGTTGTGCCTGCCGCAGCAGCTGCGGAGGCGACTTTGCCGTGTAGTTCGGAAGGCATACGCAATACCAACCGACCGCTATAAGGTTTGGCTGGTGTGATTCCACGGCATTCGCAACTTTCAAGATAATCGTCTATTGCTCCTTCAAAATCAGCTTTGATTTCATCGGTAGTGGTGCCCTCATACGATATAAGGGTGCCACTTAATCCTTGCACTTTACCATACAAACAATTATCCTCTGCGCTGTATTCCACCGATCCTGTGTATCCCTTATATTTAAGCTGTCCCATATCATAATAATTTTAGAGCTTGTTTAATAATAAATGTTAATGATAGGGCGGTCATTCGTCAGGCAGATTCCCTCTTGCGTTGAGGGAGTTATGGGGT